>NZ_CAJAXH010000207.1 GCF_903946935.1 uncultured Thiodictyon sp.
CGCGCCAGACGTTCTTTGAACACCTGCGCGCGCTCGCTCAGTACCTCCCCTTCGACTCCTGGGATGACCTGTTTGACTTCATGCTCGAGGCGCTACGGCCGGCTCCGCGCAAGACCCGCGGCCGACCGAACACGGGATAGGGTCAAATTTGGAATTGCTGAGTCGCCGACAGCCTCCTAGTGCGTTACCGTCCGAACCCCTACAATGGTCGGCCGTCGGGAACGTCCCGACCAGCTACATGCCGCGTCCCTCATACCTGAGTCTGCCCACATGACCGCGACCACCCCAATGAACGATGACGCCGCGCGCGAGCGCCATCGCCGGCGCATGCAGCGCCACAAGGAGATTGTGGACGCCCGCGTGGCCGGCGCCACGCTCGACCGCGGCGTGCTGGTGGTCAACACCGGCAACGGCAAGGGCAAGAGCTCATCCGCCTTCGGGATGGTCGCCCGCGCCCTGGGTCATGGCATGAAGGTGGCGGTGGTCCAGTTCATCAAGGGCCACCGCGCCACCGGTGAGGAGTCCTTTTTTCGGCGCTTCCCTGAGCTGGAGTATCACGTGATGGGGGAGGGGTTTACCTGGGAGAGCCAGGACCCTGAGCTGGATCGGCGCGCGGCCCTGGCGGCCTGGGAGACAGCGGCGCGGTTCCTCGCCGATCCGGCCTACCAACTGGTGGTGATGGATGAGCTCAATATCGCCTTGAAGCTGGGTCTGGTGCCGCTCGACCCGGTGCTCGCGGCCCTGGACACCCGCCCGCCCCACCAGCACGCGGTGGTGACCGGGCGCGGCGCCCCGCCCGGGCTGATCGAGATCGCCGATACGGTGACCGAGATGCGTCCGATCAAACACGCGTTCGACGCCGGGGTTAAGGCGCAGCCAGGCATTGAGCTGTGAGTCCGCTCGCACCCGCCGGGCATACCCTGGTGCTGGGTGGGGTGCGCTCGGGTAAGAGCCGCTTTGCCGAACGGCTGGCCCTGGACTGCGGGCAGCCGGTCACCTATCTGGCCACCGCGCGGGCCGGCGACGCGGCGATGGCCCGGCGCATCGCCGAGCACCAGCGCCGCCGCCCCGCCGACTGGTGTCTGGTGGAGGAGCCCCTGGCCCTGGCCGAGCGGTTGGCGGAGGCGGCCGCCGCTGGGCGCTGCTGCCTGGTGGAGTGTCTCACCCTGTGGCTTACCAACCTGCTGATGGAGGCCGATGCGGACCGGACCGAGCGCGAGATCCAGGCCCTGCTCGGGGTGGTGGCGAGCGCCCCCGGGCGGGTGATCCTGGTCGGCAATGAGAGCAACCTGGGCGTGACCCCCTTGGGGGAGCTGTCGCGCCGCTATTGCGACCTGGCGGGGACGCTGCATCAGCAACTCGCCGCCCGCTGCGCCCGGGTGGTCCTGATCGTCGCCGGTCTGCCGTTGATGCTGAAGGGGACCGCCGCGTGAGTCCGTGAACCAAACAGTCGCTGTGTCTGCCATGACCACACATCAACACACACCAACGTTTGGGCTCGCATGATGACCGATTCACTCGACTGGCTTTCCATCCCCTGTCCCGCCCCCTCGGAGGCCGCGGCGCAGGCGGCACGCCAACGCCAGGATCAACTCACCAAACCCCGGGGGGCGCTGGGCCAACTGGAGTCGCTGGCGATCCAACTGGCCGCGCTCCAGGATAACCCCAAGCCGAGCGTCGATCCGGTGCAGATTTGTCTGTTCGCGGGCGATCACGGGGTGGTGGCTGAGGGCGTCTCGGCCTATCCGCAGTCGGTCACTGTATCGATGGTGCGCAATATCGCCGGCGGCGGGGCCGCCATCTCGGTGTTGGCCCGCACCCTGGGCGCCGCACTCGAGGTGATCGATTGCGGCACCCTGGGCGACCTCACCGGGGTGCCCGGGGTGCGCTGCGAGGGCGTCGGCCCCGGCACCGCCAATCTGGTCCAGGGGCCGGCGATGACCCACGAACAGGTCACCGCGGCGCTGGCGATCGGGCGCCGCGCCGCCGAGCGGGCCGCTGCGGCGGGCGTGCGTCTGTTGATCGGCGGTGAGATGGGGATCGGCAATACCACCCCGGCGGCGGCCCTGGCCTGTGCCCTGCTGGGGCTGCCGGCGGAGCTCCTGGTCGGGCCCGGGACCGGGCTCGACAAGGCCGGCATCCGTCACAAGGCCGCGGTGGTGGACTGCGCCCTGGCCCTGCACGCGGCGCCGGACAGCGCCCCGCCAGTCTCGCCATTGGCCATCCTGGAGCGGCTTGGCGGTTTCGAGATCGCTGCCATGGCGGGGTGTTATCTGGCCTGCGGCCAGCAGCGGATTCCGGTGCTCGTCGACGGCTTTATCAGCACGGCCGCGGCGCTCTGCGCCTGCCGGATCAACCCCAGCCTGCGTGAGTGGCTGTTGTTCTCGCACGGTTCCGCCGAGCCCGGCCACCGTGCGCTGCTCGCCGGGCTGGATGCGCGGCCATTGGTGGATCTCGGGATGCGGTTGGGTGAGGGTAGCGGCGCCGCGGTGGCCCTGCCGCTGGTGCGTCTTGCCTGTACACTGCACAACGGCATGGCGACTTTCGCCGAGGCGGGGGTGGCGGGGTAGTGACCGATCGCTTCATCACCCTGGTGCGTCATGGCGAGGTCCAGGGCGGTGCGCGGTTTCGCGGCGGTCAGGACGATCCGTTGAGCGCGGCTGGGTGGGCGCAGTTGCGCCGCGCCGCCGCGTTGGCGCCGGACCTGACCCGCATCGCCAGTTCCCCCTCCCGGCGCTGCGCCGAGTTTGCCCGCACGCTGGCCGCGGAGCGCGAGCGTCCACTGGCGTTGGTCGAGGCGTTGGCTGAACGGCGCTTCGGCGACTGGGAGGGTCTGGCCGCCGACCAAATCCCCGCCGCGGACTTGGCCCGCTTTTGGGACGACCCGGTGGGTTATACCCCGCCCGGGGCCGAGCCCTTCATGGACTTTCGCGCGCGGGTGCTTGCCGCCTGGCAGGGCTTGATCGAGGGCGATGGGCCGCACACGCTGGTGCTGACCCATGGCGGTGTGCTGCGGGTCATCCTGGCGCAGGTCCTGGGCATGGCGGACGGTGCTGGGCTCCTGCTCGAGGTCCCTTACGCCTGTGTGACGCGCTTGCGGCTGCCCGCGCCGCCGGGGCGTCCGAGCCTCATGGCCCATGGCGCAGCAGCGAACTGAGTCCGGAAATGACTCACGCCAAGGCGCCAAGCTCGCCAAGAAAGACACTCGGGTCGATCCAGTATCGAGATGAGCTGCTGGGTAAGTCGCCTGTAAAGACTTGGCGAGCTTGGCGCCTTGGCGTGACAACGACTCCGTTTTGGGCGCAACGATGGACATTGATCGCAGTACCGCACGTCTGACACTGCGTCCGCTTTGGATCGCAGGCCGCTTACTCTCGCGTTTCCCGTTTCCCGACCCGGGTCAGGTGGCGCCGGCCGAGCTCGGCCGGGCGGTCCCCTGGTATCCCGCGATCGGCCTGCTGCTGGGGCTCGCGATCGGCCTGGCCGCGGTGCTGCTGGGGCCGGGGCTGCTCAATCGCCCGGCCGGGGTGACGGCGGCCCTGGTGCTGGCCTTGTGGGTCTGGTCGACCGGGGGGCTGCATCTCGACGGCCTGGCGGACACTGCGGATGCCTGGGTGGGGGGGCAGGGGAGCCGCGAGCGGACCCTAGCCATCATGAAAGACCCGGCGAGCGGTCCAGCCGGGGTGACCGCGCTGGTGCTGGTCCTGATCGCAAAATTCGCCGCCTTGACGGCCCTGATCGGGGCGGGGGACGGCTGGTCGCTCCTGTGGGTGCCCCTGCTCGCGCGGGCGCAGTTGCCGCTGCTGCTGATCGGCACGCCCTATGCCCGTCCCCAAGGGATGGCGGGCGATCCCGCGCGGGAGGCCCCGCCGGGTGCCTGCCGCCTGGTGGTGGCACTCGCGGGCGGCGCCACGGTGGCGGTGTTGGGATGGGTCGGAGTGCTGTTGCTGGCGACGGCGGCGGCCCTCTATTGGCCGCTGCGCCGGGTGCTGCTCGAACGGCTGGGCGGCTTCACCGGCGACACGGCGGGGGCACTGGTGGAGTTGACCGAGACCCTGTTGATTTTGGTGTTGGCGATGGTTTAGCGCATTCAGGCGATTGCCGGAGAATCTGGTCCCAGCCACCATCGGATCTGCTGTAGGTGCGACTTAAGTCGTACCTACCGGATCTCAACGACCCGCAGGTTCGCGACGAGATCCAGCGCGTGAACCGTCTCTCACATGGGAGAAATTGACTTACCCGCAGGCTGACACCAAAATGGTTGCATTGCCTGCCATCGGCGAGTGTGACCCTTTGCCCTCCTTGACCCTAAAAGATATTCCGTCCCCCTTGATGGAGCGGTTGCGCACGCGGGCCGCCGCGGACCAACGCAGCTTGAACCGGGAGGCGATCTGGCTGTTGGAGCAGGCACTGGAGCCCTGCACCGATCCCGCGACCCGACTCAAGCAGGAGACCGACGCCCAGCTTGGGGCCTGGCAGGCATTGGCCGGACGCTGGCAGGGGACCGATCCGGAAGTGGATGAGTTGGTGCTGGACATCTACCAGTCCCGCAGCGAGGGGCGGGAGTTTACGCTTTGAGGACTGGATACGCCAGCCGCCCGCGGGCGGCTGAAGGCAACTAATCGGGATTCTTCGCATTGGAAAGGCCGTAAGCCGCTGATCCTGGTCCTGGCGACGGTTTAGCGCATTCGACGCCACAGGCTCGCGGTGGGCTCGATCAGCGGTCAACCCGCGCGCCGCAATCCCAGCAAACCATATTGAAATCGCCGCTGCCCGATGTCCACCCGGTAACCGCCCGCGCCATCCGGTGTCGGGACACCCGCCGTGCCGGGCGCGACATCGCGCAGCCAGCGCGCCGGCACCGGCAGCGCCTCAATGGCCGATCCGGTGAATGGGGAGGCCAGCGCCACGTGCAGTTCGACGGTGACTGTGCCTTCCCCAGTCGTGTCGGAACCGCCTCAGTCCTCCGCGGTCTGGGTGGCGACGATGGCGAGCGGCCTCCGGGTGCCGCCCTTGCCGATGACACCGACCAGCAGCGCAGCGACGAGCCGACGGTCGCCACCGCGACGGATAGCGTATTGACCGCGGGGTAAGGCACGGCCAGCGCCTGCGCCAACGGCAGCCGCGGGCGCTGCTGCAACTCGGCGCGCAGCACCTCGCCGGGGGTGGCGGACATCAGCAGGCAATGCCCGCCGAGCGCCAATTGCCGCCGCACCAGCGAGCGCACGCAGCAGCGCGGCCTCAGTCTTGCCGGTCCCGGTGGGCGCCTCGAACACGACCAGCCGCTGCGCGAGCGGCACCGCACCGATCACCACCTGAGCCCCGATGGGTGCGCCCGGCAGGATCGCCGTCGCTGGCGCGCCCGAGTGCCAACGGGACCAGGGCAGTGAGTCGAGCAGGGTCGCGACCGCCTCCGGGCGCCAGTCCTCACCCATCACCGGCAGGCTGGAGCCGAGCCAGTCGGCCAGCATCACCAGCCCGGCATAGAGGTGGTCCAGCGAGGAGGTCCATTGGATCGGCGGCGCGGCCACGAGCGCCAGCGGGAAGCGCCGCAACAGCTCGGCCGCCAGGCCATCCATCTCGGCGATCGGGTCATAGGACGGCGATGAGCCGCAGCGCATCGGCACCGACCTGCGCCAGCCATTCCCGCTCCCAGTCCGCCGCCGCTTGCGGTGGGGCAACGGCATAGCGCCGCAGCGCGACCATCATGACCGCCAGGCAGGTGACCGCCGGGCCGCGCTGGTGCGGCTGCAAGCGGGTGAGTTCCAGTGAGTCCCCGGCCTGGATGGCAGCGAACAGCTCAAAGAGCCCAAGCTGCCGCCCCCGCGTACTGAAGACGGGTTGCGATACCTCGGTCACTTCCTCCACGCCAACCTCAACCCTCGTCGTCATCGCCATAACGACCGCCGTGCTCTTTTCCTGTTTTGCGTATAGGGTATATCGCTTGCCGACAGAAAGCAAAATTGCCGCGGGCTTACCGAGCCGATGAAGCGGCGGTGGGGAGGGCGATCAGTGACCGGGCCGCTGTTGGTCCACGAACTGGCGCAACACTGCATCCATGCGGGTCTGCCAGCCCGTCCCGGTCGCCTTGAAGTAGGCCAAGACCTCCGGCGAGAGTCGGATCGACACCGGCTTCTTGGTGGACGGCGCCTCTGGCCGACCAACCCGGCGCAGCGTCTTGAGCGCCGCCGCCGACAATTCACTGGCATCCGGATCGGTGGCGATGCCGGCGCGAATCGCCGTTTCTTCGTCCGTGTCCGGCAGTTCAAACACCCTCCCGGATTTAGATGTGACGGGCATAGTGTCTTACCTCTTTCGGTAACGCCTTACGCAAGCTGATGATCCTGATTGGCCCGTGATGGCTCATCAGCCAAGTGCCGCAGAAACCCTAACAGATGCACAATGAAGGGGTCCGCGTTGAGTGCGCGGGCCCTGGTCAGGGTCTGGATCGCCGCGGCAACCTCGCCCGCGGCGAGTTGGCGCAGGGCGTGGGTGATCAGTCCCGCGGCCGCCTGTTCCACCGCGAGTAGTCCACACAAGTCCATCCCGCAGCGGCGGCAGGTCTCCTCGGCTTCCCGGCGGGCACGGCAATTCGGGCAGCGGTCCATCCGGGGTCCCCGTTAAGCTTCCAGGTAATAGATCAGATCGGCGAGTTGGGCGACCGCCAATTCCAGGGCCTTGATGTCGTCCGTCGCCAGGGCGTCGCGCACCGCCTCGATGCCGTCTACCAGGTCGTCGCGGTCATCCGTGTTGGCCCCCTCCAGCAGGCGCTCGGCCTTTTCCACCAGGGCGCGGGCGGCGACGGCCTCGCGTCGCTCGCCCGCGGCGTCGGCGGCCCCATCCGCGAACTCGGCGCTGTCCACCAGGTCGCCCTCATCGGCGTCGATGAAGGCGGACAGTCGTTCGCGGGCGGCGGCCAACTCGTCCTCGGCAAAGCGGGCGGTGGCATTGTCGATGGTAATGTGCGCTTCCAATCCGGTGCGCTTCTCCCGCGAGGTGACGTGCAGGATGCCGTTCACGTCCAGTGAAAAACTGGTGATGATGACGTTGCCGGCCGGCACGTCCGAGAGTCCGTCGATGAGGAAGGAGCCGATCCGGATGTTGTTGAGCGCGTCCGGGTCCTCGCCCTGGTAGACCTCGACCTGGACGCTGCGCTGGCCGTCGTACACGGTTTCAAAGGCATCGCTCTTGGTCACCGGGATGGCGGTGTTCTTGCGGATCAGCGGGATAAAAGTATAGGGATAGGGCTCTCCGTTCAACTCGTCCAGGGCACTGGTGCCAAAGGTATAGGGGGTCACGTCCACCAGCACGCTGGCCACCTGCACCCCGGCAATGACCGCCGCCTGAATGGCCGCCCCGGTGGCGACGCACAGATCCGGGTCCACCTCGCTGCGTGGCTGCATCCCCAGGGCCTCCTCCAGGCGCCGTTGCACCAGCGGCGTGCGGGTCGCCCCGCCGACCAGCAGCACCTCGTCCAGGTCGGCGACGGTAAGCCCGGCCCCTTTGACGGCGATATGCATGGCATCCAGGGTCTCGCGCAGATAGGGCTCGATCATCGCCTCGTAGTCTTCGCGCGACAGCTCCAGCGACAGATGCACCGGCGCCCCCACGCGCTCCAGCAGATACTCCTCCTGGATCAGGGCGAAGGGGGCATCGGACAGGGCGATCTTGGCGGCCTCGGCGGCGCGGGTGAGTCGCGCCATGGCGGGGCGGTTCTCGCGCGGGTCATGGCCCTGGGCGCGCAGGTGCTCCAGCAGGTGGTCGATGATCCGGTCATCGAAGTCGTCCCCGCCCAACTGATTGTTGCCGTGGCTCGCCAGGACCTCGGTCAGGTCCTTGGCGATCCGCACCACGGAGACGTCGAAGGTCCCACCGCCCAGGTCGTAGACCAGGATGGTCTTGCCCTGGGGGTGGTCCACCTCGTAGGCCAGCGCGGCGGCGGTCGGCTCGTTGATGATGCGCACCACCTCAAGCCCCGCCAGGTCGCCGGCGTCACGGGTCGCCTGGCGCTGGGCGTCGGAGAAATAGGCCGGGACCGTGATGACCGCGCGGGTCACCGGCTGCCCCAGGTCGCGCTCCGCCGCCTGCTTCAGGCGCTTCAAGATCAGGGCCGAGATCTCCTGCGGGGTGTAGGACTGGGGCCCCATCGCGACCTTGACGTCCTCCCCCATGCGCCGCTTAATCGAGCGGATGGTGCGCTCCGGATAGAGTGCAAACTGGTTGCGGGCCGCCTGGCCGACCAGCAGGGTGCCGTCGTCCGCCAAACCCACGACGGAGGGCAGGAGCTTGGCCCCGTCCACCTCGATGATGCGGGAGACCCCGTCCTGAACCACCGCCACCTCCGAGTTGGTGGTGCCGAGGTCGATGCCGATAATGATGTCGCTCATGGTGTCTGATGTCGGGTCGAGTGTAATCGAAGTGGAAATCGGTCTGAGATCAGGCCGCGCTAAGGCTCGCTCTGCGTCAGCCGGTTGACCACGACCTCGGCCGGGCGCAGCAGGCGCTCGCCCTGGACGAAGCCCCGGCGCACCTCGGCCAGCACCACGCCCGTGACCTGCTTGGGGTCGCGGCCGATCTCGGCTGCATGCATGGTATGGGGATCGAAGCGCTGGCCGATCGCCCGCAGCGCCTGCACACCGCGCCGGGCGAGGAGGTCGTCCAGGCGCCGCAGATTCATGTCGAGCCCCGCCGCCATGGCGGCGACGAAACCGGCCGCGCCCCCCCACCGGATGAGCCAGCCGGGGCGGTAGCGGTGCGCCTGATTCGCTGCCGCCTGGAGCCGGTCACGCAGCTCCAGCAGTTCCAGCAGCAGATCGCGCTGCTGGTCCTCGCGGGCGCGCCGTTCGGCCTCGGCGCGCTGGGTCTGCCCCTCCTCCAGCCGGGTCTGGGCCTGGCGGACCAGGTCGAAGGCGTCGCGGAACCGATCCAGCGCCCCTTTCACCTGGCGGGACTCGATCTTCACCTCATTCTTGAGGGCGGCGAGCTGCGCGAGCAGGGTGAAAAGGTCCGGTGTCGCGGCCTCGGCGGTCGCGGCGGCGGCGTCATCGGTCGCGCCCTCATCCAGACCGTCGAGATAGGCGCTGAAGCGCCCGAGCAGTTGCTCGCGGGCCGCGGCGTCCATCAGTCCCCCCCACGCAGCAGTGCATCGAAGAGTACACGGCTGGGGCGCCGCGGGGCGCCCACCGGGTCGGCCCGGTCGAGGATGTCGGTCAGGCTCGGGGGTTCCCGGTCGAACAGTGCCTGGGCGAGGCGGGCGCGCTGCGTGCGCAGTGACTCGTAGGCGGCGCGAATGGCCTGGAAGCGTTGGGGGTCGCGCTCCGGCGGGCAGGTCTTGACGGCCGCCAGATAGGCGGCGTGGACGGCGTCGTCGTCCGCGTCCGGGGGCAATCCAAGGGTCAGGTAGGGGTCGCTCATCGCTCGCTCGTCGCTCGCTGGTCTAAAACAGTTCAAACTGCTCGGGGTCGTCATCGTTCGGGGGCTCGGGGGCCGGCGCCTGACGGCCGCCACGCTTGTCCTTGGGACCGGGCTTGGGCGGATTGATCCGGGGGGCCGGTCCGGGCCGCATCCCGGGGCCGAAGTCGAGTAGCGACTCGCGCATCAGTTCGGCTATCTCCTCGATCATCCGCGCCCGGCCTATCTCGCGCTCCCGCTGCTTGAACTCGGCGCGCTCCTTGGCATCGATCCCGGCCATCTTGAGCAGTTGGTCGATCCCCACGATCTCGATCATGGCGCGCAGTGCGTCGTCCGGTCGAAGCTCGAATGGGCGCGGGTCCGGACCCTCGTCGTCATCGTCATCGTCGAAATCATCCTCGAACGGGTTGGCGAAGAACCCGCCGGAGCGGCCGCCGAAGAGTCCGGGCGGTGCATACCGCATGATGACCTGCTCGATGCGATGGGCGGTGCGCTCGTCCCCGGACTCTTGCGCCTGGACCATGGCGTCTTCCAGCCGGGCCATCTCGGTGCGATTCGGATAGCTCCCGGGACCCGTCCGCCGGGACTCGAACTGATGCAGCACAAACACGGGGGTGCCCGGCCAGCGCTTGAGTGCGGCCTCGGCGAAGGCCCGCCGCGCCTCGCTCAAACCGGCCCGGCGCAGGGTATCACAGGCCGACT
Source organism: uncultured Thiodictyon sp. (assembly GCF_903946935.1). Lineage (GTDB taxonomy): Bacteria > Pseudomonadota > Gammaproteobacteria > Chromatiales > Chromatiaceae > Thiodictyon. The sequence continues at coordinate 10,114 of NZ_CAJAXH010000207.1, forward strand.
CCGACTCGGCCGGGGTGAGGGGCCATGTGGCGGCGGCGCCGAGCGGTTTATCAAACAGCAGTCGCAACGCAGCCGCGAGCCCATCGCCCCCGTCCAGGTGGGCGCGCAGCCGTGCCAGGAAGGCCGTCAGGTCCGCCTGGTCGGACACCTTGACCTTGCCCAGCCCGACGGCCTTGAGCGCCCAGGCCGGGGTGCGGCCGATGGCGACCGCCTCCAGGGCCAGGGCGAGGGTGGCGGACAGGCCACCGCCCAGGGCGGCGACCTGCGCGCCCAAGGCCGCCCGGCCGCGGGCTTCATCCTCGGTGAGGTCGAGCAGGCCGACGAGCAGGTCGCGCCGGTCATGCCAGCGCCCGCCTTGATCCCACGCGGCGGCCTGCTCCAGTTCCTTGCGGGCCAGGTCGGCGCGGGCGCTGCGGATCTGCTTGCGGGCATGGGCCAGATGGGCCTTCACCAGTCGCTCCCGGGCGCCGGTATTGATCGGGTCCAGGGCCAGGACCTCGCGGGCATAGCGGGCGGCCTTCTTGAAGGCGTCCCCGGCCAGGGCCAGGTCCAGTGCGGCGGTTAGGAGTCCGACATCCTTGGGTAAGCGTTTGAGCCCCTGTTCCAGCCGGTGGCGGGCGGTCTTGAGGTCGCCGCCGCGCAGATAATAGCGGACCAGACGCTCGTAGATTTCAGGGGCGTCCGGGTCATACTCGAGGCTCAAGGTGAGCGCGTCGACCAAGGCCCGGTCCGAGGCATCGAATTCCTGGGACGGAGCCGACTTGGCCAGGATCTCCCGCTGGTCGTCCACGCGGCGCAGCACCAGTGCGACGCGCAGTGCCCCGACGCTCCCGGCCGGTCCTGGGCCGGTCTGGATCAGGTGGTGGGCATAGGCAGACCAGGCCTCGATGTCCTCCCAAGGGTTGTTGACGTCCTCGGCGTGCCAGGCGGCGACCAGCAGCCGCTCTTCCGCTGACAGGCGACGCGCGCCCCCTTCGGCGATCAGGGCCGCGCTCTTGGGGAAGCCGGGGGCCAGCAGGCGCAGCGCCTGGCGCCGCGCCCAGTCCTCGCCCAGGAGCACCCGGCGGCGGTGCAGCAGGCGCAGCAGGGGCTGCGGGCCGTGGCCCGCGACCTTGCGCGTCTCTTCCCATAGTGCTTGGCGCTCATCGCCCCAGCCGGCCAGGGTCAGGGCGAAGCGACGGGTGTGATTCCCGGCGTCCGCCAGCCGTGCAGTGAGTGTTTGCGCTGGCCCCAGGGCCAGGGCACAGGCGCGCCGCAGGGGGGCAAAGCCCGAGTCGTCGCCGATCCGTTCGAGCAGCGCAGACGCCTCGGTGGGGGCCGTCGCAGCCCGCTGCAGGGCCTTGAGGACCTGGGCCAAGTCGCGATAGGGCGAGCGGAAGGGGATGGCGGCCAAGGCGTCGCGCAGGGCGTTGTCATCGCCCCGGCAGTAGGCGTCGAGGGCCGCGGTGGCGACCGGTCCCTGGACGCGGATCGGATCATCGGCGCCGAGCCCCGCCGCCACCGCTGGTTCGGCCGCCAGATGCAGGGCGGCCAGGTGGGAGCGCAGGGCGGTTAGGGTCGCCGCATCCAGGCGCTCCCCTGTTCGGGCCAGCAGGTCGAGCGCCGCCTGGACCTGTCCCAAGCGCAGGAGCAGGGTAAAATAGTCCGGGTCTGGCGGCAGTTCCGGGGCCACCTGGGCGCGATTCTCCCAGAGCGTGAGGGCTTCCTTGGGCATGCCCTTGGCCGCCAACTCCCGGGCCCGACCGGCGTAGGCCGCTGCCAGTTCGCCCCGCCACTGCGGGCGGTCCTCGATCTTGAGCAGGTCCTTGTAGGACGCGGTGGCCTCGCGCCAACGGCCCGCGGCGGCGTGGCCTTGGGCCAGGGCCAGCAGCGCGGGCGCCGAGGGTCCTTTGGACTTGGGCGCCGCGGGGCCGACTTTGCGTGGTTTCTTCATGCGAACATCCAGACTCGGCGATGCCCCGGTCGGCCCGGGGCGCGTGAGCGAATAGCGAATCAGTCTAAACCATGATGCCGCGCGTGCGTAGTTGGGCGCGGATGATCGGGTCGGTGCGGTTCTTGGAGGTCGCCGCCTTCATAAAGACGACCAGGCGGTCGATGTCGCGCACGATACCCAGCAGCTCATCATTGTCTTTATTGTTGGTGTTGATCGAGCCGAAGGCCAGCTCCATCAGTAACTCGTCATGGCGGGCAATACCGACAGCATAGGCCAGATAGCACGCCAGGCCCGGGTGCCGATAATGAACATGGGTGGTGAAGTTGCGCCATGCCTTGAGCCATCCATCCCACTCCAAATCACAGATGTCCCGACGATCCGTGCGCAGGAACAGGATCGTCTTGATGAACTCTTCGCGCCAGTTCCAGGGCGATGTATCCGCTTGCCGGCGCAGCCGGTCGATCGCCTTGCCATGGTGTACCTGGCAGTGGTCGCATTGATAGTAGAGCGCCAGCGCGTAGGCGATATACTCGCGCTCCAGCTCGTTCAGTACGAAGGGGTCTGATTCGTCAGGTACGCCGGTGATGGCGTGTGCGTGCAGCTCGTTCAATACGTCGTTGAACGGTTGACCTTGGATCGGTTCGCGTAGGGTGACCATCTGTCTGTCTCAATCATATTCATGTCATTGACGGGTTGGGCGGAGGTGGTTTGGCGCGGTCTTGGGCCGCTCGGCGGCTGCCGTGGGACGCGTTGAGACCTCGCCGAATCCCGTCACTATTGGGATGACATGATACAGGAATAGCGGTCCGTTTGTCGGCGGGGAGGGAAGGTGCGGCCCTTGCCCGCGCCGAGGTCGCCGGAACATGGCGCTCAGGCGGCCAAAAAAAAGGCCGCGACAACAGCGATGTGGCTGTCCTCGCGGCCTCAATGGCTTACTACCTGGAAATCGTGGGTACATTCAGCCGGGCGCGGGCGCCGGGCCGGCGCGAAGGTCTGCCTTGCGTCGGCGTGTGGACCTAAGAAGCAGTTCTCACGCCAAGGCGCCAAGCTCGCCAAGGTTTTTCAGCGTCTTAACTGCCTTCTTGGGCTATTAACAATGCTATTAATCTAGTTTTATGCTTGCCCTATTGTATTTCTTGGCGAGCTTGGCGCCTTGGCGTGAATAACTACCGGATTTACGGTGAGTCGCGCCTGGCGCCAGGGTGCTGGGTCGGCTTGACTGGTCAGGCCAGTGGCCGGGGGGCGACCCAGATCGGCTGCGGCAAGGACCGCACCGCGGGCGGCTGGTGCGGTTCGCGGGCCCACCGCACCCTATGAGGGCGTGCGGTGGCCGCAACGATCGTCAGCTCTTGCAGGTATTGATGCCGAATACGGTGTAGGCCGGGCACCAGCCGATCAGGGCGGTGGCGAGCGGGACGATGCCGATCCAGCCCCAGATGCCGATGCTGCCGGTGAAGGCCAGGGCGATCAGGGCGATTCCGGCAATGGCGCGCACGGCGCGATCGATGGTTCCAGCGTTCTTGGTCATGTTCATGGGTCAATTCTCCAAATGGTGTATCGGCGGCGGCCCAATGGGGTTTGGGTCATTCGTTAAAATAACACGTCTAGCTTAAGTCTTCAGTGACATAGTCACAGAGGGCCGAAGCCGATCCGTGCCAGCGCGGGGCGGTCCAGTAGCTCGATCGAGGCGCGTCCCAGCCGCACCAGGCCGGCCGCTTCCAGGCGCTTGAGGTGACGCGACACCACCTCGCGGGCGGTCCCCAACTCCACCGCGATCTCCTGATGGGTGGCGGTGATGGTTGCGGCCGGTCCTTGGCCGGTATTCAGCAACAGGAAATCCACCAGCCGGCGGTCGATAGGCCGGAAGGCGAGCTCCTCCAGGCGGGTAATCACCTGGGCCATGCGTGCCCCCAGGTTGGTGAAGACGAAGCGCCGGAACACCGGCGCCTCCTCCAGTGCGCGGTCGAAGACCGCCTTGGTGAGGCTCAGGGCGGTGACTTGCGACTCAGTATAGGCCGCGGCCGGATAGCTGTCGCCGGAGAGGATGCAGCAGGTGGTGAGGACGCAGGCCTCACCGGGCAACACCCGGTAGAGCAGCGCCGCGCGCCCGTCCTCCCCGATGACCTGCACCCGCATGCTTCCGGTGAGCACTAGGACATAGTTGGAGCAGGACGCACCGACGTGGAAGACCGGTTGCCCCGGCGGCAACTCCAGACGGTGGGCGCCCGCCACCACTGCACGGGTCGCGGGGTCGCCCGCGGCCAGGGTTGGGAACAGGCTGGGCCAGGTGTGCTCGTGCATGCGGGGACCTCAGGGTGCCGGCTAGCGCTCCCGCGGATAGGGCCAGGCGGCGACACCGCCCTCCATGACCTTGACGTTGCGCCAGCCACACCCCTGAAGGATAGCCGCACACTCATAGCCACGCAACGAGATGGCGCAGTAGACGATGACCTCGCGATCCTTGTCCTGCGGCAACTCATTGAGCCGACCGCGCAGCGCGCCCTGCGGGATCAGGGTCTCGCCGATACCGAGCCGCATGGACTCGAATTCCGGCGGGGTACGGGTGTCGAGTATAAAGCAGTCCGCACCACTGTCGACCCGCTGCTTGACCTCGCTGACCGACAGGCCCTGCATACGCCCGAGCAGCTTGTTTTCCATGACATGGGCACAGACGATCACATGATCGAGCGCCAGCGAGTAGGGCGGGGCATAGGGCAGGTCCGCATTGACCAGGTCAGCAATGCTGAGTTGGCCCCGGATCGCCATCGCCACCGTGGCTACCCGCTTGCTGACATCGCCGGGGCCGATACACTGATAGCCCAGGATTCGGCCGGTCTTGCGGTCAGCGACCATCTTGCTGATCAGCATCTGGCCATTCATGAAGCCCGGAATGTCGAGCCCGGATACGGTCACCTGTTCGATGTCGGTGAGGCCGGCGGCGCGCGCCTGGTCCGCGCTGAGTCCGGTAAAGCCGACCGTGTAATCGAATATCTTGCAGATGCCAGTGTGCGTGACCCCAGGGAATTTCGCACTGTCGGCCTGGATCAGGTTCTGCCCGATGACCCGCCCCTGCAGGTTGGCCAGGTCGCCATAGGGCGCACGCACCTTCGCCCCGGTGATGAGCGAGGTACACTCCACGCAATCGCCGCCGGCATAGATGTCCGGATCTGAGGTTTGCATCGAGTCATTGACCTCGATCCCGCCCAGGGCGCCGATCGCGAGACCCGCCGACGCGGCGAGCGTCACATTGGGTTTGACCCCGACCGCCACCACCGCCAGTTGGCAAGGCAGCTCGGTGCCATTATCGAGCTTGACCCCGGTGAGTTTTCCGTCCTCGCCGAGGAAGGCGGCGACGCCGTTACCCTTGATGATGTCTGCGCCATGGGTGCGGACATAATTCGCCACGAGCTTGGAGAGCTCCGCGTCGAGGAAGGGCAGGATCGCGGCGGTCTTCTCGATGACGGTGGTCTGGATGCCGGCCAGGTGCAGGGCCTCGCAGACCTCGAAACCGATCAGCCCGCCACCGACCACCACCGCCTCGCGAACCTGCTTGGCGTCGCGCACCGCGCGCAGCGCATCGGCATCCGCCAGCGAATGCAGGCTCAGTACGCCATCCAGATTCACTCCGGCGACGGGCGGATAGAGCGTGGTGGCGCCGGTGGCGATTACGAGCTTGTCATAGGGCACGGTGCGGGTCGCACCGCTGGGCAGGTGCTTGCAGGTGACCGTCTTGGCCTTGCGGTCGATGGACACCGCCTCGGTTTCCACCAGGGCCTCGATGCCCTTGGCCTTCTGGAAAAAGCTGGAATCGCGCACGATCCCCGCCGGGGTACTGATCAATAGATTGCGGTCGTCGAAGACCCCGCCGACATAATAGGGGTAGCCGCAGGAGGCCATCGACAGATCGGTCTCCTTCTGGATGATGGTAATGGCGGCATGTTCATCCAGGCGGCGCGCCTTGGCCGCCGCCTTGGGGCCGGCGGCAGAGCCACCGATGACAACGATTCTGAGCGGTTGCGATGCCATAGCGAGAGTCCTCAAAAGTGATTTAACCTGAAAAGAATCATTGTCCGCAAATGAACGCAACAAACGCAAATGAATGAGATTGTTGGGCTCGGCCCCGTTGTTACCCGCGAGGCGAGCTGGCGGCCTAGCCCAAGCTTCCGATGATTTGCGTTCATTGGCGTTTATTTGCGGACGAACTGCGATTTCTAGGTTTAAGGGCGGTTTGGGATCAGCCGTGGTCGTGCCCGTGGCCGTGCGCCACGCTCTCATCGCAGGGCGCGGCGCTGGTGAGCGTGCCGCCCAGGTAGTTTTCCAGCGCTTGGCGGACCGTGCCGCTGGCGCCGGTGGCGGTCTTGACGCCCGCTTGGGTGAAGAACTGGATCGCGCGCCCGCCCATGCCGCCGCTCAACATCACCTCGGCCTGTTGCTGCTTGATGAAGTCGGGGATCTGCCCCGGCTCGTGGTTTTCGGCGAATGGATTGGCGATGCTCAGTGCGGCCTGGATGGCGCCTTGCTCGACGTCGACCAGGACGAAGAAGGGGGCATGACCGAAGTGCTGGGCTACTTGGCTGTCGAGGCCGTTATCGGTTTCAGCAGTGATGGCGATTTTCATTTTGGATATCCTAGTTGGCGAGTGTTTCAACGTCCATGAGGGTCGCGGTGAGGCGCTCCCACACGGCGGAGATGGCAAGCCCGGCGGGGGAGCCCGGGCGATAGGAGGTAATGGCCTCGCCGGCCACCATGGCGTCGGCGACGGTCAGATCGAATGGGATGCTGCCGAGCGTCGTGATGCCGTGCGCGTGGCAATAGGACTCGATCTCTTGCACCCCAGCGGGATAGAGGTCGGCCTTATTGATGCACACGAGTGCTCGTACGCCGAAATGTCGCACGGTGTCGAGGGTCCGGCGCAGGTCGTGGATGCCGGCGACCGTGGGCTCAGTGACCATCAGGGCCAAGTCGGCCCCGGAGACCGCCGAGATGACCGGGCAACCGATTCCGGGCGGTCCATCGACCAAGAGCAATTGCCGCTGATCGTCCAGTGCCCGTGCGCGGGCGCGCTGTTTGACCAAAGTGACCAGCTTGCCCGAGTTTTCACCCCCGGGGAACAGGTCGGCATGGTAGAGGGGGCCATAGCGGCTGTCGGAGACGCTGAAGGTGCCGACCACCTGCTCCTGCATGGCGATGCTCCCGGTAGGGCACTGATACACACAGGCCGCGCAGCCGTCACAGGCGATGGGGTCCACCACATAGTCGCCGGTGTTCTCGTCAATGGCGGCGAAACGGCAGACCGACTCGCAGTCGCCGCAGCGTACGCAGGTATCCTGATCGATGAGTGCCACCTGGCCGCCGCGAAACTCCTCTTGTTCGCGTAACTGCGGCCTCAGGACCAATTGGAGGTTGGCGGCATCCACATCCGCATCGGCCAGCACGACCTGGTCGGCGAATGGCCCAAGGGACGCCAGATGGGCAAAGGCGGCCGTGACACTGGTCTTGCCGGTGCCACCCTTGCCGCTGAGGATAACGAGCTGCTTCATGTATCTAACCTGGCGCTGATCTGATCCAACAGGTTGCTGAACAGTGGCCGGTATTCCGGCACGGTCTCCACCAGACTGTGACCGCGGGCGATGGCCTCGGCAATCTCGCGCTGCATCGGGATGCGCAACAGAATCGGCAGCGCGTTTTCGGCACAGTAGGCGCCGACGCTGTCGTCGCCGATGCCGTCACGGTTGATCACCACCCCGGCCGGCAGACCCAACTGCCCCGCGATGGCGGCCACCTGTTTCAGGTCGTGTAGACCAAAGGGGGTCGGTTCAGTCACCAGCAACACAAAGTCCGCACCGCGCATGGTCTCCACTACCGGGCAGGAGGCCCCGGGTGGGGCGTCGCGGATTTCGATGTCCGGGGCCGCAGTGACGTCGGTGGCGGACCACTCCTTGAGTTCGCGCAGGATCGGCACGGCCATCGGTTGGCCGACGTCCATCACGCCCTGGGCAAAGACGATGCCTTCCGGGGTGACTCCGCTGTCGAGTGCGCCCGAGACGGCGAGCCGCTCGCTGATGGCCTGTTCCGGACAGACCAGAGTGCAACTGCCGCAGCCGTGGCAGAGTTCGGGGAAGATCAGCGCCTTCTTGCCGACGATGGCGATGGCGTTAAATTGGCACACCCGCGCGCACTTGCCGCAATAGGTACACTGCTGCGCGTCGATCTGCGGGATGAGGATGCCGACCTCGCGGTGGGTGTCAAAGGCCGGGTGTAGAAACAAGGCGGCATTGGGCGCTTCCACATCGCAATCGCGAAAGCATACGGTATGCTGCTGCGCGGCAACCAGTGCCAGACTGGTGGCCACGGTGGTCTTGCCGGTGCCACCCTTGCCGCTGGCGACGACGATGCGCATTGGCGTCAGGCCCCGTGATGGCCGTTGTGGCTGGCGGCGCCGGCCTGGGTCAATTGCCCCGCCTTGAACAGTGCCACAACCTCGGCGACGCTGTGTGCGTCATTGGCCGGCGCGAGCATGCGTGCGATGCCCGCGGCGGAGAGTGTGTCATAGGCCTTGGGCCCGTAGGCACCACTGACCACCGCCTGGGCGCCGAGTGTGGCGACGAATTGCGCCGCCTGCACGCCGGCCCCGCCGGCCGCCGCCAGCGCGGGGTTGGCATGGGTCGTCCAGATGCCGGTCTCCGAGTCCACCAGGCAAAAGGCGGCGGCGCGACCGAAGCGTGCGTCAAAGGGTGAGTCGAGGGTCGTGCCGGAGGAGGAAATAGCGAGTTTCATGATCGATGATCTCGGTGAGTGAGAAGGCGAGCGGCGCGGGGCGATCAAGTCATGATCGCCCCCGGCCTGCTCTAGTGCTTGTCGAGCGTGTCGAGCCGCGCCGTCAGCCCCTGGATAGCGGCTTGCAGGCTCTTGAGTTGGCTGCCGATCCAGGAGTGATCCTGGCTGGCGCCAAGCGCTGGGAGCGGCGCCGTTGTACCGCGGCCGAGTCCACGACCACGACCGCCACCTAAGCCGCGACCGCCGGGGCGCCCAGCGCCTCCCTGACCCGCGCAGCGTCCGGCATTGCGTCCCGCGTTTGTACCTTGTCCAGTGGGTCCGGTACCGTCTTTATATGGCATGATCTTTACCTCTCAGAGGTCTTGCTGTTTCAATCGCTCTTGTTGACGGTGTCATAAGCCGCCTCAAGCGTTTCGATGTGCCTGCGCCGTTGCCGCAGCAATTGCATCCAGTCGTTCAGGCGGGCCTCGCCCTCGGCGGTGATGGTATACACCCGCCGCTTGGGACCAAGACTGTTCTCGTCCCAGGCGCTACTCACCAGTTGCGCCGCTTCCAGGTCACGCAGCACCCGGTAGAGGATGCTGATGTCCATCTGCCCAGCCTCGAAGCCGAACTCAGTGAGGCCGCTCATCAGGCTATAGCCGTAACCCGGCTCGCGGTGCAACAGCACCAGCAGACAGGATTGCAGGAAGAACATCTTGCGCTGCCCGCCGCCGCGGCCTCGCCCAGGTCCGGGACCAAGTCCACCAGGCATGTAACTTACTCGTGATTTCTAACGAGTCTCTAGGATAGCAATCTATAGACCGAATGTCAATAGACTATTTCCTGGGGCGGTCCTGCCCGGTTCTGCCAACGCCTGTGGAGACAATGTCCCGGGGAGGAGGCGTAACCACTGCGTGCATGTAGTTTATGTCGGCGTAATCCTGAGAGACAGTGTAGGGAGTTCGCTCGCGGTACGTCGTTGCGAATTGCTGGCCGGCGCCCGGGGATCGTGTGAATCTTTTGCGTACGTGGACTGGTATTTCTGCAAGCAGCCGCCCTGATCCACCGGGCCCCGGCCTGATTGAGAAGCCCCGGCCCGGTTGGCCGGGGCGCTTGGCGTCAGTATTTGCCGGCGATCGTCATGATGAACTTATGGATGCTGTGATAGGACAGGCCGGGGTTCAGATACATGACGGCACAGGTGCCGGTGCGCAGGTTGATGCCCTTCTCCTTGGCCAAGGCGACGGCCTCCGGGGTGTCGTGGGCCATGTGTACCCAGACATCCCTGATCCCGGCATCCGCAGCGGCGGCGATCCAATCTCTGGTTTCCGCCTTTGGCACCTCGAGGATCACGCCTGCGACAGGAGTCGGTAAGGCGGGGAGGTTGGGGTAAGCCTTGTCACCGTCGATGAGATTGGTGCTGGGGTCGACCGCATAGGCCAGTTTGCGCATGGCCTTCAACCGGCGATAACTGAGAATCGGGAAGGGTTTGGCCTGAGAGCGTCCGACGACGGCAAAGCTGTCAAGCGTGAAGAAAGTTTCGTAGTTCGATGTCATCAGAGGATGCTCCGTGGTGGTGAATAAGGACAGCTATCTGGCGGGGCAGTGTTGCTCGAGGAACCCCAGAAGCTCGCCGACGTGCTGCTCGATCCGGTCCACCGAATCATGTCCGGCGCCGTCGATCTCCAGCAGGCGGGCGTGCGGGGCAGGGCAGTTGGTCAGAATCAGGTGCGCATCGTCCACGGCGACCGTCCGGTCGGCCGTGCCATGCACCAGCAAGATGGGGCAGGCGATTGAGCGAACGGTGTTCATCGGCGCAATCGCCGCGAAGCGATAGCCGATGACCCATTCCACATAGCGGCAGACCAGGCGGATGAGCAGACGCGGGAAGTGCAGCGGGCGCAGATAGCCGGCGGTCACTTGGGCGGGGTCCGCGAACGCGGCGATACTGATCACCGCCGCAATATCTGCATTACGCGAGGCCTCGAACAAGGCGGCGCCCGCGCCCACCGAATGACCAAGCACCGCGATGCGATCGGCCAGGTGTGGGTGCTGCGCTTTGAGCCAGAGGATCGCCATCCCGAGGTCCTCGGCGAAGCGGGGCAGGGATGAAAAGCTGTCCGCATCGCTGCGGCCATGACTGCGCGAATCGCAGAGTAACAGGTTAAAGCCGGCCCGTCGCAGCGGGACGGCCAGCGGCAACATCAGTTCGGCGTTGCTGCCCCAACCGTGCAGCACCACGATGGTGCAGGTGGCCGCCGGTGCCGGCAGGAGCCAGCCGAACAGCTGACGGCCGCGTACTGTGGGGATACTGAGCTCTTCAAAGGCCAGGCCGTAATCCGCCGGCGATCCGGTTTCCCGGGTACGGGGCGCACGAAACCCAAGATGGACGCCCGCCGGAATCAAGGCCAGGGTGATCGCGAAAATAATACTAAAGGTCGCAAACATGGTGAACTCAAAACGTGGTATCGGAAATGGCGCTGCGGGAGACTGGCGGTTTCAACCACAACCGGCTATCCTAAGGTCGCCGATTAACCCAATCACACCGAGTATGGAGATCAAGTATGAAATCAATGAGTGTTCAATGCGCGCTTGGGCTGTTCGCTGTTGCCCTGTCTGGCGCGGCGCTGGCGGCCGATGTCAAACCCGCAGACCAGATCGAGATCCGCCAAGGCGGTTACACGTTTATGAGCTGGAATATGGGTAAGATCAAGGCCAACCTGGAAGGGGACTTTGATGCGAAACAGGTCGCCGCGGCCGCCAACGTCATTGCGGCGATTGCTAACTCAGGCATGGGCGCGCTCTATGGTCCGGGTACCGATAAGGACATCGGTGACGTGCATACCAATGTCAAGCCTGAGTTTTTCCAGAAGATGCCGGAGGTCGGCAAGCTTGCCGGTAACTTCGTCGCCGCGGCTGATCAACTGGCCAAGGTCGCTGCGACCGGCGATGCGGGTGCAGTGAAAACCGCTTTTGGCGATGTGGGTAAGAGCTGCAAGGCGTGCCACGATCAGTTCCGCGCCAAGGACTGAAGGTAGCAGTGCCGCCCATCCGGGCGGCCTTCCTTTACCAAGTGGGTACCGGTGTGATCGGCGCGGTGGGCAGCAGTCCGCCGGCCGCGATCCAGATTGCCAGGATGGCGATCGTCAGCGCAGCGATCAACGCGAGCCAGCCACCGCCGGTGGCCCCGCGAGCGTCCGGGCTGGTGGCCAACTTAATCCCGGTGACCATCGGCGTGATGAGATTGTCTTTGTGTAGATGCGTATGGAACAGCACGGCCCCCACATGCAGTGTGACCAGTACACCAATGAGCCAAATGGCCTGGTGGTGTAAACCGGTCAACCAGTCGCTCGTGCGCTTGGTCACCAAATCCTGAAGCGGGCCGTTGAACGCGATGTCATCGTTGGCGAATAAACCGCTGATGGTCTGAAACAACAAGAGGCCGAGCAGCGCCAGCACCGACAATGCACCAAGCGGATTGTGCCCCATTCCCTGCCAACCTCCGCGCAGATAGGTCAGCATTGTCTTGGGACCGGGCACGAACTGGACGAAGCGTGCATAGGTCGAGCCGACCAGGCCCCACACCAAGCGAAAGGTCAGTAGGCCGAGAATCAGCAGCCCCAAGCGGCCATGCCAAACCATCGCATTCCCGCCCGTCAGTCCAGTGACAAAGGCGGCTGTCACCAACGCCGCGAGTAGCCAGTGAAATAGACGGGTCGGCAAATCCCACAGTCGAATCAATTGTTGCTGCATCGTGTTATGAGTCAAGGCATGAGGCTCGTTTAGGGGGCGCCCCGGCGAGGACCGCGAGTTGGAAGGCCATGGCATTGCGTGTTATTGACCAGGCACGCAAATGGCTTGTCGCCAGACCGCGATCCCAGTTCGCACGAGCAGGAAGGCAACGATCCCGGTCAGCAGGATCAGCAGGCCGAACCCCAGATAGCGGTAGACATCCGCGCCCGTGCGCTCAAACATCACCAGGCTTGCGATACTGATCGCCGCCAGCGGGAATGAATACGCCCACCATGAGAGGAAGAACCGCAGCCGCAGGAAGCGGCCGGCCTGGGTGAAGAGCAACAGGGTGAAAAATAGCCCACCATAGTAGAGCACCCGGGCGAATGGATCGAGCGTTGGCACCAGATTGCTATAGGCGATGAAGGCCAGCGCCGGGGGGGCGATCAGGATGAACAGCGTCGGCATCAGGCGCTCGTCAATCGGGTCATGAAACATCACCCGATAGAGGATGATGGTCATCAACATCACCCAGAACAGCAGACCGACGCTGAAGAAGAACCAGGAGACCTCGACATAGCCCAGTGACGCCCCGACGACCGGCACCAGCACATTACCGACCGCTGGAAAGAACCAGGCTGGATTCATGTGCTGGATCTTAAAATGTTCGTGGTGCATCCAGACATTCACGACATAGAGGGTGAAGGCCAGGTGCAAGCCGGTCCCGGCCAGCCACAAACCCTGGGCCAGGTTCGGGACCAGGGGCAGGAAGGCGATACTGAGCAGGAGCAGGCTGATGGAGATGGTCGGAAAATAATTGAGCTTGACCGGGTGGCGCAGTTCGGCGAGCACGGCCTGGCGATAAAGCGCGAGCTTCATTACGTAGCTCAAGGCCAGCACCACAAAGAGCAGGGACGTGGTAACGATCAGCCAGGGGGTGATCTTGAGATCCATGCCCAGGATGTGCTGGGCCTTTTCCCAGCCGATAGTCAGCCCCGACATCCCCATCGCCATTGCGAAAAAGGAGATGGGGAAGTGTTCGAGCCGAGGACTGGCGACGATGGTGTCAGTCATCTGGGGGCTGGCGGGTGCGCCGCTCAGTGCAGCGCGAAGTCGGCCGCGAGCAGCAAGGCGCTCAACGCGGTGGCGGCGGCGAGCACCGGCAGCCAGGGCCAGAGGTGCCTGGAGTGGTGCGGCGCGGGGATGGGTTGATAGAGGGCCAAGGGGTTGCAGTTCATGGGTAAACTCCGGTGGAGAGGGGCCGCCGCGACCGCGCCGGTCGCCGGTCTGGGCGTCGGGGCGGGGCGGTTATTCGGATGGATTGACGGGAAGTCTACCGGGTCGCCGTGTCGAGGGCATTGATAAAAGTCGCAGTCTAGTCCTCGGACATTGTCCGGGCAAACGCTGCACGGATTCCCCTGTAACGGCCATGGCGCCGGGCCGCCCACGGGCGCCTTGGCCGTTCCCTTTCCCCGGCCATCCCCCGAGGGGGGAGGGAGAATTGGGGCGTGCTCCCGGCGCGACTTTCATCGACGGGTTGGGGTCAGCGAATGCGGCTGGGCTCGTCCTTGACGAGGTAGGCCTCTTCCTCCGGGCTCAGTTCGACCTCGTCGAAGCCAGTGACCATCGGTGCGACATGGTGCAGGAAAGACCCGATGGTCAGCATATAGACGTGAGTGACCACGAAGGTCAGGATGGCATAGGCGGTGGCGGTGTGGATCAGCGCCACCCGCTCCAGCCAGAGCGCCGCGTCGGGGGTGTCGCCCCAGGCGAAATAGAGCAGATAGATGATCCCCGAGGCCCAGATGAGCGGAAACAGGACGATCTTCAGCGCCAGGTAGGCGATGGCCTGGAGTGGGTTGTGTTTGCGCCAATACGCCTTGCGGTAGGGGTGGCGCTCGCCCTTGAAGATTCCATAGGAATAGAAGCGGACCACCTGGCCGAGTCCGGCGGCGGTCGGCAGGTAGTGCTTCCAGTTGCCGGTGGTGAAGAGCCAGAAGGTGGCCATGACCCACAGGGCCAGGAGCGCTAAGGCGGAGAGGGTGTGCAGGGTCACCGCCTCATCGAAGCTCATCCATTGATTGATCCCATGAATGGCGAAACCGCTGACCAGCATAATGACGATGAGTGTTACCTGCGCCCAGTGCCAGAAGCGTTCGAAGAGGGTATAGATCAGGACTTGGCGCATGCTCACAAGGGGTTTCCTCCGGTGTGGTCGGGGCGGCGATTAAGGTGGCGGTTCTTAAAGCGGCTCAGGCCGCGCATCACGCTGTGCGTCAGGATCCCGCCGAGGGTGCCGAAGAACAGGATCATGCCGGCCAGATCGACCCAGCGATTGCGGTCGCGGCCTGGCAGATAGACGCCGGTGACCGCATTCAGCCGACCGTTCTGCATGTGACAGTCGCTACAGGCGACGGCGTTTTCTTTCGGTGCGACCATGTGGGTGATGGGCCAATAAGAGACGGTCTCGAGATAGTCGAACTGGCCAGAGTAGTCGAGTCCGAAGTCTTTCATGCCGCGGGCGATCGCCTTACCCATATCGTAATTGCCCCAATAGGCGTCGGGGTCTTCCCCCCACAGGTGGGTATAGACCAGAGTGCCGTTGCCGATGTCGAAGGGCAGCCAGGTGTGCATGCGCTTGAATGGCCAGATGCGTGAGCGTCCGTCGGCGCGTGAACCCAGATAGGCATTGATAGCGATGGGTTGATTCTTCAAGTCGAAATGGGTGTCGATGGTGGTGTAGCGCATCTGGCCGTTGAACCAGCCATATTCAGGGATGACGTTCTCGGCGTAGGTGAAGCTGCCCTTGATCGATTTGTAGGTGTAGCGTTCCTCCCCATTGCCCTGGGTATAACCGTGCTCATGGTAGCCCTCGCCGTCCTTGGTCTTGCCGGCGGTGCGCCAGTCCCAATTCATCACAGTGGCGACCCCGCCGCGGGCGAAGCGGGGGATGTGGCAGGTCTGGCAGGCCACCGAGGCAACATGATCGTTGAGCTTGCGGTGCTTGACCGAGCCCTCATGGTGGGGGGCGGCGCCGTGGCAGGACTCGCAGGTGGCCACATCGCGGCGCTGACCAGGGCGGCCCGGGCCGCTCGTGTCTTTGGCGATGACGGCATAACGGCTACCGGCCCAGACGTGGTTCCTCGTGACATGACAGGCGGTGCAGGCAAAGTTCTGCCCGTTTGGAGACATGTGTACGTCCAGATCGCGTGGCGGGTGCTTAAGGGCGGACGAGAGGTCGCCGTGCTTCACGTTGTCGCCACCGCCGCCGTTGAAATGACAGGCCCCGCAGTTGGTACGGTCGGGTAACTCAACCGCTTGAGCGATGCGGGTCAGATCCATGGCGGGCAGCCCCTCGAACATCACGGAACAGCTCTTGTTCCCGCCGTTGTTGGGGGTCTTGTAATAGGTTTCGGTATGGTCGTGACAGACCAGGCAGTCGATGTTGTCCTGGTTGGTGAAGTCGAAGGTCTCGTCTTTCCAGCCGTAGCCCGCGTGGCACTGGGCACACATCCCCTCATTGCCCCGGGCGTTGGTGCAGAAATTGTTGATCAGATGCTTCTTTCCGAGCTGCTGGCCGGTCTCAGGGTTGGTGAAATTCCAGGTCCAGTGGATGTTCTTCATGAAGTGCTTGCCGCTCTCGGTGTGGCAACCAAGACACGCCTTGGTCACCTCCGGGCCGCTGGCGAAGGGACCCTTGAGCGCCGCGAATTTGCTATGGTCGGCGCTGCCGCCGGTCAGCGAGCCGGACACCTGGGTGAGGGGGTCCCCCTCAATGGGCGGGGTCGGCCAGTTGCTCCGCGCCTGGGCGAACGTGAATGACAGGAGGGTCACGGCGAAGAGGCCGCAGAGCAGGACACGCATGGCGCTTTTCCTTTGGGGGTGCGGGGGCGGTGGCGACCCGGTTTGTGATTGAACAGGACCGCCCGGGCTTGGCCGCAGATGATCGAAGCGCATTGACTCAGCGTGATACCGCTGTCCCGGTCAGATAGCCACTGACCATCGACCCGCTGGCGCTTGCGCGATCCGCGGATCGGGTGGTCAGTGCCGGGCTAGGGGGTTGGCAGCAACCGTCAAGGTAGCAGGTCGAGTGCGTCGACTCAGTGACTTGGTCACAGTGGGCGGCGACCGATGTGCGCTAGCATGCAGAGGTTCTAGCAGCCTGTCGGACTTGATGGCGTAACCGATTGATTAAACAGGAAAACGACTTTTTGGCGCAAAAGAGGAAACTCTTTGCATTCAATCGGTTGCATCACTAAGTCCGACAGCCTGCTAGCCAGGGCGATCATGGGTTGCCGGGGAGTCTACGGGGGCGCCGTGACGAAGGCATTGATAAAAGTAACAGTCTGGTCGTCGGGCATTGGCTGAAGTCGGCCCGACGCAGGCGGCTGTGCCCGTAGGAGCGGCCCCCTGGCCGCGACGGGCCGCCGCGGGCGTCGGTGGCCGGAGTTTAGTGCGTTTTTCTGCGACCGCTTTTTGGGTCCCGCCGGCCGGGCTGGTTCCTCGGCCTGACTGAGGCTGGACCATCCATTAGGGCCGGTCGTCGCCGCCTCGCCGCAGTCTTCCCGCAGGTTCAGACACAGCCGGTCGGCTTGGGCAGGCCGCCCCATTTGCAGATGAGCTTCATGGGTCCCTTCTTGAAGATCGCGTAGAGGTCCTTGGTAGTGACCCCCTGTTTTTTCGCGAAGATGCGCAGCGGCGGTACCACCCCGTCTTGTTCGTACATGGCACGGGCCTGGTTGATGAAGTCGCGCACCTGCTCGGTCAGCTCAAAGTCATCGCCGCGGGCCAGCCCCTCGGCGATCTCCTCGCTCCAATCGTCACGGTTAACGAGAAAACCTTCGCTATCCAAAGGGACTGTAATTTCGGCCGTCGACATGGTGTTAGCTCCTCATGGTCGGGGACAAGCTTGACAAGGTCCAGATAAACTGGAGGCAGACACTGAGGGAATCAATGTGATCCGGGCGTTGTGGACCACAGGCGACCACGGTCCTGGCGGATGCGGACATTTGTGTCATCGAGGGCGTGGTCGGTCGCGTGGGTGTCGTGACCGCATCGGTTCAGGGCGCGGCGACACCAGCCAAGGGCGGCGGCCCCAGCCTGCCAGGGAGCGGACCCGCCGGGGGGCTGTGCCGGGGAGTCGGTGGCTGGCGTGGACAGGCGTTCGGCCGGTGGCGTGTTCCAGGCCGGGGAATCGGTTTCATCACCCGCAGAGGACTGGTCTGATTCGAGGGTCGGCGGCGCACGGCTTGACCAAGATCAAGGCCAGTCAGGGGCCCCATGGACTCAAATAGGCGATCGGACACTTGGTCCCGCCCGGTCAATCTTCCAGTCTGAGCCCGGAGTTCGCCAATGACTCACCAGCTACCCAGTCTCCCTCAGGAGCAAGTGGCCGCACCCGGGGCGGCGCAGCTCGAACTCTCGGACGCCGACATCCTGGATGCGATGCGACACATCCCGGGCTATATCGATATCACTACGACCGATTTCAGGATCATCTATCACCTGGCCCACGCCCATGCCGTCGAGCGCCTGTTGAGCGGGGTCTGTGCCCGCGATCTGATGCGTTCGGGCATCGCGCCGCTGCGGCCGGCGACGCCTCTCGACGAGGCGGCGCGCGCGCTGGTCCGCCAGGGTCTCAAGACCTTACCGGTCGTCGACGCGGATGGCCGCGTGCTGGGAATGCTGACCGAGACTGACGTGCTGCGCCTGCTCGGCGCGGGCAGCTTTCTCGAACTGCTGCTGCACCTGATCGAGGGCGAGGGCGGGCTGGTCGAGCGCTGTCGCGACACCGCAACGGGCGCCATCATGTCGACACCCGCCGTCGCGGTGAGTGAGCAGGCCGGGTTGCGCGAGATGCTGGGGGCCTTTCGCCGCCATCCGGGCCGCGGCATGCCGGTCGTCGACAGCCATGGGCGTTGCGTCGGCATACTGTTACGCAAGGACTTTCTCACCGCCTGCCCGTTGGATGCAGCACCATGAGTGCCGGGTTGGGACTGCTCGCGGGGCTGCAAACCTACCTGCGCAAGATGCGGGGGACGACCCGCGGTAGCCCGCCGCGCGTGAGTCGCGAGGAGGTCCTGTGGTCGTGGGCCGGAGCCTTCGTCGGCATCGCCGTGGTCGCCTGGCTGAATCAGCGCTTCTTCACCGGGACCGACTTCAACCTGATGATCGGCTCGCTCGGGGCCTCTGCGGTGCTCGTCTTCGGTGCCGTGCGCAGCCCGCTGGCCCAGCCCCGCAACCTGATGGGCGGCCACATCCTGTCGGCCCTGGTGGGTGTGGCCAGTTGGAAGTTACTGCAGGTGGACCCCTGGCTCGCCCAGGCCGTTGCCGTGGCGACGGCCATTGCACTGATGCATCTCACCAAGACGCTGCACCCGCCGGGCGGTGCCACGGCGCTGATTGCGGTGATCGGCTCGGATCATGTTCACGCACTGGGGTTTCTCTATGTGTTGGTGCCGGCCACGCTCGGCCCCCTGGTCCTGCTCATCGTCGCGCTCCTGATCAATAACATTCCGCGTACCCGGCGCTATCCGGAGGTCTGGTTCTGACCTGCACCCCCCAGCCGGTCAGGACCGCTTCCACGGTCGTAATGACCGCCGGGATGGCCGCGGCGACGCCGGGCGACAGTTCCAGATCAAGCTCCAGGCGCTGCGGCGCAACGCCGATCAATACCAACTCGGCCGGTCGCTCATCGAGCAGATCGAGCAGGGCCAGCACCTCGGCGAGTCCCAGATGATGCAGGGTGAGTTTGACCTCCAGGGCGCGGCGGATGGCCTCATCACGGATCACGCTCACCGTGCCCGGCGGCTGGCCGCCGTCCAAGGCGTCGATCACCACAATCCGCTGATGGTCCCGGAACAGCTGCAGCAACTCCACACCGGCGGTGCCGCCGTCGATCAGGGCGATCGGCGGCTCGAAGCGATACCCGGTTTCGAGCCGACGCAGGCAATGGACCCCCAGGCCCTCGTCGCTCAAGAGCAGATTGCCCAGCCCCAGCAGTAAGATACCGCTGGGGCTCGGTGAGCCGGCCCAATCAGACGCTGCTGACACGGATCACCCGCTGGCGTTGGTTATCGTGCAGATGGATCGCGCAGGCCAGGCAGGGGTCGAACGAGTGTACGGTGCGCAAGACCTCCAGCGGGCGCTCCTCGTCGAGGACTGGATTGCCGATCAGGGCCGCCTCATAGGGTCCGCGCGCGTCGTCCTGGTTGCGTGGTCCGGCGTTCCAGGTCGAGGGCACCACCGCTTGATAGTTCTTGATCTTGCCATCCCCGATGACGATCCAGTGCGACAGGATGCCGCGCGGGGCCTCGTGAAAGCCGAAGCCCATCTGTTCGCCTTTGGGGAAGACCGGCGGATTGAAGCTGGTGTAATCGCCGCTGGCGATGTTGGCGATCAGCGCGTCGTAGTTTTCCAGCAGCATGTCATAGAGTACCTGGGTACGCACACAGCGCGCTGCGTGCCGACCCAGGCTGGAGTGCAGCGCAGTCATCGGCACCGCGGAGCCGGTGATGGCGGCGATGCGCGTGAGCGCCTGGTCGAGATAGCGCTTGGTCCCTTCATGGCCGGCGGCCACCATCGCCAGGACATTGGCGAGCGGGCCGACCTGGGCCGGCCGGTCGGCGAACGAGGGCGACTTGACCCAGGAATAGGCGCCTTCCTCGTTGAAGTCGGTATAGTGTGGAACGGTGTCCTCCGCATAGGGCGAACGGGTCCAGTCACCCTGATACCAACTGTGCTTGATGCTCTCCTTGACATTGCGCTCGAAATAGGGGTCGCCAAAGTGGGTGAGCGGGTGAAACTGGTTGATATCGCCATTGGGGATATAGCCGCCCGGCATCCCGAAGTCGGTGCCCTTGGCATCGCGCGGAAAATCGGGCGCCGACAGATAGTCGGTGACGCCTTCGCCATAGGGCAGCCAATCCGCGTAGAGTCCCGCAATAGCCGTGACATCGGGTAGATAGACCTCCCGCACGAAGCCGCCCAATTCATCCATGAGCGTGCGGACATAGGCGAGCCGCTCCATATTCAGCGCGGACTGCTCGTCCGGGTTGATCGCGTTGGCGACACCGCCGACCGCCAGATTCTGGATATGGGGGGTCTTGCCGCCCAGGATGGCGACAATCCGATTGGCGCGGCGCTGATACTCCAATGCCTCCAGATAATGGGCGACCGCCATCAGATTGGCCGCGGGCGGCAGCTTCATCGCCGGGTGTCCCCAATAGCCGTGGGCGAAAATACCGAGCTGCCCGCCGGCGACGAATTTTTTGATCCGCTCTTGGACCTCGGCGAAATGCGCCGCGCTGTTGTTTGGCCAGTTCGACAGACCTTGAGCGAGCGTTGCCGTGGCCTGGGGATCGGCCTCGAGCGCCGAGACGACATCCACCCAGTCCAACGCGGAGAGTTGATAGAAATGCACGATATGGTCGTGGATGCCATGGGCGGCCATGATCAGGTTGCGGATCAATTGAGCGTTGAGCGGAATCTCCAGCCCCAGGGCGTTTTCCACGGCACGCACCGAACAGATCGCATGGACCGTGGTGCAGACCCCGCAGATGCGTTGGGTATAGAGCCAGGCGTCGCGCGGATCGCGCCCGATCAGGATGGTCTCGATCCCGCGCCACATCTGACCGCTGGACCAGGCATCGACGACCTTGCCGTCGCGGATGTCACAATCGATCCGCAGATGACCCTCGATGCGGGTTACCGGATCGACACAAATGCGTTTGGTGCTCACGGTCGCGGTCTCCAGTTGGTGTCCAGGCGGCGCCGACGGCCGGCCCCGGATCGATCGGATGCTAAGGGTTGGCGGACAGCACGGGCGTCTTCTTGACGAAAAACAGATAGGCCATGATCCCGATGGCGAAGAAGCCCAGCGTAATCATCAGCTCGCCGACTGCTGGAAAATAGTGCCAGCCCGGACCCGGGTTATAAGCGATCAGGAAGGCATCGAAGCGATAGAGTGCGCCACCCAACACCACCGCTAGGGCGCTCCAGAAGAGCGCGTTGGGTCGGACGCGTCGGTGCGGATCGAGCAGGATGACGCTGGCATAGACGAACAGGGCCACTTCCGCCGCGAACAGGAGGGGCTCGACTCCGGGCTGCAACAGCAAGCCGAGCTTACCGGCGAATGCGAGATCGCCGATCCGCAGCACCAGCCAGGCGATCAGCAGCCAGGGGATGATCGCGCCGACGCGCGCGAGCATCGTGGTTTCGAGCCGACGCCCCAATTGGACCGAGGCGTAGAGCGACTCGAACACCACCATGCCATAACCCATGGCCACGGCCGTGATCAGAAAGAGCAGCGGAATCAGGTTGCTCTGCCAGAGCGGGTGGACCTTATAGCCGGCGATGATCAGCAGCGATCCCAGCGATGACTGGTGCATGGTCGGCAGCAGGATACCAACCCCGATGAAAAAGAACAGGATATGGCGCATCAGCCGCAGCAGGCGGTTGGCCTTCATGGCCTCCAGGATCGCGGGTGAAAACTCGATCCATAGCACGATGACATAGCTGGTCACGCACAGCGCCACCTCGATCATCACCGAGTTCAGATTGAGGTAGCCCGGCCGGAACACGTTATAGATCTGCCAATAGCGCCCGACATCCACCACGATGGAGACGCCGGCCAGGGTATAGCCGAAGACGCTGGTGAGGAGCGCCGCCCGGATCATCGGATGGAACTGACCGCGGTGGAACACATAGACCAGGATGGCCATCGCGTAACCGCCGCAGGCAAGTGCAGTGCCGACCACCACGTCATAGGTGATCCAGAGTCCCCAGGGAAAACCGTCGCTGAGATTGCTGACGGCGCCGATCCCGAAGACGAACCGGCGCACCAGGAAGTAACCGGCAATCAGGGCCAGGACGCCCATGAAATAGAAGTGCCTGGTCAGCAGCTTGCCTCCTACAGGGCGATAGACCTCAGTCATGATGGCGCTCCTGTGTGTCGACGCCGGGGGCGTCTGCGGCGGTCGCCCCCGGGTCCTCTTCGCGGTCCTGGCGGCTATTGCGATACACCGCATAGACCAGCCCGCCCAGCAGTAGCGCGGGTGCAAACATCCCCTGGTACAGGCCGTGCTGGATGGTCTCGGAGAGGCGTGCGCGCGAGTCGTTGCCGAGCGGCGGCAATCCAAGCTGATCGAAGGGCACGCCCGCCATCAGCAATTGCTGGGTGCCGCCGGTCTGCGTCTCGCCGTAGATGCTCGGCACATAGCCGGTGACCTTGGCCGTGCGCTGCTCATGCGTCCCCAACTGGTGCAGGGGGTAGTCCTGGGCCTCGCCGGGTTGGAAGGCCAGCCGTCGATGCCCCTCGGCCAACAGGTCCGTCACCCCTCCGAACAGCGTGGCGCCGGTAGGGCAGGCCGCGCAGCAGGCCGGAATCTCGCCCTCGCTCACCCGCTCGGTGCAGAGTTGGCACTTGACGATCTTGGGGAAGGGCTTGTCGAACTCGAACTTGGGCACGTTGAACGGACAGGCCAATTGACAGTAGCGGCAGCCGATACAGGCGTCCGGGTTGTAGCGGACGATCCCGGTCGCGGGGTCCTTGGTCAGGGCACTGACCGGACAGGCCGACACGCAGTTGGGGTCGACGCAATGCATGCAGGCACGCCGCACGAAGCTGAGGCCGCCGGCGCTGCCGTCGTTCGTTTCACAGAGCTTGATCTTGTTCAGGGTCCGGCTGTTCAGGTCATCCGGGGCGTCCCAAACCCCGCTGACGCCATGTAACTGCTCCAGGCCGGAGGTGTGATCCATCGGCATCTGGTTGGCGGCCTTGCAGGCCACCTCGCAGGCCTTGCAGCCGATACAGAGCGTGGCGTCGTAGAGGATGCCGATCGCCCCCGGAGGCAGGGGTTTCGGGGGGCGCGCCTGGAGCGGGCCGACGGCGAGTGCGGTTGCGGCCCCCGCGGTCCCGGCGGCCATGAGCTTGAGAAAATCGCGACGATTGCTGTTCATTGGATGCCTCCGGCCCGTTTAGGCCTCCTCATCCGTGGTCGATGTGGATGCGGCCTCGGTCTGCTTGAGTTTTTGGCTGGCCCCCAGGGCATAGACCAGGGCCCCGCCGCCGATCGCGCCGGCGACCGCCGCCGAGGCCACCGTCACGCCGCCGGGATGCTCGGTGAAGACCCCGGGGAAGAGCGAGGTGGGGGTGACCGACAGCACCTTGGCCTGCTCATGCAGGGCCTTGTGGAAACCCACCCCCTGTTCGGCGCAGCCGAAACAGGGATGACCGATACCCACCGGCCAGGTGTTGGCGCCGACATCGCCGAACTGGATCGCCGGACAGTTGGCATAGGTCTCGGGGCCCTTACAGCCCAGCTTGTACAGACACCAGCCCTGGCGATGGCCGGCGTCGCCGAATTGCTCGGCGAAGCGCCCGGCATCGAAATGTGGCCGCCGTTCGCAGTTGTCGTGGATCAGGCGCCCATAGGCGAACTTGGGCCGGCCCTTGGTGTCGAGCTCGGGCAGGCGGTGCAGGGTCAGGTAATAGAGCAGGGTCGCGAGCAGGTTGTAAGGGGAGGCCGGACAACCGGGCAGGTTGATGACGGGCAGGGCGCTGCCATCCGACTTCAGGATGCCTTCCAGTCCCAGCGCCTCAGCCAATCCGACCGCGCCGGTCGGGTTCGGCGCGGCGCTCTGCACACCGCCCCACGAGGCGCAGGAGCCGATGGCGACCGCCGCCACCGCCTGCGGGGCAATCGCGTGCAACATGTCCTGGGGCGTCTGGCCAGCGATCTTGCAGAAATTGCCGTGGTCCGCGGTCGGTACCGAACCCTCGACCACCAGGATGAACTGGCCCGGGTGTTGGGCCAGGGCATCGTGCAGCGCCGCTTCGGCCTGATGACCGGCCGCCGCCAGCAGGGTTTCGGAGTAGTCCAGGGAGATGAGGTCGAGGATCAGGGTCTCGACGGTTGGATGGGTCGCCCGCAGCAGGGACTCAGTACAGCCGGTACACTCCTGAAAATGCAGCCAGATCACCGATGGGCGTGCCGCTGGCCGATCCAGTGCCGCCATGACCTGCCTGGTCATACCGAACGGCAGGCCCATGGCGGCGGTGATGCCCAGCGCGAACTTGACGAAGTTGCGCCGACTGATCCCGCGGATCTCCAGTTGGTCGGCCAGGAAGGGGCCGATGGCGTGCTCGAATGCCAGTGGTTCGGTGTTCATGCGTGTTGTCCCACCTTGTGCCTTGACAAAGTACAACTTGCGTGGGGTTCCTCGGGCTTTGCGATCTCCTCGCGAGCGCCGACGGTCGGCGTGCCGCTCCCGCGCGTAGCCGGAATCGTGTTGTCATTGACAACTCTCAAGTCTTCGCGAATATTATTATATGCTTATGTTCTGCTAGACTGGTTATAGACCAGATTCGCCCGATTGTCCAGGTGCCGATTTCTGACCCGGCGGCGGTCGGATCGAAGGAGGTGGGCGTCTGATTCCAAGGGGCCAGAGGGCCAAGGCGATGATTGGATTTCCGTGTGCTAATCTTGGCCCGACTCCCTGCTACCCACCGCCAAGTCGGTCTGGCCTGCGACCGTTTCCGTCTCGAGGTGTACCTATGAGCGCTAAGAGTCCAGGACCTCGACGCCGTCGGCGTCTGGCGGCCGTGACGTCGTTGATCATGGCTGTGTTGCTGTGTACGCTGGGTGCGGCTGCCGCGAGCGCCGACCCGCCGGCGGATAATCGTGCCTGTCTGCGTTGTCATGGGATGGCGACCCTCGCCTACCGGGACGGCATCACGGGTAACCTGATCGATCTGTCGATCGATCCAGGGCGCTTGGCGGGGTCGGTCCATGGCAAAGTTGCGTGCGTCAAGTGTCACGCGCAAGGCTACCGCGATTATCCGCACCCGCAGGACGCGAGGCGTGAGCAACTCGACTGTGTCGGTTGTCACCGGGAGGCGCACGAGCGGATCAGCTATCCGTTCGAGGCCATCGCAGGACAGTTTGCCAAGAGCATCCATGCCACCGGGGATGATCCCAAGCTGCGGGGCTTCGGTTGCCACTCCTGTCACGACCCGCACGCCTTTCGCGTCTCCACGGTCGGCAAGCCGCTCGGTGAGATCGTTATGGACGATAACGCGGTCTGCCTGTCCTGCCATGCGCAGGTCACCGATCCATTGAGCGACCGACACCGTTGGCTGCCGAAACGGGAGGCTCATTGGGCGGCCGTTCGCTGTATCGAGTGCCATACGCCGATCGCGGTGGGTGGGGATGGGGCGCAGCGCGTGTCGCACCAGATCCTGGCGGGCAAAGAGAGCAATAGTACCTGCGTCAACTGTCATTCCGGCAGTCAGCGCCTGCTCAGTCGGCTCTATGCCTATCGCTCCCAGGAAGACCTGGCGCGCGACGGTCTGTTCGGCAAGGCGGTGTTTAACGAGGCCTATGTGGTCGGACTGAGCCGCAGTCCGCTGATCGACCGTCTGAGCCTGGCCTTTATCGGAGTGACCGCGCTGGGGCTGATGGCCCATGGCCTCGGTCGTTATCTCGCCTATCGACGCTCGCGGGGGAAGCAACCATGAGTGCAATCTATCTGTATCCTGGCTGGGTGCGACTTTGGCACTGGTTCAGCGCACTGCTGTTTCTGGTGCTGCTACTCTCCGGTGCCAGCATGCATTATGCCGGCACCCCCTGGTTGTTGAGCTTCAAACTTGCGGTGCCGATCCACAATGCGGCCGGCATCCTGCTGACCCTGGGCTGGATTGGCTTCGTCGTGGGCAATCTGTTCACCGACAATGGCCGTCACTACCGGGTCCGGTGGCGTGGTCTGATGGGACGGCTCGTCGCTCAGATCCGCTACTATGGGTATGGCATCTTCCGCGGCGCGCCCCATCCCTTCAAGGTGAGTGCGGAGATGAAGTTCAATGTTCTGCAACAATTGAGCTATCTGGGGGCCATGTATCTGCTGATGCCACTGCTGATCTTGAGCGGCTGGGCCTTCCTGTTCGCGGTCTACCTGCCCGAGAGCCTGTTCGGCCTCGGCTCCATCTGGATCGTCGCCATGACCCATCTGGCGGTCGCCTATGGCCTGGTGCTCTTTTGGATGGTGCATATCTATGTCATTACCACCGGGGAGACGGTCCTCACTAATCTACGCGCGATGCTCACCGGCTGGGACCGCGAAAGCGGCACGGGCGCGTCGGCCGGGCCGTCGGAGAGTGCATCATGACCAAGGTCCTGTCTAAATTACGCAAACACGCTACCAGGCGCGTCCTGCGCTTCACCGCCATGGTGCTGATCGTGCTGGTACTGGCCTACCAGTTTCTCTATCCGCCCCTCTTCGATGCCTATGTCGGCAAGAGCAATGCCCTTCTCACCTATGCCAACAGCCAGACCCTGAGCGAGCGGGAGTTCGAGGCCCTGGCCCGTGACTTGAGCCGGCAGGCGCGTTATACCAAGGCCGCGGCCAGCGTCGGCGCCGATCAGGCGCCGCTTGCCCGTCAGGTCAAGATCGAGATGCTGATGAATACACCATCGCTCATCCGGGACAGCGAGCCCAGGCATATCGATTATTTCCGGGAGGCCGGCATCCGCCGTTATGAGGGACCGCAGACCTGTCTGGGTTGCCACCCCAGGATGAAGGCCCGCGGGGATGACGGTCATCTGCGCACGGTCGACACGCTCGATAACCTGGTCAACTCGATCCATTTCAAGTTCCAGACCGATACCGGCGGCTTTTCCACCTATGGCTATGATGGTCGTCGGGTCAATGCCCCGGGCTCCCATCGGATTCCGGTTGGCAAGATCGATCGTGCCTGCGGTATCCCTGGCAGCTTTTCCTGGACCGGCTGGGCGGCACTGGTCGCGAGCCGTCCCGCGGGGGCCACGGGCCCGGTCACGTTGCGTAGCGAGGGCTGCGGTCAGTGCCATATCGGCGGTAACTATCAGCCGCCCACCGAAAAGATGATGCCGGTCGGCGATGTGCCCTATGAGGTAAAGGACGGGATCGACTGTCTGATCTGTCACAGCACCGACTACGATATGAATCAGCGCTATGTCATCCGTGACGCCCATGGTCTGCGCTGGAACCAGGATCGGAGCATGCGCGCCGCACTCTCCGTGGGACCGGCGCGTAATGACCACTGTCTGCGTTGCCATCAGCACAATATGGGCGGCGATGCCTATCCCCACAATCAGGCGGCGCAGGCGCTCGGCACCGAGAACAAACGGATCCTGCACCAGGGGGCCAAGCGCGGCAATCCATTTAGCCCCGAGGACGACGTGCATGCCGCAGCGGCGATCCAGTGTACCGACTGTCACGTCCCGGATGGGCATCGGCTCCCGCGCGGACGGCAAGGTGTGGACCTGGTCGCCAACGATCTGCCAAACCGCGAGGTCTCCTGCCAGACCTGTCATACCCAGACCCCGCACAACAATTCTCCCGACCGTGCGTTACTCAACGGTCATGTGGCACGGCTGGCCTGCGAGACCTGCCATATTAAGGTGTTGCAGGACAAAAACGTGGTGCTGCGCGATTGGGTACACCCGACCTGGAACCCGGAGGAGGGGATCTTCGAGCCGACCGACATCTATCGCTCAGGGGCGCCCGGCAAGGGGTTTACCTTCCTCTGGTTCAACGGCAATGGCAGCTTTCTGGCCAATGCACTCGGCAACAACCCCAACGGGACGACGGACTATGATCCACTGATGCAGCAGATGGTGCATATCCGCGACCCGGAGGTGATCGCGGCGGTTCGTGCCGCGGCCATTGAGCTCAAAGCGCGCTATCCGGAGATCGATATCGAGGCCTATGTCCGGGCCGCGACCGATCCGCTCTCGCAATTGTCGCCCGCGCTGTTGGAGCGGCGCCGCGCGATGATCGACCAGAATCTGCGGCCAGTGATGGCGCTGGGGAAGAGTCGAATCTACCCGTTCAAGCTCTTCAATGCCATGATGTACGAGGATATGGGTAACCAGGGACCCTTCGGCGCCATGATCCTGCCGTTCGACTATCCGGTCTATTATGAAACCGGTGACTCCCGGGCGGCGGTGGTGCAGGCGGTGCGCGACCCCATCGTCAAGCGGATGTATCAGAGGCCGTTCAAGCTGTATATGATGGACGACTTCATGTCCTATTTCGGCGTGTCCGGGGGCTGGAAGACCAATTATCCACTGGTGAACGGCAAGCTGGTAAACGTCGAGCCGCACTGGATGCGCCAGATGGGGACCCTGACGATCAACCACGGCATTCAGGGCAAGGGTCGCGAGTGCCGCGAGTGCCACGCGCTGGACGGGATCATGGACTTCGCCGGGCTGGGTTATCCGCCCGAGCGGGTCGCTGAACTGCGCGATCCCGACCAGCTCAAATCGGCGGCCTTGTCCAAGACTGGCGATGCCGCGCGAGCCAAGACGCCATCCGTCCCCGGTAGTGAACAATCGCCCAAGTGAGTCTCCCTGAGTCCCATCTGAGGAACAACCCATGGCCAAAATAGCTAGTTACCTGGATTTCAAGAACCGTCTCAATGTCTTACCGCTGCGGGCGCAGCGTCAGGTGGCAGCGAAGTTCATCGCCGAGGTGCTGGATCTCGCGAGCGACCCGCGGATCGATCACGCGGTGGAGGTGGCGGCGAAGCGCGACGCCACGGCGCAGGAGATCGCCGCGGCCTATCGCGCCGTGCATGCGATCTATGTGGAGACCAACCCGCAAGCGGACCTGCTGGAGATGGACTTCTCCCGTCAGGCCGCCCATTTCGTGGCGCAGGCCTGCCTGGTGAGCCTCGCGCCCGCCGATGACGCGGGCGTGGGTTACCACCTGGCGCAGAAGGTGGCCATGTACTGCCGCATGGCCAGGACTTGTTCGAGCATGCGCCACGACGATGACGCACCCGATTTTTGCGCCCTCGGGCCGATCGTCGCAAGGCTGGTGGATGCGCAATATCGCGTGGTCGAAGCGCTCGCTGCGGCTTGATTCTAGTACCCCATTCCACCCTATGTTGCATACCGACCCCAACGGGGTCGAACCTACCAGCCCAGGGCAACGCCCTGGGTTAGCGTTGTTTTTTCGGCCTAGCCCTGAAAGGGCGTGACATAACGGTGGGGCTCCCGATGTCACGCCCTGTCAGGGCTGGGGTCCGTTGTCCGT
Source organism: uncultured Thiodictyon sp. (assembly GCF_903946935.1). GTDB lineage: Bacteria > Pseudomonadota > Gammaproteobacteria > Chromatiales > Chromatiaceae > Thiodictyon. The sequence goes on from NZ_CAJAXH010000207.1 coordinate 39,617, forward strand.
CATACCCAAGGCATTGCCCTGGGCTGGTATGTCGCGCCCCTTCGGGGCTTGAGCAGGAGCATGATTAAGCGGAATAAGGGAAAAGTAAAGAGTCGTTGGCCGCAAATGAACGCAAACGAATGTTTGCATTTTGCGTCTATAGCGGCCTAATGAGTTATCACGACTAACTATTAATTATGCAGCATATAATGTATCTGGCAGATAAAAGAAAGATTTCACACGATCAGTATTCTGTTGCAGTGCCTGTAAGGCGGCCTGCAACTTAATCTTCAAATGA
>NZ_CAJAXH010000208.1 GCF_903946935.1 uncultured Thiodictyon sp.
ACCTCACGAAGGTTCACGCACGGGGCCTCGGACAGTAAGGGGACCGACGTGCTTTATACCCGGGCCACCTGGCGTTGTCCAGTGTTGCGGACAACCGCCGGTTGCAACAGAGAGTCCTGGCTAGAACGGTTCCGCCCTGGCCACGGGTGGCTGGCCAACGCCTGGCATCTGGGCTAAAGTCGATTGGGGCAGGACCTTCGGACATCGTTCTCTACCCTGGGTTAGTTTGCACTTCCAAGGGTATGAAAGTTCGGAGGTCCTACCAACCGCCCCGACACCTATGACTGAGCCCGGCACTGGGTCTTGGGCGGATTTTTGATCAAGGCCCGCGCCTCAGTTGCTTTTTCGATCAGCCAACCACCCGATTGCGCCCGCCATGCTTGGCCGCGTACATCGCCTGATCGGCGCGCCGCAGCAGGTCGTCGACGGTGTCGTCCGGGGTGAAGGAGGCGACGCCGATGCTGGCGGTGACTGCAATCGGGCGCTCGCCGACGATGACCCACTGTTCGGCGATCGTCGCCCGGAGTTTCTCTGCGATCAGCAGCGCGTCCGCGAACGTACAGTCAGGCAACACCACCACGAATTCCTCGCCGCCCCAGCGCCCGGACTGATCGCCGCGGCGCCGGTCGCGTTGGATGGCGGCGGCGACCGTCACCAGGACCGCGTCGCCGGCCTCATGGCCATAGGTGTCGTTGACCTCCTTGAAGTGGTCGATATCGAGCGACAACAACGCCAGCGGGCGGTGTTCGCCGCGGGCGCGTCGCACCTGCGCCTCCAGCCAGTGACTCATGGCCTGACGACTGGTGAGTCCGGTGAGTATATCCGTGCTCGCCAGGTGCTCCAGGCGCAGGTTGCTGTCTTGGAGCTGGTTCTGAAAGCGGTCGCTGATCAGGACCAACTTGTTCAGTCGGCGCAGGAGTTTTTCATAGCGCTCGGCCAGGTCGGCCAGGGGGGCGGCCAAGGGCGCGTCGGCATTCGCCGGATCGGCCAGGGTGGCCCGCACCCGGTTGAGTACGCTGTCGGCGACCGGCGCCGCTACCGGTCGCGGTCCCGGCTCCCGGGCGGCCGGGAGCGCTGGCCGGACCCGCTCGCCATAACGCTCCTCCAGACAGTGGGTGCAGACCCCGCGGGCGAGCCCCAGGTCCGCATGCTGCTTAAGGAACTCCTCGACCCGCGCCTGGTAGTGAGCGTCTACCCGCACCTGCCCGCAATATCGGCACACCGGTACCCCCAGGTCGCGCAACTGGTGAAATTGCTCATTGACCCGTTCCAGCCGCTCGATCAGGTCACGACTCGTCGCCTGATAGCCGTCTGCAATCGTCACCACCTTATTCAGCCGGGCGGCGAGCCGGCCGTGACGCTCCAGCAGCAGGCGATATTCCGCCGGCCAATCCACCGGCGTTCCGGCGCTCAATGCGTCCTCCAGCGCCTTGGCGCGGGCCGTCACCGCCGCCTCGGCGGGGCCGACACCGTCAGACTCATCCACGGGCGGCGACCGTCTCGAACGGGAAGGTCACTTCCTCTTTGAACTCCTCCGCCAGGTCCAGTGCGCGCCCGTTATCCGGGTCATAAGACCAGTGCAGCAAGATCGGTTGGCCGCCGCGATAGGCATCCTCGAAGCGGTCGAATAGGTCGAGCATGCACTTGGTGCTGCTGCTGTTCATATAGGGCATATCCACCGCAATGGTGATGGTCTCATGGCGCTCGCGCAGATAGTCGTCGACCCACGCCAGGATCGGCTCGAAGAACTGAAATGAGTTCTCGGGGTAGGACTCGCCCTTGAGGGTCAGGGTGCGGGCTGCCGGATCGAAGAGGATGCGCGGGGTCGTGCGGGTCGGCGGCAGGTCGAGTGGATGCATGGTTCGTCTCCTTTCAGATCCGCACGAGGATGCTGAAAAATTCCCAATCGGCCGCCAGCGGGGTACGCGCGACCGTCAGCGGCGCCCCGGCCCGCCGGGCGATCTCGAGTAGACCCAGGCCGGCGCCAAGGCTGTTGGCGTGGCGCGGTGCCCGCAGTTGTTCTTTGAAGCGTCGGCGCAGGCCGTCTTTATCCATCGCGTTCAATTCATCGATCCGCGTCGCAAGTCCGCTCCCATCCTCGTGAGTCACCACATTGCCGGCCGCCACCGCGAAGCGCTCGCCGTCCCACAGGATGGTGATGATGGCGCAGTCCGGGTTGTGTGGCTGCCCCGGGGTGAAGCCCTTGGTGGTCACATAGTTGCGGACGTTCTGGGCCAACTCCACATAGACCGCAAAGACATCGAGCAAGTCTGAACGCTCGGTCGCTCGTTGCTCCAGATGCTGGCGCACGGCCACCCCAAACTCCTCGATCAGGCCATGCGAGAAGGGGCCGTTGAAGCAGGTCAATACATCATGCATGGCGAAATGGTTGCGCAGCTCAAAGAGATCGATGGTTGGCATGGGCCACTCCCGATGCTGGGTGCTAGGCGGTGAATGGACCGCCGGCCGCTCGGCTGCCGGCGGCAGCCACCCGCCAACCCAGGACCGTCACGTCATCCCGGCGACTGTGGGTGCCGGCATGGGCGAGCAATTGGTCCTGGAGTGCCGTGCATTGCTGTGCAAAGGGCTCGCGCCAATGCGCCTCGAGCACCTGCTGGAGCCCCTGGTGCCCAAACGGCAGGCCGCGCGGGCCGCCCGGTTGGTCCAGCAGCCCGTCGCTGCACAGGTAGAAGGCCAAGCCCGGACGTAACTCCAGGGTATGATTGGTAAAGACAAGGTCGGCCTTGGATCGCTTATAACCCAGGCTGGCGCGATCCCCGCGCAGTTGCGCCAGTTGTCCATCTTCAACGGTATAGAGCGGCAAATGGGCGCCGGCAAAGACGAGTCGATGCTGCTGCGGCTGAATGAGACAGATGGCCGCGTCCAGACCATCGTCGGAGGGGGTGGCGGCGGTATCCTGGCGCAGTGTCGTGCGGATCGACTCATTCAGCCGCGCGAGCAGGTGTGCGGGCGAGTAGCAATGCTCGTCCTGGATCAACTGACGTAGCCCGGTCACCGCCAACATCGACATCAGCGCGCCCGGCACTCCATGCCCGGTACAGTCCAAGAGCGCCACCAACGCGCCCGCCGGGCACTCCTCCATGCAATAGATGTCACCGCCCACAATGTCGCGGGGCAGCCATAGGCAGAAGTGATCTTCCAGATAGGCATTCAGGACCCCGGGCGCGGGCAACAGCGCGGATTGGATACGCTGGGCATAACGGATGCTGTCGGTGACGTTGCGCAGCAATTGCTCGGAGCGCTCTTTCTCGTGCTGCAAGTCGGCAAAGGCCTGCTCCAATTGCCGAGTCATCTCATTGAATGCAGTCGAGAAGTCGCCCATGAAATCGACCCGCTGGGTGAGGTCGCCATTGGCGATCTGCTGGGTCTTCCAGGTCAGGTGGCGCAGGTTGGCCTGGAGGCTCTTGAATGATTGGAGCACCCGCATCTTACCCGCCGGGGGCGGCTGATCCAGCTCGCCCCGCGCCATCGAGTACATGAAGTCCGCGAACTCATCGTATTCGCGAATGAAACGGTTGAAATAGCCGATCAACTGACTGAATTCGTCTTCCGGGTAATCGGCCGGCAATTGCAGCGGCGGCGGTTTCTCGCCCCGCAGGATTTGATAAACCGTCCCGGTCAACCGATCCAGATAATGCGCGGCAACGGTAACCATCGCTACGGGCGGCGTCGGTGGCGGCTCAAACGGCATGCGCCTCGAAACGGCAGACCCGGTCGCCGGAGGCCCAGCAATCGACCTCGCGGACCCGGAACTCGCGGCCGGTGTGGGAGGTCAGCAGGCCGTGGATGAACCCCTCGTCATAGGTACAGACCTGTTCGCCGCAGACCGGCAGGCCGGAGCAATCCAGGTCCTCGGCGACGGTCAGCGTAAAGTTCAGTCGCTCCAGGTCCGCCAGCTCGACGCGCAGGATGCCGATATTGAGTCTCTGGAGCGATTCCTGAAGGTCGCCGACGAACTCCGGGAAGCTGCCCTTTTTCGTCAGCACATGGGCATAGAATTGTTCACCCGCCTTGCGGCCCGCATCATAGAAGACCTGGTCGGCGTCTGCCACGCCCATCCGCTGGATGAGTACGTCGCGCAGGGTGAATTGCATCAGGCGATAGACCGAGACATTCATCGAATCGCCCAGGTTGGGCCGACCCTCGGCGAGGTTGCCCAGCATGGACCAGTCGAATTGCGATTCAGTCCGCTCTTCTTTGAACATGAGTGTTCTCCCCAAGGTTGAAAAAGGCGACCCGGCCCGGAGTCTGGGTCTGGCGTGTTGGCGCGGCCGCCGCAATGCACGCGCCGTCCATGCTACGCCCCGCCGCGGGGCCGCTTCAAGGCGCGGGCGGGTTAGCGGCCGCCGCGAAGCCCCTGTTACTCGAACTTGGGCAACCCGGAGACCAGCCACCAGTTTTTGATCTTGGGGTCGTAACGCCAGACCTGGCGGTCGACGATTTGCTTCACGACCTGTCGGTCTTCATGGAAATAATCGTAGGCGACAATCTGGGTGACCTCTCCGGTGCCGCTGAGTATCGGCGGCTGCACGATTTCGTAGCCGGTGAGTCGCACATCCTGGTAACCCGCGGGCAGACCCTTATCCCGGCGCAGCTTCGGGTCCACGTAGCCCCACGCGGTTTCAAAATAGCCCCACCGCAGCGCGGACAAGTAGGCGGAGGTGGCGGCCTCCAGGCTCAAGTCGCGTGTCTCCTTTTGGACGGTGCCGCAGCCCCCCAGCAGGAGGCCGCAGAGCAGGAGCGCAACCAAGGGTCGGCCGCGGGATTGGGGGGTCATCTTGGCTCCTGACGGTTGCATAACAAAGACCTGAGGCGACTGCAGCGGACGGTAAGACGGCTCGTCTGAGCAGCCGCTGGGAGCGATTCTAAGGCATCGCCCCGCCGCCTCCAACGTCGCTTGAAAGCCCTGGGTTATGATGCACGGCCACGCCCTGCACCCGACCGCTCAGGACCTTGCGCCCATGCCCGAATTGTCCCTTGCCGCGCCCGCCCAACCCCAGTGCGAGCTGACGCTCGGTGCGACCCGCGTCACCCTGCTGGGCACGGCCCATGTGTCCCATGCCAGCGTCGACGAGGTGCGCCGTTTGCTCACCGAGGGTGACTACGACGCGGTGGCGGTGGAACTCTGCCACAGCCGTTTCGCGGCGCTCAAAGACCCCCAGTCGCTGGCCCAGATGGACCTCTTCTCGGTCATCCGCCGGGGGCGCGCCTATATGATGGTGGCCAACCTGGCGCTGTCGGCCTACCAACAGCGCCTGGCCGATCGGTTCGGCATCGAACCCGGGGCCGAGCAGCGCCTGGCCGTACAGTTGGCCCAGGCGCAGGGGCTGCCGGTGCTCCTGATCGATCGGGAGATCGGCGTGACGTTGCGCCGCATCGCCGCGCGCCTGGGGTGGTGGCGACGCTACCAGCTCTTCGCCGGGCTCCTGGCAGCGCTCTTGTCCGCCGATGAGGTCGCCGCCGACGAGGTGGAGCGCCTTAAGGACGGCGACGTGCTGGAAACCGCCTTCGCCGAGTTCGCGGCAGACCGGACGGACCTCTTCGTCCCGCTGATCGATGAGCGCGACCGTTACATGACCGCCAAGCTGCGCCTGGAGTCTGACCGGGTGGGCGCGCGGCACCTGCTGGCGGTGGTGGGGGCCGGCCACCTCAAGGGCCTGGCACGCGAGCTGGCCGCGAACCCGGATGACCCGCGTACGACGCTGGCCGAGCTTGAGCAGGTGCCGCCGCCGAGCCGCTGGCCGGCGGCCCTGCCCTGGCTGATCCTGGTGCTGGTGGTCGGCGGGCTCGCCTGGGGTTTCGTGCAAAGCCCGCAATTGGGTTGGGACCTGGTGCTCTCCTGGGTCCTGATCACCGGCGGGCTCTGCGCGCTCGGCACCCTGATCGCCAGCGGCCACCCGTTGACCGTGGCGGCGGGCTTTCTCGCCGCACCGCTCACCACGCTCCACCCGGCCATCGGTGCTGGAATGGTCACCGGGGCGGTCGAGCTGTGGTTGCGCAAACCGAGCGTGGGCGACTTCGGCCGGCTGCGTCGCGACGTGGCGACCCTGGGCGGCTGGTGGCGCAACCGGGTGGCGCGGGTCTTTCTGGTCTTTCTGTTGAGCAGCCTGGGGGCGGCGATGGGGACCTGGGTGGGCGGGGCGCGCATCGCCGGGCGGCTGCTCGGGTGAGCCAGCGCCGACGCTCGCGCGGATTGCTCAAGCGTCTCACGCCAAGGCGCCAAGCTCGCCAAGCTCGCCAAGGTTTTTCAGTCTGTTGTCAGCGTTGGGCCACTCGCCTGGCGGGCGATTTTGGATAGTGGGTCTACCCTCTGGTCTTTCTTGGCGAGCTTGGCGCCTTGGCGTGAGATCTTCTGGCCGGCATCACGCTGGGTGAGGCCCACTCAAGTGTGGACGGATGCAATCGATGGCCTCCTCCATGTGCTGGAAGCCATGGTCGCCGCCGTCCCAGATCAACAGCCGGCCGCAGTCGCGGTAGAGTGACTCCGCGATGCGGTAGTCGATCACCTCGTCGCCCCGGTCCAGGAAGAGGGTCGTCGGCACCCCATCGCAGGGGTCGGCGATACCATAGGCGCGGGTGGCCTCGCCCAGTTCGGCTGTAACCTGATAGGTCTCGCCCAGCGCCGTGGTCATGATCTCACCCAGACGAGACGGAAACAGGTCCCAGGGGGTCAATGCCGGGTTGATCAGGAAGAGGTGCGAGAAGGCGAAGCGGCGCGCCAGCCATTGGCCGTAGAAACCGCCCATGGAGCTGCCGATGACGGCCGGGCACGCCGACCCCAGGTCGGCGAAGAAGGCCGTCAGCCGCTCCACCGCCGCCCGCGGTTGGTGGGCCGGATAATCCGGGGCCAACACCGGGTAGGGTGACAGGCGCGCGCGCAGGGTGTCGGCCTTGGCCGCGCGACCGGAACTGTTGAGTCCGTGCAGATAGACAAGCATGTGATTGGTCCTTGAGGTCTAACGCCATGGCGAAGCGACAGCGTTCTGCGGATACCCGGGTGCCAGAGCGTCTGGCCGAACTGCGTTCGGCCGTGGCGGACGGCGTGTCGAGCATCGAGATTTTGCGCCCGGCCCTGGCCGATCCGCACTACCGCCTGGTGGCCGCGGCGGCCGGGTATGCGGGCGACGGGCTCCACTACGGCCTGGAACCGGACCTGATCGCCGCCTTCCGTCGACTGGCGGACCTGCCCCACACCCAGGACCCCCAATGCACCGCCAAGGGCGCCATCGCCCGCGCACTGGTGGCACTGGACTCACCGGACGTCGCGTTCTTTCTGGCCGGCATCCGCCTGCGCCAACTCGAACCCGCCTGGGGCGGCAGTCAGGATACCGCGATTGACTGCCGCGTGACCTGCGCGGTGGGCCTGGCCGCGACCGCCTACCCGCGCGCCCTGCCCGAACTGACCCGGCTGCTGGCGGACCCGGAACCGCGGGTGCGCGCTGGGGCGATGGAGGCCATCGCCTGTTGCGAGCCGATCGCCGCGGAGTCCGTCTTGCGCACCAAGGCCCAGGCCGGCGATGCGGAGCCGGAGGTCGCCGGGGCCTGTCTGCTCGCACTGCTGCGGCTGGACGCGGCGCCGTGCGCGGCCTTCGTCGGGGAGTTTCTGGACCGGGACGACGCGACGCTGCGCGAACTGGCGGCCCTGGCCCTGGGCGAGTCCCGACTCCCGGAGGCACTCGCGCAGTTGCGGCAGCGCTGGGACGCTGCGCCCTACAAGGGGCGGACGCAGCAGGTCCTGCTCAAAGGGGCCGTGCTGCATCGCAGCGAGGCGGCCTTCGACTGGCTGCTCGCATTGGTGGCCGATGGGGAGCGCCGCATTGCCGAGTTGGTGCTGCGGGAGCTCGCGATGTATCGCGGCAACGACCGCCTGCGCGGGCGTTTGGCGGATGCGCTGGCGCGGCGAGGGGATGAGGACCTGACTGCACTATTCCAGCGGGTGTGGCCGGGTCAGGGCAAATAGCAAGCGTGTCGGACGTCCTGGTCGTCCACATTGCGCCCGGCCGGAACCAATCCGGGCGCTTCCGGCCTAAACCATGACCGTGCCTGCGCACGGTCACAGCCAATTTCCCATCAAGATAAACGGCGCCCAAAAATACGGGGGGGCATAGGGCCGCGCGGGGTCCGGGGCGTCGGCGAGCCCGGGGGCGCTGTTCAGCGGCGCGTTACGGGGCGTAGCCGGGAAGGCGTCCAGCGGCGAGCAGGTCCCACAACTCGCAGGCCAACCAACACGCACCCCACTGACGCGGCCAGCGCACGGAACAGCAGCGAAGAACGCACCGCGTTGATTGCGGGCGCCATGGCCGTTAGCCGGAATAGCGATCGAGGCCGCGGACGGCGTAGAAGTCAGTCGGGCCACAATCCCCGAATGGCGGCAATCCCTTGGGCGCCGTGCCCAATGGCGTCGGCGAGGTCCACGACGGTCAGGCCGCCCAGGGCATAGACCGGCAGCGGCACGGGGTCGATGAGCGCGGCGAAGTCCGGCCAGCCCAGGGCGCGGGCCTGCGGGTGGGTCGCGGTGGCCTTGACCGGTGACAGGAGCGCATAGTCGAGCCCCAGATCGGCGGCACGGGCGAGCTCCGCGGCAGTGTGGCAGGAGGCGCCGACCAGCTCGTCGGGCGACCCGGGGCGGCGCGCCAGGACGGCCAGTCGGTGGGCGGTGAGGTGCAGTCCCTGGCGCGGACAATCGGCAACGGCGGCCGGGTCACGGTTGAGCAGCAGGCGGGCGCCGACGGCCGCACAGAGCGGGTAGGCACGCCCGGCAAGAGCGCGATAGGCGCCGTCGTCGAGTTCATGGGCGCGCAGTTGGATCAGGCGGATACCGCTCTCCAGCGCCCGCCGCAGGCCCGCCAGCAGGACGACCGGGTCGCTTTGGTCCGCACCGGTGATCAACAACAGTTGGGGAAGGCGCAGGGCCATGATGATGGGCCGGTCGGCCGCCGGGAACCGGGCCGGGTCCATGGCGTTGGGGGCGAGCCAGTCGAGCGGCTGGCCCTCCCGCCCATGGGGGGTGCCGACATAGGCGCCAACCCGGCGCACATCCAGCAGGATATGGCGGTCGCCATAGTCGTGATGGACGCGGATGAGCGGGCGGCTGGCGGAGACCTGGATGCCGAGCTCCTCATCGAGCTCCCGAACCAGGCCCTGTTCCGGGAGTTCCCCGGGCTCCAGCTTGCCGCCGGGGAACTCCCAGAGGCCGCCCTGGTGGGCGGAGTCGGGGCGGCGCGTGACCAGCACCCGGCCCTGGTCGTCCTGGAGGACCCCAGCCATGACGTGGATCTGCTTCCTGGGCATGGGTATGGCCTCGTCCTAAAAAGAAATTTGTCCGCAAATGAACGCGAATAAACGCAAATGAAGAGCTGCTTGGGGGCTCGGCGCTCACTCGACAGCCAGATTACTTATGACGCTGGCGTCCCTGATCTGGATTGCCGCACCCCGACTGGAATGCTGTCGGTCAATCACTCAGGCGACTATACACACCAGACCCATGCCGCATTCCATTTGCGTTCATTTGGGTTCATTTGCGGACCATCGTCTTCTTAGGACCGGTACTCCGCATTGATCCGCACATAGTCGTATGACAGGTCGCAGGTGAGGATCTCGGCGCTCGACTCGCCGCGGCCAAGCGCGACCCGGATGAGGATCTCGGGCGCGCGCATCACGGCCGCCCCGGCACCCTCGGTGTAGGTGGCGGCGCGCCCACCGCCATCGACAATCAGCACCTCGCCGAGCCAGACCCGCACCCGGGCGATCGCCAGGTCCTCCAGCCCGGCGCGACCGACGGCGGCGAGGATGCGGCCCCAATTGGGATCGGACGCAAAGAGCGCGGTCTTCACCAGCGGGGAGTGGGCGATCGTGTAGCCGACCTGGCGCGCCTCGGCATGGCTCGCGGCGCCCTCGATGCGCACGGTGACGAGCTTGGTGGCACCCTCGGCGTCGCGCACGATGGCGGTGGCCAGTTCCACGCAGACCGCATCCAGCGCGGACTGGAAGGCGGCATAGTCCGGGCCCGCGGCGGCGATGGGCGCGTTGCCCAAGGCACCGGTGGCGGCCAGGACACAGGCGTCGTTGGTGGAGGTGTCGCCATCCACGGTGATGGCGTTGAATGAGCGCTCCACCGCGGCATGCAGGCAGGCCTCGAGCACGCCGGGCTCGATCGCCGCATCGGTGGCCAGGAAGCCGAGCATGGTGGCCATGTTCGGGCAGATCATACCGGCACCCTTGGCCATCCCGGTGAGGGTCGCGGTGCGCCCCCCCACCTCGAACTGGCGCGAGACCAACTTGGGCACCCGATCCGTGGTCATGATGGCGCGGGCGGCCTCCGGCCAGTGGGTCGCCGCCAGCCCGCCCAGGAGTGCAGGCAGGGCGGCGGCGATACGCTCCACCGGCAGGTGCTCGCCGATGACCCCGGTGGAGAAGGGCATGACGCGCTCAAGCGGGTCGCCGGTCAACTCGGACAGTGCCTGGCAACTCGCGGTGGCGTCCAGCAGCCCGCGGGCGCCGGTGCCGGCATTGGCGTTGCCGGCATTGATCAGCCACCAGTGCGGCGCCCCCGCGGCCAGGTGGGTGCGGGCCAGGGTGACCGGGGCGGCACAGAAGGCATTACGGGTGAAGACCGCGGCACAGGTGCTGCCGGCGGCCAGTTCAAAGAGCACCAGGTCGTTGCGATCCTGATAGCGGATACCGGCCGCACCGGCGGCCAGACGTACGCCCGGGACCGGGTGGAAGTGCAGCTCAGGTTGCTCGGTCATACGCTCACCTCAGGCGACCCGGCCATGACATTGCTTGTACTTCTTGCCGGAACCGCAGGGACAGGGCTCGTTGCGACCGACCTTCTCCTCACCGCGCACAAAGGGTTGGTGGGCCTCCTCCCCGAGCGCGACCCCGTCCGGGGGCGCCGCCTCCTCGGCTGCACCGAACCCCCGGAACTCCTCGTGCTGGAACTGGAAGTCGCTCGCGGCCAGCCGCTGCGGCAGCAATTCGGGCACCGGCTCGGCCGCCTGGACCTGGAGCTTGCAGAGCGTCGTGACCACGTCCTGTTTGATGTCGTCGAGCATCGCCGAGAACATCTCGAAGGCCTCGCGCTTGTATTCCTGCTTGGGGTTCTTCTGCGCATAACCGCGCAGATGGATGCCCTGGCGCAGATAGTCCATGGCCGCCAGGTGGTCCTTCCAGTGGGTATCCAGGGCCTGGAGCATCACCGCCTTCTCGATCTGACGCAGGGTCGCGGCGCCCGCCTGGGCGACCTTGTCCGCATAGTTCGCGCCCAGGGTGTCGGCAATGCGCACCCGCAGGGTCTCCTCGTGCAGGTCGTGGTCGGTGTCCAACCAGTGACGGATCGGCCAGTCCCCGCCGAAGGCGTCCGCCAGCGCGGTCTCCAGACCGGGCAGGTCCCACTGCTCCTCCAGGCTCTGCGGCGGGATGCAGGAGTCGAGTGTGGCCTCCAGGATATCGGCGCGCATGGCCTTGATGGTGTCGGAGACGTCGTTGGTGTCCATCAACTCGCGGCGCTGGCGGTAGATCACCTTGCGCTGGTCGTTGGCGACGTCGTCATACTCCAGGAGCTGTTTACGGATATCGAAGTTGCGCCCCTCGACCTTGCGCTGGGCGTTCTCGATCGCCTTGGTCACCCAGGGGTGCTCGATCGCCTCGCCCGCCTGCATGCCGAGCCGCTGCATCATCGACGCCACCCGCTCGGAGGCGAAGATGCGCATCAGATTGTCTTCCAGCGACAGATAGAACCGGCTGGAACCCGGATCGCCCTGACGCCCGGAGCGGCCGCGCAACTGGTTGTCGATACGCCGGGACTCGTGGCGCTCGGTACCGACCACATGCAGCCCGCCGGCGGCGATCACGGCCGCGTGACAGGCCTTCCAGGCGGCCCGGATGGCCTCATGGTCGGCCCCCGGGCCGGCCTGCTCCAGCTCGGCATCCAGGTTGCCGCCGAGCACGATGTCGGTACCGCGACCGGCCATATTGGTGGCGATGGTCACGGCACCCGGGCGACCCGCCTGGGCGACGATACCGGCCTCGCGCTCGTGCTGCTTGGCGTTCAGCACCTCGTGCGGGACCTTGGCCTCGATCAGGAGCTTGGAGACCAACTCAGAGGTCTCGATGGACGCGGTGCCGACCAGCACCGGCTGACCGCGCGTGACACAGTCGCGAATGTCCTCGACCACCGCCTTGTATTTCTCCACCTGGGTCAGATAGACCAGGTCGCCGTTATCCTTGCGGATCATCGGCTGGTTGGTCGGGATGACCACCACCTCCAACCCATAGATCTGCTGGAACTCAAAGGCCTCGGTGTCGGCGGTGCCGGTCATGCCCGCCAGCTTGGGGTAGAGCCGGAACAGGTTCTGGAAGGTGATGGAGGCCATCGTCTGGTTTTCGGGCTGGATCGGCACCCGCTCCTTGGCCTCCACCGCCTGGTGCAGGCCCTCGGACCAGCGCCGACCCGGCATGGTCCGGCCGGTGAACTCGTCGACGATGATGATCTGGCCCTCGCGCACGATATAGTCGACGTTCTTCTGGAACAGTGCGTGGGCGCGCAGCGCGGCATAGACATGGTGCATCAGCGCGATGTTGGCGGGGTCGTAGAGACCGTCGCCCTCGGCCAGCACGCCGATCTCCACCAGCATCTCTTCCACGTGCTGGTGGCCGTCCTCGCTCAGGAACACCTGGCGCGCCTTCTCGTCCACCGAGTAATCGCCGGGGCCGAAATCGGGCTTGCCCTCCTCGTTGGTCATCGGGTCCTGACGGGTCAGGCGCGGGATGATGGCGTCGATCTGCAGATACAGGTCGGTGCTGCCCTCGGACGGGCCGGAGATGATGAGCGGCGTGCGCGCCTCGTCGATCAGGATCGAATCCACCTCGTCCACGATGGCGTAGGCGGGGTCGCGCTGACTGCGTTGCTCGGGCACGAAGGCCATGTTGTCGCGCAGGTAGTCGAAGCCGAACTCGTTGTTGGTGCCGTAGGTGATGTCCGCGGCATAGGTCTCGCGGCGACTTACCGGGCGCAGGTGGCGGTAACCCTCAGCGCCGCCCGGCTCATAGTCCGGGTCGTACAGATAGGAGGCGGAGTCCGGCCCCATCAACCCGGATGAGTTGATGACCCCGACCGTAAGTCCCAGCGCGTGATAGATGCGACTCATCCAGGTCGCGTCACGCCGGGCCAGATAGTCGTTGACCGTGATGACGTGTACGCCCTTGGCGGGCAGGGCGTTGAGATAGGCGGCGAGCGTGGCGACCAGGGTCTTGCCCTCGCCGGTACGCATCTCCGCGATCTTGCCGTTGTGCAGGACCATGCCGCCGACCATCTGGACGTCGAAATGACGCATCCCAAGCACCCGCTGCCCCACCTCGCGAACGACCGCGAAGGCCTCGGGCAGCAGCGCGTCCAGGTCATCCCCGGCGGCGAGCCGCGCGCGAAACTCCTGGGTCTTGGCCGTGAGCGCCGCATCTGAGAGGGCCTGGAGTCCGGGCTCCAAGTCATTGATCCGGGAAACGGACTTGAGTAGCTTCCTGACCAACCGCTCATTGCGGCTGCCGAAGATCTTCTTGAGCAGATTGCTGACCATCGATAGGAGGAAGAGCCGTGTGGGGATAAACGACGGGATCTTACCGGAATCGCGCCCGATCCGCAGGTCCGCCGCACGACCTGGGGGCCGGGCCGACCTGCCAGGCACCCTCCCCCGCCCCGTCGGCGCCCCGTTCAGTCCGCTTGCCGGTCGCCATCTCCGGACCCATCTGGCCCGGATGGGGTACATTCACTAACCGATACCGACACCGCAAACCATCGGAGACCATCTTGGACGAGCAGACCCGCAACACGGCGGCGCACCAGGACCTCACGACCGAACTGACCGAGCACGTGCGGGCCGCGGCCGCCGCGGGCCGGCCACTCAAGCTGCGCGGCGCCGGCACCAAGTCACTGCTCGGCCGGCCGGTCGCGGACTCGGCCGAGCCGCTCGACCTGGCCGGTCATGCCGGGATCGTCAACTATCAGCCCAAGGAGCTGGTGATCACCGCCCGCTGCGGCACCACCCTGGACGCCATCGACGCGGCGCTGGCCGAGCAGGGCCAACAGATCCCGTTCGAGCCGCCGCGCCTGGGTGCCAGGGGCGGGCCGGCCGCAACCCTGGGCGGCACCATCGCCTGCGGCCTGTCCGGTCCCGCCCGGCCCTACGCGGATGCGGCCCGCGACCTGGTGCTCGGCGCCCGGGTGCTGACCGGCCGGGCGGAGGTGCTGCGCTTCGGCGGCGAGGTGATGAAGAACGTGGCCGGCTACGACTGCTCGCGCCTCATGGTCGGGGCCTTCGGCACCCTCGGGGTGCTGCTCGATATCAGCCTCAAGGTCATGCCGCTCCCGCGCTGCTCCCGCACCCTGGTGCAGGCGTGCGATCAGGCGACGGCACTGGAGCGGATGAACCGCTGGGCGGCCCGGCCCTTGCCGATCACCGCCACCTGCTGGGCGGACGCGGGCGACGGCGGGCGGCTGTGGGTCCGGCTGGCCGGGGCCGAGCAGGGCGTGCTGGCGGCGCAGTCGGCGATCGGCGGCGAGCCGCTGCCGGATGACCAGGCCGCCACCTTCTGGACCGAGTCGATCCGTGAACAGCAACACGGGTTTTTCGGCGGCGACCTACCCCTGTGGCGGATTGCACTGCCCCAGGCCACGGCGCCGCTGGACCTGCCGGGTCCGCAACTGCTGGAGTGGGGCGGCGCCCAGCGCTGGCTGCGCAGCACCGCCGAGCCCGCGGCCATCCGCGCCGTCGTCAGCCGCTGCGGGGGGCATGCCACCCTGTTTCGCGGCGGGGAGCGCACGGGCGCGGTCTTCCACCCCTTGGCGCCGCCCGTGCTGGCCTTACATCGCCAACTCAAGCACGCCTTCGACCCCCAGGGCCTCCTGAACCCCGGGCGACTGTATCCGGAGTTCTAGTTGCAGACCCACACCCTTGCGCAATTCCTGGCCACCCCCGCCGGCCGCGAGGCGGACGCCATCCTGCGCGCGTGTGTCCACTGCGGATTCTGCACCGCCACCTGTTCCACCTATCAGTTGCTGGGCGACGAACTGGACGGGCCGCGCGGGCGTATCTATCAGATCAAGCAGGTGCTGGAGGGCCAGACCCCGACCCGCATCACCCAGGGACACCTGGATCGCTGTCTCACCTGCCGCGCCTGCGAGACCACCTGTCCCTCCGGGGTGCGCTATGCCCGACTGGTGGACATCGGCCGGCACCTGGTGGCGCAGCAGGTCGCCCGCCCTTGGTCGGAGCGCCTGCTGCGCTCGGCCCTGGTGCGGGTAGCGGCCGATCCGCGGCGGTTCGGCGCACTGCTCAGGCTAGGCCGCTGGGTTCGGCCGCTGCTGCCGGCGGCGCTGGCCGCCAAGGTCCCGCGGTGGCGACCCGCCGGGGCCTGGCCGGCACCCCGGGGCCGGCGGCGCGTGCTGGTCCTGGCCGGCTGTGTCCAGTCGGTCGCCACCCCGCTCACCAATGCCGCTGCGGCCCGCATCCTCGATGCGCTCGGTATCGATCTGATCCGCCGTCCGCAGGCCGGGTGCTGCGGGGCGCTCGCCTATCACCTGGAGGCCCAGCCGGAGGGCTTGGACGCCATGCGCCGCAACATCGACGCCTGGTGGCCGGAGATCGAGGCCGGCGCCGAGGCGATCCTGATCACCGCCAGCGCCTGCGCCAGCATGGTCAAGGATTATGGCGAGTTGCTAGGCGACGACTCGGTCTATGCCGCGCGGGCCGCGCGGGTGGCGGCCCTCGCCCGGGACCCCGCCGAGTGGTTGACAACTCTCGACTTGACGGCCTTGGGCCAGCCCGGCCACGGCCGCCGGGTGGCCTTCCACGCCCCCTGCAGCCTCCAGCACGGCCAGCAGATTCGGGGCGTGGTGGAGTCGATCCTCAGCCGGCTCGGCTTTGTGCTGACCGCAGTGCCGGATGCCCATCTGTGCTGCGGCTCCGCCGGCACCTATTCACTGACCCAACCCGAGATTGCCGGACAGTTGCGGACCAACAAGCTCGCGGCGCTCCAGTCCGACGCCCCGGAGCTGATCGCCACCGCCAACATCGGCTGCCAACTCCACCTGGAGGGCGGCAGCCGGGTGCCGGTGGTCCACTGGCTCGAGCTGCTGGACCCGGGCACGGGGTTGGCGGTTGACTGCCGCCGTTAGCTGGAACTCGCAGCGGGTCAGGGGCGCCGTTTGGGGTATCATCCCGGCCCTGAGATTTCTCTAAACCCCGGGTGGGCGGTCGCACCACCGTGCCGGGGCCCACTGACTGCGAGGATCGTCCCCTGAGGAGTTCACTGTGCTTGAGTTGATGCAAGCGGGCGGCTGGCTCATGTGGCCGATCGCCGTCTGTTCAGTCATCGCCACGGCCCTGGCGATCGAACGCGCCCTGACCCTGAGGCGCACGCGCATCATGCCGGCGAACCTGGTGGCCCGGATCTGGCAGTTGCATCAGGCGGGTAAGCTCAACGCCGAGGCAATCGAGGAGATCCGCGCCGGCTCGCCCCTGGGCCGGATGCTGGCGGCCGGACTGGTGAACCGCAATCACTCCCGCGAGGTGATGAAGGAGGCGCTCGGCGACGCCGGCCGCCATGTGGTGGCCGACCTGGAGCGCTATCTCAATGCATTGGCCACCATCGCCTCGGTGACCCCGCTGCTCGGGTTGCTCGGCACCGTGTTTGGGATGATCAATATCTTCAGCGTTATCATGACGGCCGGCACCGGCAATGCCGCGCTTTTGGCGGGCGGTATCTCGCAGGCCCTGCTGACTACCGCGGCCGGGCTCTCGGTGGCGATCCCGACGCTGCTCTGTCACCGCTTTTTCGACAGCAAGGTCGGCACCCTCACCATCGACATGGAGCAACAGGCCCTGCGGTTGGTCGAGGTGATGAAGGGCGAACGCGAAGAGGGAGACGAAGGTTAATGAATCTGCGCCCCCGCCGCGCCCAGCCATCGGATATCAATTTGACGCCACTCCTGGACGTGGTGTTCCTGTTGCTGATCTTTTTCATGGTCTCGACCACCTTCAAGGAGAAAGACGCCTCGCGTCTGCGCATCCAACTGCCCCAGGCCGAGGGACAAACGGCGCCGGCCCAGGAGCCGGAGTTCCTGCGGATCGCCATCGACCAGGCGGGTGCCTTCTATGTGGATGACCGGGCGGTGGTCGATCGGCAGACGCAGACCCTGGTGCGCGCCATCAATGGTGCGCTGGGTGAGCGCAAGGACCTGCCGGTGCTGATCCAGGCGGATGCCATGACCCCCCATCAGGCGGTCATGACGGCGCTCGACGCGGCGGCGCAGGTCGGTCTGCTGAAGATCTCGTTCAGCGCCTCGCGGGGCAGCGCCGCCCCGGTGCCGGCGCAGGGGGGCGGCCGATGACGAACAGCGAGGAAGCCCAGCACCAGGCCGCTGGCCGCCAGGTCTACCGGCGCCTGCTCGGCTATGCCCAACCGCATTGGCGGATGTTCGTGGTCTCGGTGATCGGCATGCTGATCTATGCCGCCACCGAGCCGGTGTTCGCGGCGATGATGAAGCCACTGATCGATGGCACCTTCATCGACAAGGACCCCTCGGTGGTGCGGATCATGCCGCTGGTCCTGGTCGGCATCTTTCTGGTCCGCGGGATCGCCGCATTCATCAACGACTATTTCCTTAGCTGGGTCGGCCGGCGCGTGGTCGCGGACCTGCGTCAGGCCATGTTCGTCCACCTGCTGCACGTGCCGACCCGCTATTACGACACCCACGGCTCCGGCCATATCCTGGCCAAGCTGACCTATAACGTGGAGAACGTGGCGGGTGCCGCCACCTCGGCCGTCACCGCCATCGTGCGCGACGGCGCGACGGTCATTGGCCTGATGGGCTATATGCTCTATATCAATGCCAGCCTGTCGGCGATCTTTCTGATCATCGGCCCGGTGATGGCGGTGGCAATCAAATATGCCACCAAGCGCTTCCGCCGCTATAGCCGGCGCATCCAGGACCGCATCGGCGAGCTCACCCATGTCGCCCAGGAGGCCATCGACGGCCATCGCGTCGTCAAGGCCTTCGGCGGCCAGGCGCAGGAGGCCAGACACTTCAGTTTCGTCAATGAGAAGACGCGCTCACTACAGATGAAAATGATCGCCACCGAGGCGGCGAGCGCCCCCCTGGTGCAGTTGCTGTCGGTGTTCGCCATCGCCTTCGTGGTCTATCTCTCAACCCTCCAGGGGCTGCGTTCAGACATCACGGTCGGCACCTTCATGTCCTTCCTCGCGGCCATGGCCCTGCTGCTCGCACCGATCAAGCGGCTCACCGGGGTCAATTCACACTTGCAGCGCGGCATCGTGGCGGCGCAGAGCCTGTTCGAACTGCTGGACTCCGAACCCGAGGCCGATACCGGGACCCGCATCCTGGGGCGCGCCCAGGGTCGCATCGAGTACCGCGGCGTCTCGCATCGCTATTCGACCGACAAGGCGCAGGCGATCATTGACCTGGACCTGGTCATCGCGCCGGGCGAGAAGGTCGCACTGGTGGGTCGCTCCGGCAGCGGCAAGACCACCATCGCGAGCCTGTTGCCGCGCTTCTATGACCCCACCGCCGGTGAGATCCTCATCGATGGCATCCCCATCCGCGACCTGACCCTGGTCGACCTGCGCAGTCAGATTGCACTGGTGAGCCAGGACGTCGTGCTCTTCAACGACAGCATTGCCGATAACATCGCGTATGGCCGCCCCCAGACACCCTCACATGCCGAGTTGGTGGCGGTGGCGAAGGCGGCCCACGCGCTGGAGTTCATCGAGGCCCTGCCCCAGGGTTTCGACACCCCCATCGGAGACCGCGGCGTGCTGCTCTCCGGCGGTCAGCGCCAGCGGCTGGCCATTGCGCGTGCCATGCTCAAGGACGCCCCCATCCTGATCCTGGATGAGGCAACCTCGGCCCTGGACACCGAGTCCGAGCGCCATATTCAAGCGGCGTTGCAACAGTTGATGGAGCGGCGCACCACGCTGGTCATTGCGCATCGCCTGTCGACCATAGAGAACGCCGACCGCATCTTGGTGCTGATGGAGGGGCGCATCGTCGAGCAGGGCCGCCATGCGGAATTACTCGCACTGGGCGGCTACTATACCCGGCTGCATCGGCTCCAGTTTCATGATGGCCCGGAGGCGACGCCCGGCAATTCGGTGGCGTGACCGCAAAGAATATGCGGCGTGGCGATCGGCTGGAAATATTGCTTGTCACGCCAAGGCGCCAAGCCCGCCAAGGTTTTTCGGGTGTTATTTTGAACTGCGCTAACCATCCGAATTATTTGCGTTCATTCGCGTTCATTTGCGGACAATAGTCTTTCAGGCTCATGGACCCAACGCCTCTCTGGTATCGTCGGCACCATCCCGTAGCGCTGGTGTTGGCGCCGCTCGGCTGGCTGTATTGCGCGGTGGCACGGGTACGCCGCTATGGGTATCGGCACGGGTGGTTCGCGGTGCGGCGCCTGCCGGTACCGGTGGTGGTGGTCGGCAACCTGACCGTCGGCGGCACCGGCAAGACCCCGCTGACGCTCAAGCTCGCCGAGTTGGCGATTGAGCGGGGCTGGCGCCCGGCCATCCTGATGCGCGGTTATGGCGCCCGGTCGCCCGCGTGGCCACGGGTGGTCGCGGCTGGGGACGACCCCGCCCTGGTGGGTGACGAGCCGCTGCTGATCGCCCGCCGCGGCCTCTGCCCGGTGGTGGTCGGGCCGGATCGGGTGGCGGACGGCGCGTTGGCGATCGAGCGACTCGGCTGCGATCTGCTGCTATGCGACGACGGGCTCCAGCACTACCGCCTGGGGCGCGACCTGGAGATTGCCGTGGTCGATGGCGAACGGGGCCTGGGCAACGGGCGCTGTCTGCCCGCCGGGCCGCTGCGCGAGCCGCGCGGGCGGCTCAAGAGCGTCGACCTGGCGATCCGCAATGGCGGCGACGCGGCCGGACATCGGTTTGCGCTGACCCCCGGCGCGGCGTATCGACTGAGCGACCCGGGCGCCCACCGTCCCTTGAGCACTTGGCGCGGACAGCGGGTAACCGCGGTGGCCGGCATCGGCAACCCGGGGCGCTTCTTCGCGATGCTCCGTGGGTGCGGCATCCTGGTGGATGAGCGACCCTATCCGGACCACCACCCATTTGCCGCGTCGGAGGCGGCCGACTGGCCGGCCGGTCCCGTGCTGATGACCGAGAAGGATGCCGTCAAGTGTGCCGCCTTCGCGGGCGTCGACCACTGGGTGTGCCCGGTGCAGGCACACCCCGACCCGGCCTTCGTCACGGCCGTCTTTGCGCGCCTCGGCTCGGCACCGGGCGCGACGCCGCCGACCGATCAACCTAGAGCCAACAATTGATCACGGTTCTCAATTCTTAGGAGCCATCCGGTCCTTGAACACCCAACCCAGTCCTTCCGCTACCGCGCCGGTCGACTTCAAGGTCGTGATACCGGCGCGCTATGGCTCCACCCGACTCCCCGGCAAGCCGTTGCTGCCGATCGCCGGCAAACCCATGATCCAGCATGTGGTGGAGCGTGCCCTGGAGAGCGGCGCCACGGAGGTGGTGGTAGCCACCGACGATGCGCGCATCGTCGCGGCCTGTGCCGACTTCGGCGCCCAGGCGCAGCTCACCGCGGCCAACCATCACAGCGGCTCGGACCGCATCGCCGAGGTGATCGCACAACGCGGCTGGGCGGCGGACACCGTCGTCGTCAACCTCCAGGGGGACGAGCCCTGCATGCCGCCCGCGCTGATCGACCAGGTGGTCCGCAACCTGGTGGGACACGAGGCCCAGATGGCCACCCTCGCCTTCCCGATCGCCGATGCGCAGACCCTGTTCGATCCCCATGTGGTCAAGGTGGTCCTCGATCGCGCCGGCAACGCACTGTATTTTTCACGCGCGCCCCTGCCCTGGCACCGCGACGAGTTCATGGGCAAGCGCACCCACTTGCCGACCTCGGTGACCTTTCTGCGCCATATCGGGCTCTACGCCTACCGGGCGGGGTTCCTGCAACGCTATGTCACCTGGGCGCCCTCGCCTCTTGAACTGGCGGAGTCGCTGGAGCAGTTGCGGGTGCTGTGGCACGGCGAGCGCATCCAGGTGGGGGTGGCGGCGCAGGAACCGGGGGCGGGAGTCGACACCGCGCACGATTTGCAGCGGGTGGCGGCGCTACTCGGTGCTTGATAGCTGACGGCGGACGCCGGTTTCTGGGATCATGGGGGGATGTCTCCCAAGTCCCGAGCCGATAGTACCGCCATGACCGCCCCAGACCCCCTCAGCCTGCCCACCGGCGCCGCCATCCTCTTCGACGTGCTCACCGATCTCGGCGTCGAAGTCATCTTCGGCCACACCGGCGGGGCCGTGATCCCGCTCCACGTGGAGTTGAACAAACGCCTGCGGCGACGCGTCCCCTGCCCGCACTTCGTCATGTGCCGCCAGGAACCGGGGGCCGGCCACGCGGCGGAGGGCTATGCCCGGGTCAGCGGGCGGGTGGGGGTGGCACTCGCCACCTCGGGGCCGGGGGCGACCAACCTGGTCACGCCCATCGCGGACGCCTACAAGGACTCGATCCCCACCCTCTTCATCACCGGCCAGGTGCCGAGTGGGGCGATCGGCACCGACGCCTTCCAGGAGGTGGACACGGTGGGCCTCACCCGCCACATCTCCAAGCACAACTATCTGGTGAAGGATGTGCGCGACCTGGAGTGGGTGCTGCGCGAGGCCTATGCCCTGGCCGGCAGCGGCCGGCCCGGCCCGGTGGTGGTGGACATTTGCAAGGACGTGCAGCTCGCCCCCCTGACCCGCAGCAACCCGCCGCGCCGTCGCCACCGCGAGCCCGAGCACTTCGACCTCACCAAGGCCGACGCCATCCTCGCCGCCCTGGCGGCCGCGCGGCGCCCGGTGATCAAGGCCGGTGGGGGCATCATCGCCGCCGGTGCCGCGAGCGCCCTGTGCCGCTTCGCCGAGCGTTTCGACACACCGGTGACGACCACCTTCAACGGCCTGGGCGCGGTGCCCTTCGAGGACCCGCACAACCTGGGGATGCCCGGCATGCACGGCACCATCCCGGCCAACTATGCCCTGCGCGATGCCGACTTTGTCCTGACCCTGGGCGGTCGCTTCGACGACCGGGTGGCGGTGCGCGGCTTCGCCGCCGGCAAGCGGATCGCCCAGGTCGATATCGACCCCTCGGAGATCGACAAGACGGTGGCCACCGACCTGCACTTGGTCGCCCCGGCGGACGCCTTCCTGGAGCATGCACTGGCGGGTAGCCTCAGCGCCCAACACCCGGAGTGGATGGCGCAGGTGCAGGAATGGCGCACGCAACTGCCCAAGCCCTATGAGCTCGGGCCGCTGATCAAGCCCCAGGCGGTGATCGAGACCCTCTCCGAACTCACCGGGGGCGATGCCACCCTGGTCACCGGGGTCGGCCAGCACCAGATGTGGGCGGCCCAGTATTACCGCTTCCAGCGCCCGCGCCAGTGGGTGAGCTCGGGCGGACTGGGGACCATGGGCTTCGGGCTGCCGGCGGCCATGGGCGCCTGGTTTGCCGACCCGAGCCGGCCGGTGGTGCTGATCGACGGCGACGGCAGCTTCCAGATGAACATCCAGGAACTGGGCACCATCGTTGCGCACCGCATGCCGCTCAAGATGTTTGTGCTCAATAACAACTTCCTGGGGATGGTCCGTCAGTGGGAGGACATGATGGACGACGGGATGCACTATGAGACCTGCCTGTCGCGTACCTCCGAATGCGATCCGGACTGCACCGACCTGACCGAGGACTGCCGCCGTCAGATCCCCAATCTCACCGGGCTCAAATATGTCTATCCGCGCCTGAAGACGCTGCGCATACGCAAGCCGGACGAGTTGCGCGCCGGTATCGCCTGGGCCCTGGCCGAAACCAGCCCAGTACTGGTGGACTGCTGGGTCGACAAGACCGAGAACGTGCTGCCGATGGTGCGGCCGGGGCATCGGCTTGACCAAATGATCGAGTCCTGAGTAATCGCCCACTGGGCGATTACTCAAGTGGTTTAACGCCCATTCTCGTAACACCGCTGCGCGGTGTTACGCATGAGTCAGGCGCTCTGCGCCGGAGGCAAGAGGCGGTGGGGGCATGCGATGGACAAGTTCATTCACATCAGGTCGACCAAGTTTCCGATTCTTCCCGGGGAGCGGGAGGAGTTGGTGAATGAAGGCATGTATGGCAAGGCGCTGGCGCAGTATCTGCAAGGCAAGCTGCGGGAGCGGGGTTACGCTGCACCGTTCATCTGTTGCGAAGACTGGGGTTGGTGGGTTGAATTAAAGGCGGCCCCAGTCGCCTTTGGGGTCTGCATCTATTGCGGGCCGGAGCGCGACGGACTGCTTGATCTGTTCTGCACCGATGGTGCGACCGCCCGCAAGAAGTGGAGTTGGCGGCAGTTTCGATGGGTCGACATGAGTTCCTATGTCGACAAATTAAACGACGACTTGGTTGCCATCTTCCGCGCGGACCCGGATATCCAGGTGATCAGTACTGCCCTGGATTCCCCCTTTGCAGAAGATCAGTAGGGTGTAACCGTGATAGCTCTCAACCCAGTAACACAATAAGCGCCAAACGCTCGTCGCAACGGAGGTCCAGACCGCACCCGGATTCCGCTGCACTCTATCCGGGCTACGCCGAGCACGCGCCGAATACTTTTACAATCTCAGTGGGGTGCGGCGATCCCAGCCGGTCGGCCTGACGGCCGACCGACCCGTCTAGGGGGCCGGAGCGATGATCAAGGCCCTCCTGGCGGTGCGTTCGTCGCGGCTTGGGCACAGCGCGCCGTCGCGTTGGCGCGCGGGATGAAGCGCCACTCTAAGGTAATTTCCATAGGTCCTCAAGCAACCGGGCTCCCGAGTCAACGCGTTGCCCCGCGTGCCCAAGCTGAGATTGGACACGCGGGGCGGGGGTCAATGGGTCAAGGCTGGCGGGGCGCGGCCAGGACGCAACGGAAGCTGGAGACTTTTGCCTGCCCCCCAGCCGGTGCCCCCCCACCGCAGCCAGGTATGCAGGAAGTCGATCCCGACGGAAAAGAAACCACCACGAAGCACGCCGGGTTCTACCGCAGCCCGCT
This sequence comes from uncultured Thiodictyon sp., assembly GCF_903946935.1. Taxonomy (GTDB): domain Bacteria; phylum Pseudomonadota; class Gammaproteobacteria; order Chromatiales; family Chromatiaceae; genus Thiodictyon. The sequence goes on from NZ_CAJAXH010000208.1 coordinate 24,114, forward strand.
CGGCCTCCTCGTTACAAGACCACTGACCAACACTTCCCGTTAAGTCATCGAGACCCAACTGCGCTTGGCGGGACCGGGGAAAAATGCCGACGGCGGAAGTAACCTCGAGTCCGACCTCTCTGCTATTGCAGATGCCGTCCTCCCACTTATCGCCCCAAGGATATTGGTAGCCTTCCGGACTCCGGGCGGCGGCCTCCCATTCGCGCTCGCGAGGCAGGCGGCCACCAGCCCAACGACAGCAGGCTTCGGCCTCCCAGAAAGAGACGCCCACCACCGGCTGGTTGGGGCCGTTCCAGCGACGCTCTTGCCAGTAGCCCGGCTCGGTGACGCCCGCCTGTTGCCGCCAGGCCCAACCCTCGTCGGACCACCAGTCGGGGTTCGCGTAGCCGCCGTCCTCTATGAAGGCCAGGTACTGGCCGTTGGTCGTCGGGTAGCGGGCGATCCGGAAGGCCGTCTCGATCCGGATCGGCTCGTTCTTGTCGCCATAGACGTAGTCCCCGGCCGGGACTTCCACGTAAGCGCCCGGATCACGGAGGCTCCGGATGCGCGGATCCCCGAGCCGCCCCAGGCACAGCCCCAGGGCCTGGCGCGCGGGGATGGCGACCGCATCCGCGATGGCCTCGAGACAGGTGCGACGCAAGGCCCCGATCAGGTCCTGCGGAACCGCATAGCCCTTGGCCAGGCACAGCTCCAGGCATTCGGCGACCAGCACGGCGGGCGCCGGGTTGGCCGTTACCCCGGCACGCTCCAGGTCGGCGCCGAGCCGGGTCAGCAGGTCCAGTCCCCACTGGGCGTTGCGGTAGTTGAAGAGGCCAGACCCTCGCCGGTGTGCATCCCATAGGCGATGGCCTCCAGCCTGGCCTTGAGCGGCTCGCGGCTCCGGGCGTCGCCCAGGTAGCGGTTGTAGAGCACGTTGTCGAGGATGCGCTGATAGAGGTGGTAGCGGTCTTCGGGCAGGCGCCGGCCGTTGCCGTAGATGACACAGAGCGCCGTGAGCAGGAGCGGGTTTTCGGCCAGCGGGGCCAGGTCCTCGCGCCCCGCGATACTCGCGAGCAGGCCGGCGGTCAGGTCCGCCTTGTCCAGGGCGTGAAACCAGCGGGTGACGAACAACGTCTGCAAGGGCTCGGGCAGCCAGCAATTCCAAATTTGGGCTCTTTGGGATCTCAGTAGGTCGGCATATTTATAAATTACATGATGTTATGACGACATGTAGGGCGTCATAGAGTCGCATAACGAGCCGCATCGACAAGCCCCTGACAGGGCTTGGAGCGATTACTGCTCTGCCG
>NZ_CAJAXH010000209.1 GCF_903946935.1 uncultured Thiodictyon sp.
CCTGCGCGATACGGCGCAACGGGCGTGCGTCCTGGCCGGCACCCCGGAGCGCTTCGTGCATTTCCATCCGGCCTTTCCCGCCCAGTCGGTGCGCATCGACCCGCTGCACAGCTTCAATCGGCCCACCGAGCTCGCGAGCCGGGTGGCGGCCCTGATCCCATCGGAGACCGGCAACGATCCGTTCAAGAGCTTCGGGCAGATGGCCCTGAGCAACGTGGTGCAGGGGCTGATCGCGGTCGATGAGCGGCCCAGCCTGGTCAGTCTGCGCCATTACCTGGAAGGCGGCGCCGAGGCCCTGGTCGAGCGGGCGCTGCGGCGGCACTATGCCGCGTGTCGGCCCGACTGGGAAACGGAAGCGGCAACGCAGCTCACCCGTGCCCGCGACACCACCGCCCGGGTCAAGGCGCTGGTGCGCTACTACCGCGAGCGGGTCAGTAGCGAACACCCCTCGACCGTGCTGGAAGGCCTGCTCGGTCTCTATGAACACGAGCAGGTCCATTTCTCCAAGATGGTCGCGAGCCTGATGCCGATCCTGAACATGCTCACGTCCGGGGACCTTCAGGGCCTGCTGTCACCGGAGGCGGGCGAGGTCGATGATCCGCGGCGCCTGACCAACCTGGCCGCGGTCATCAAGGCCGGCGAGGTGCTCTATGTCGGACTGGATTCTCTATCAGACACCATGGTCGGGTCGGCCATCGGCTCCATCCTCATTGCCGACCTGGCCGCGGTCGCCGGTGATCGTTACAACCACCAGGGGCGCCCAAGTCCGGTGAACGTGTTCATCGACGAGTCGGCCGAGGTCGTCAACGATCCCTTCATCCAACTGCTGAACAAAGGCCGTGGCGCCGGCCTGCGCCTGGTGATCGCCGCCCAGACCTTCGCCGACTTCGCCGCCCGCACCGGCAGCGAGGCCAAGGCCCGGCAGGTGCTCGGCAACATTAACAACCTGGTGGCGTTGCGCGTGCTCGATGCCGAGACCCAGGACTACGTGGCCGAAAGCCTGCCCAAGACCCGCGTGGTCAGCATCATGCGCTCCCATGGCAGTACCACCGACTCCAGCAACCCGGTGCTCTACACCGGCAATACCGGCGAGCGCGTGGTCGAGGAGGAGGTCGAACTGTTCAGCCCGGCGTGGCTCGGGCAGCTCCCGAACTTCGAGTACATCGCCAAGCTCTCGGGCGGGCGGATCGTCAAGGGTCGGCTGCCGATCCTGGGTGCGCTGCGCGGTGCGGTCGAGGCGGCAGTCACCACGCCGGCCACTGAGCCGCGAGCCAACGCGCCGCTCTCCGGCCCTGTTGGGCCATCAGCCGGCGCGTCCGCCGCGGACAGCCATGCGCTTGAGGCGGAACCACAGGAAGTACAGACGACCACGCACACACTGGAAAATAACATGGGAAAAAGATATCTGAACGCGGCCCTGAAACGCTCCCAGCGCGACGCCCTGACCCAAGTCGAGATCGACTGGCCGGACAGCCGCGGGTTACTCGAACGCCTCGCGCTGGGGCTCTGGGAGCGTTACCCCACCGACGAGGCCCGCTACACCCGCCTGCAAGCCATCGCCGTGGCCGCGATCAACGCCCACAAGGTCGCCAAGAAGACCGGGGTGCCCGATCGCGAGCGCTTTGCGGCCTTCTTCGAGGCGATCATGGGGGCGCTGGCCGCGCCCGAGCATCCGGTCCTGGCGCAGGCCATGACCGTCAATCAACGGCGCATCCTCGGCCGTCGGTTACGCGCCGTCCTGCCGGTGCCTGGCCTGCAACCTGCGTCTGGGGTCCAGGATGCTTGACGACTCCCACGAGGGCAGCGACGGCAAAGGCATCTGGCTCTGGACCCTCGCCGCCGGCCTGCTGCTCTTCGTCATGGAGTTCATCCTGTTCGCCGCCCTGGTCCCGACCGACTGGGCGCGCCAGGTCAGCGCGCGGGAACTGGCGTCCCTGGTGGACACAGTGGGGCCGGCTCAGGCCGACCTCATCCTCGACCGCGCGGTGCGCTGGTATCGGGCCTGTTGCGTGCGCACCGGCCTGGAGGCGTGGAGTTACCACGTCCTGGTCCCCGATCACCGGATGGCCGGGGCGGGGCTGGAGAAATTGGCGGACAGCCCGGTCTGGCCCTGGCTCGCGGGTCGGGTGCATGTGGTCTGGTGGTCGCTCGGGCAGGCCTGTCAGCGCCTGGCGGTTCTGCTCTTCTGGTGGCCGTTCATCCTGATCCTCTGCGCTGCTGCCGCGTACGATGCGCTGTTACGGCGACGCATCCGGCAGCACAGCTTTTCCTACGCCAGTCCGCTGATCCATTTCTGGTCGGTGCGGGGGCTGCTTTGGATTCTGATTGGGACCTTGATGCTGTTGGTTGCGCCCATTCCGTTACCCGCCGTGGGCGTGCCGGTTGGGGTGGGCGTTGTCGCCGTGCTCTTCAGATTCGTGCTTGCCAATAGCCAGAAACGTTTGTAAATCAGAGGTATGTCCGGTTCTACGTTGACGTGACGGCTGTCGCCGCCCTGCTGACCTGACCAGAACTCGCCCGGGACCTTACCCGGCGGGCTCATCTCGCGCATCTCGGCGCGATCGGGGAGGCGTCAGATTCGCCGGTCGCCACCGAGCTCCGAGTGCTCCCGTCTGCGTTTGCCGACGGTACTGCATCAGGCCCACGGAACGGGTATCCTTGTAACATCGGACCCCGCGGGCCAAATCCCTATGGCGACGCACGACCCTTCCTACAAGCTGCTGTTCTCCCATCGCAAGATGGTTTCCGATCTGCTCGGCGGCTTCGTGCGCGAGGAGGGGCCGAGCGGCTGGATTTCAACACATTGGAGCGTGTACGTGAGGTCGGCATCAGCCAGAACCTTCGCCAGCGCGTCGACGATGTCATCTGGCGTCTGCGGATCATCGAGGACGGACGGGCGCGCTGGCTCTACGTCTACATCCTGTTGGAGTTTCAGTCCACCGTCGACCGCATCATGGCCGCTCGGCTCCTCACCTACATCGGCCTTCTTTACGAGGACCTGCACAGGTCGAAAGAGATCGGGCCGGATGATCCGCTCCCGCCGGTGCTCCTGATCGTGCTCTACAACGGCGCCGAGCCCTGGATTGCCAAGACCGACCTGGCGGACCTGATCGCCCCCAGTCTGCCGCCGCAACTGCGCCACTGGCAGCCCCAGATGCGCTATCTTCTCCTGGAAGAACGCCGCTACCCCGAGGCCGACCTCGCGCGTCTGCCCAACGTCGTCGCCGCCTTGTTCCGCTTGGAGAATGCTCAGGCACCGGAGAACATCCAGCGGGTCATCAGCTGCCTGGTCGAGTGGCTGGCCGGGGCGGAAAACGCGAGCCTGCGTCGTGCCTTCGTGGTCTGGCTCAAGCGCGTGCTGCTTCCGGCGCGCGTACCCGGCGTCGAGATACCCAATTTCAGCGAGCTACAGGAGCTTCACGACATGCTGGCCGAACGCGTCAAGACTTGGACCCAGGAGTGGAAGGAGCAGGGCTTGCGGGAAGGCAGGCAGGAGGGCGAGGCTAAGTTGCTGCGCCGGCAACTCACTCGCCGCTTTGGCCCCCTGCCGTCATGGGCTGAGGAGCGCCTAGGTGTAGCGACCCACAAACATCCGCGCCCAGACCCACAAACATCGCGATTTCCAGCCCAGATTAAGTGCAAATAACGGGGGTCCCGGACCCAGATTATTTGCAAATGAGCCCACATTAACTGCCAACAGCCCACCAACATCCG
>NZ_CAJAXH010000210.1 GCF_903946935.1 uncultured Thiodictyon sp.
AGCAGGGCGCGTACCATGACAGTAGCAGGACTTTTCTCGGAAAATTTCTGGAGGATCTCGCCAAACACGGCTGCTGCTTCACTCAGGTAGCGCTAAATATCGCCTATATTACAATATGTTGGCAGCACCTTAAAAGGGCTGGAGCAGGCACCAATGCGGCGAGGGGGCCGGCGGCAACTGCTGCGAATGCAGCGGCCGCCAATGATGTCGCCGGATTTCCAGCGATCGTCTCTAGAGGCGACGCCCAACTGCCTGCCTTGCTCAATGTAGCGGTCAATAAATGTTTGCATGATCGGGTCTCCGGTGGTGGTCTGTTGCAGCAACGCGCGGACATCACGCTCCTCCACGCGCCCGGTGCCTTGGACATAGTAGCGCAGCAGGGATTCCAGGATCTCCAGGGCTGTCGCCCGGTCTTGGACCTCCTCGATCAAGGTCAGCAGGTTACGCAGCCGCTCTAAGGGTTCTTTGCTGAAGACCCAGCGCATACCCAACTGGACCAGCCGGGTCAGCACGTCGCCCTTGAGCTGCGCGTCAGTGCGGGCGAAGATGTCGTGTAATGCGTAGGTAAACTGCGGCACGAAGGGTAAGAGCGCCGCCGGCAGCGGTGCGACGAGATCGTGGAAGCTCATCGGCGCACGCCAGTGCCGTTCGCCGTGATAGATCACCAGCGGATAGATCGGCGGGAGCTGGCGGGCATCCGGATGCTGCTTGCGATACTGATCGCCCTCGGCGGCGATGTAGCGCAGGAGTTGCAGCAGGGTCCAGTGCTCCGGGCTGCTCTTATGCTCGAACAGCAGGTAGATCGTCAAGGTCCCATCGCGGTAGCGTACACGATAGACTAGATCGGAGTACGCCGAGCGCAGATCGGTCGAAACGTAAGTGTCTTTCGATATCTCCAGCGTTCCGAGGTCGACGTCGTCGAGGAGCTGCGCGGGCAGTTGCTGTCGCAGGAAATCCGCGGCGACCTCCCGCCGTCCGAAACTCTCGCGGAAAAAGGCGTCGTGGGGGGTGGCGATTTCGTCCATCGCGTACAAGGCTAATCAGATCGCGTTGACGACGCAAGACCATCTGTACCGAGACGGCATCTTGCACTGCGCCCCGGGGTCCCCAACATGGGCGCTCAACACGCACTGATGGATAATGGCCATGCGACTGATTGACCGGTCCTTTCAACCTCGGAATCCCGCGACGGCGCCGGCCCGGCACCCGCGCTCTGGCGTGGCCCGCGGGGTCGCCGCGGCGCTCCTCTGCCTGGTCGCGACCCTGGCCCTGGGGGCCGACCCTGTTCGGCCCCTGCCGACCCTGGCGGTTCCGGCCCATGGCGCCTATACCGGGGTCTACGCGGACTTCGGCAAGTCAGAGGAGGAGGTGACGACTGCAAAGATCGAGTCGTTTACCGCGCTGGTGGGTAAGCACCAGGCCCTGATCGCCTTCTCCAATCACTGGGGCACCGGGCACTTTCCCGCGGCCGAGGCACGCCTCGTCGACACCTATGGGGCGGCCCCACTCATCTACTGGAACCCCTGGGAGCGCCGGGACGACATGGCCTGCCCACGCTTCACCCTCGAACAGATCGCGGCCGGCGACTGGGACGCCTATATCGATGACTGGGCACGGGACGCGCGCGCCTTCGGCAAGCCGCTGCTGGTGGCATGGGGACTGGAGATGAACGGCAAGTGGTTCCCCTGGTCGGGGGTCTTCCACGGCGGCGGCGAGCCGATCCCCGACTCGGAGCCGACCCGTTACCAGGGTCCGGAGGCCTTCAAGCGCGCTTACTGCCATGTGGTGGAGCGGGTGCGCGCGGCCGGGGCGAGCAATATCTCCTGGGTCTTTCACGCCAACAACACACCAGACCCGGCGCAACCCTGGAACACCATGGCGGCCTACTATCCGGGTAGCTCCTATGTCGACTGGCTCGGCGTCAGCGCCTATGGGAAGCAGTTTGGGGGCGAGGGCTGGAGCTCGGCGAGCGAGTCACTGCTCCGCCCGTTTGCGGAGCTCGCAGCACTGGACCCGCACAAGCCGATATTGCTCGCCGAATGGGGGATCGGCGAGTTTCCGCAACAGGGCGATAAGGCCGAGTGGCTACATGATGCCTTCGCCCAGATGGAGCACAAGTTACATCGCCTCAAGGGGGCCGTTTTCTGGCATGAGCAATGGGTCAACGGCGACCAGAGTGTCAGCAATCTGCTGGTCGATTCATCGCCCCAAGCCCTGGCTGCCTACCGCGCGGGCGTCGCCCGCCCCTTCTGGCTCGCCGCACCGCAGGACAGCACCCCACCCCCACGCGCCAAGCCATAATCCCAGAAAGAGCAGTTGTCACGCCAAGGCGCCAAGCTCGCCAAGGTTTTTCAGTGCGTTATCAGCGTTGCGCCAATCACCCGGAGGGTGATCTGGATGATTGAAGCCCAGACCCAGGGTCGGAGTCCATTGCTCCACACGCAGTGAGCCATTGCCAATTCGGCTTTGACCGTAAGCACTGTAGGCGTAGCCCAAGTCCAGGTAGACGCGCTTGCCATGGCTCAGAAAGGACACCTGCGGTGCCACGACCTGAACATCATCGCTCTCGTTGGTGGCGTCGTTGTTGTTGATTTGATGACCGTCCAGACGCAGCGTCACACGCCCCGGCAAGAGGTCAGGCGTGAAATTGAGCCGCCCGGAGACAAACTCGGCCGCCTGGTCGAGTGCGGCAATGCCGCCCTTGTAATTGAGCCGGGTGTAGGTCGACCCACCGGCCAGGCCGCCGCGATCCTGATATTCTGCGTCGAAAGAGATGCCAGCGTTGATCATATCGCTGCGCGATCGCGAACCGCCATAACCCACGTAAGAAGGCGGCTACCTGCTGCCGTTTCCCTCCGGCGGCGCCGAGGCCTTGCTGGAACGCCTGGAGGAGGTCCTGCGCCGGGAGCGCATCGACGTGATCATCCCCAGCCTGGATGCCGAGCTGCCCAACTTCATCGCCCTGCAACCCACGCTGGCCAAACGGGGCGTGCGGATGCGCCTGCCGACGCGCACGCAACTGCGCAGCCGCGACAAGGATCGGCTCCCGGCGCTGTGCGCCCAGGCCGGCGTGGCCACCCCCAGGGTGCGCCCGATCGGTTCGGCCCAGTTCTTCGAGCACTGCACCGACGAGCAGGAAGGGGGCTGGACCTATCCCCTGGTGGTCAAGGGCGTCTTCTACGACGCCTATGTCGTGGAGGACCCGACCGAGGCCGCGTACCGCTTCGAGCAGATCGCGCGCACCTGGGGTTACCCGGTGCTGGTCCAGGCCCATGTCGTCGGTGAGGAGGTCAATCTGACCGCGCTGGGGGATGGCAGCGGCGCCCTGATCGCCCCGGTGATGATGCGCAAGCAGGCGCTCGCCGACAAGGGCAAGGCCTGGGCCGGGGTGGCGATCGACGATCAGGAACTGCTGGCGGTCGGCGAGCGGCTGATGCACGCGCTCAAATGGAATGGACCGCTGGAACTGGAACTGCTGCGCGATGACGCCAGCACCCTACACCTGATCGAGATCAATCCGCGCTTCCCGGCCTGGGTCTATCTCTCGCACGGGGTCGGCCGCAACCTGCCGGCCGCACTGCTCGCCCTGCAACAGGGGGTCGCCCCCGCGGCCCTGCCGCTGGCCGCACCCCGCCCCGGTGTCACCTTCATCCGGCATGCGCGCGAGATCATCGTACCAGTGGCGGAAATCGCCGCCGTCAGCACGTGAGCGCGATCTGCCAGGTCCTGCACCAGGAGGGGTCCTGGGCCGAGGTGGTGTCGCACTTTGAATATGAGAAGGCGCGCCGCCTGGGGGTCCCCGGCGAGCGCATCATTTTCAACGGGCCGCACAAGCCGCGGCCCATCCTAGAGCGCGCGCTCGCCGAGGGTGCGCATATGCATGTCGATCACCTCGACGAACTGGCGACGATCGAGTCGATCGCCCGCGACCGTGGTGTGCCGGCGCCGATCGCCCTGCGTCTGAACTTCGACACCGGCTTTACCGAGCCCTGGAGCCGGTTTGGCTTCAATCTCGAATCCGGCCAGGCGCACGCGGCCATCGCCGCCGTCACGGCCAGCCCGCACCTGCGACTGGTCGGGCTTCACAGCCACATCGGCACCTTCATCCTCGACCCGCGCGCCTACGCCGCCCAGGTCAAGATACTCTGCACCCTGATGCAGGAGATCGAAACCGTCGACGATACACGGCTCGATTATATCGACATCGGCGGCGGCCTGCCCTCGCGCAACACACTGCACGGGACCTATCTGCCGCCCGAGCAGGCGGTGCCGGATCTGGACGAATACGCCGAGGCGATCTGCACGGCCTTTCTCGACGGCACGGCCTATCGCCTGGAGCGCGGCGCGGCCCGCCCGCGGCTGATCTTCGAGAGCGGACGCGCCGTGATCGACGACGCCCAGGTCCTGATCGCCTCGGTGGTCGGGCGCAAACCGTTGCCGGGCGGCGCCCCGGCGGTCATGCTGGATGCTGGGATCAACCTGCTGTTCACCGCCTTCTGGTACAACCATCAGGTGTCACTGGCCGCACCGGCGCGTGGCGAGCCGCGCGAGACGGTGCTCTATGGCCCGCTGTGCATGAACATCGACGTGGTGCGCGCCTCGGTCCAGCTACCGCCGCTGGTGCCGGGCGACCAACTGGTGATCTCACCGGTCGGCGCCTACAACAATACCCAATGGTTGCAGTTCATCGAGTATCGGCCAGCGGTGGTGATGATCCACCCGGGGCAGCAGGTGAGCGTGATTCGGCGCGCCGAGGACATCGACAGCGTGTGCGAACACGATTTGCTGCCGGCACGCCTCGGCAACACGGGCGCCGAGGGGACGGCACCACCGTCCAATCCGATCGCGCTACGCCGGGCCAGCTGACATGGAAACCCTGGGGCTGATTCGCGATTTCATACACCGGCTGCTGCTCGCCTATGGCACCCTGTTTCTGGCGCAGGGGCCGGGCGTGGGGGCCCTGGTGCTGGGCGCCAACCTGCTCGATCCCGCGATCGGTCTGATGGGGCTCGCGGCCGGGCTGGCGGCGGTGGGGATGCGCGCCTGGGTGCGCCTGCTGGCGCACGCCGGCGAGGCGGAGATCCTGAACGCGATCTATGTCGGTCTGGTGCTCGGCGCCTTTTATGCGGGTACCGGCCGGCTCGTCGTCCTGGCCGTGCTGGGCGGCGCGCTGGTCGTGCCGCTGGCCTCGGCGCTCGGCCCGCTGCTGCGCCAGACCCGCGAACTGCCGCTCCTGGGCGCGCCCTTTCTCTGCACCCTGTGGACCCTGCTGCCGGCGGCCAAGGCGCTGGGGATTGCCGGGCGCGCAACGCCCGCACCCTGGCTCTACCCGGCCTGGATCGAACGGCCCCTCACGAGCGCACTGTCCACGCTGGGCGCACTGTTCTATGTCGACAATCCGCTCTCGGGCGTCCTGGTGCTCGCGGCCGTGCTGCTCGTCTCGCCGGTGTTGGCGGGCTTTGCCATCCACACGGCGGTGAGCGCGCGCAGCCTGGCCGTGACGGCGGGCGCCGTGGTCGCCGCCACCACCTTTTCGGTCGCGCTGTGGTGGGTCCTCTGGCCGATCGGCCTGCCACCGCTCTCCGCCCCCTTCCTGCTCGCCGTCTGGCTGGTTCGCGCCGCCTTACGCCCGGAGCACGGCGCCTTCTGGTCACGTTTCTGGCTACCCGCCCCGGCCACGCCGGAGGCCAGTGCCAGCCGCTGGCGGCTGGAACAGGCACGCGGTGTGGAGCGTACGAGCATTGCGCTGCGTCCGCCCTTTGTTGGGTGCATGGAGGTCTCCCAATCGATGGATGGCGCACTCACCCACTGCGGCCCCTGGCGCGACGCGCTGGACTTTACAGATTGGCCTGCTCGGGGAGACGACGCTGGTCTCGGATCGCGGTGCGCGCCTCACGGCCTGCCACACCGATCTGCTGTTCGCGGTGACCGCACGCGGCAGCGCGGCGGACCCGGTCGGCGATGCCTTCGCGCTGGCCTTCGGACTCACCCCGCTGATCGAGCCGGGCTGTCACTGGCAAGATGCGCCCGCGCTCGACTGGCTGGCACCGAGCGCCTGGCAGCGGGTGCGTCTGCGGTTGCGTCACCCATTGGGCCGCAACCTCGAGAGTCGCTACGAGCGGCGGTGGGATGCCGGCCGCGGTCTCTGGGAGCAACGCGGCCGGCATCGCCTGTCGGTACTGGAACCTGCAACAGGGCTTCTGCCTGTACATCGTGGAGACCCAGATCGGTCAACTCGACTGGCTGGTGACGCGGATCGAGGATGCCTATGCGCGCAACGGCAGTTGGACCTTTGCAGCAGCGAACGGCGATTCATTGGACCGCCTCCTTGGCGGCCCCCCCGCCCCTCCCGGGCCCGACGCGCGCCGACCGCTAACGATCGGCAAGGCCGCTGGCGATGACCTGCCGCTCGGATCGGAGGATGACCCGCCGGGCTTCCCAGGTCCGCCTGGACTCGCTGGCCGACCGCCGCCACCCTTCGGCCCGCCTGGGCTCGATGGCCGTCCGCCGCCCCCCTTCGCCGATGGCCGCGGCCCCGGCAACCTCTTCGAGATCCAGCCGCGGCTCTCGCTGCGCGACGCCGACGGCCGGGTGCTGGCCGGCAACCCGCGGCCGGCCAGACTCGCGGCGAGCCGCCCCATCCGCTATCGGGGGCAAAGCGTCGGGGCCCTGGTGTTGCTCGCGCCGCAGACCGAGGCGGCGCGCGATGCCGCCTTCCTGGCCACCCAGTCACGCGACCTGTGGCCGTCCAGCCTGGCGGTGTTGCTCCTGTCGCTGGCCGCCGCCTGGCTGCTGGCACGGCAATTCCTGAGCCCGATCCAGGCCCTGGCGAGCGGCGCACGCGCCATTGCGCAGGGCCGCCCGGCCGCGCGCATCCAGGTGCGCGGGTCCGACGAACTCAGCGAACTGGCCGAGGATTTCAACGCGATGGCAGACATGCTGGCGCGCACCGAGGGTCAGCGAGCGGGCGGTGGACAGCCACATGAAAAACCTGCGCAAAAAACTGGCACAGGCACAGCCCGAGCGCGAGCTCATCCGCTCGATTTACGGCGTGGGCTTTGTCTTTGAACCTTGAGCAACCGGCTCCGCGGCTAGTCGTGCTCGGATACAATTCAGGACCGCTCACCCACGCACTGGCCTGCCCATGTTTGAAATCGCCTCTGCCTGCCTCGTCCTGACCGCCCTGCTGGCCTACCTGAACCAGCGCTTCATCCGCCTGCCGATCACCATCGGCGTGATGGCCGCCGCGCTGTTGCTGTCCCTGGCACTGATCGGCCTGGACGCGGCCGGGGTCGCCTTCGGGTTACGGCAGTACGAGGAATCGCTGCTACGCTCCATCGACTTCTCCAACACCCTGATGCAGGGCATGTTGTCGCTGCTGCTGTTCGCCGGCGCCTTACACGTCGACTTGACTGAGCTGCGGGCCTACCGCTGGCAGGTCGCCCTGTTGGCGGGGCTCTCCACGCTGCTGTCGACGCTAGCGGTCGGCTTCGGGACCTGGTATGCCCTGTCCTGGGTGGGCCTGGACCTGGGGCTGATCGAATGTCTGTTGTTCGGCGCGCTCATCTCGCCCACGGACCCGATCGCGGTCATGGGTATCCTCAAGACGGCCGGCGCACCCAAACATCTGGAGTTGGTAATCGCCGGCGAGTCGCTGTTCAACGACGGTGTCGGGGTCGTGATCTTCTCACTGTTGCTCGGCATGCTGGCGAGCGGCGCCGCCCCGACCCCGAGCGAGGGGCTACTGTTGCTGCTGCGTGAGGCGGGGGGCGGCCTGCTGTTCGGTCTGGCGCTCGGCTATCTCACCTTCCTGCTACTCAAGAGCATGGACAGCTATCAGGTCGAGGTGTTGATCACCCTGGCGGCCGTGACGGGCGGCTATACGCTGGCCCACCGGCTGCACGTGTCCGGCCCCCTGGCGATGGTGGTGGTCGGGCTGATGATCGGCAACGGCGGGCGGGCGCTGGCCATGTCGGACACCACGCGACACTATGTCGACCTGTTCTGGGAGTTGATCGACGAGATCCTGAACGCCGTGCTGTTCCTACTGATCGGCATGGAGGTCCTGCTGGTGACCTTCTCGCTGAACATCCTGGCCGCCGCGGTGCTGGCCATGGGCGTGACCCTGGCGGCGCGCGGACTCACGGTCGGCCTCCCGGTGGCCTTGCTCCCCGGGGTGTTCAAGCTGCCCAAGGGCTCCGGGTGGGTGTTGACCTGGGGTGGCCTGCGCGGCGGCATCTCAGTGGCTCTGGCCCTGTCGCTGCCGCTCGGCCCGGGGCGCGACGTCGTGCTTGCGTTGACCTATTGCATCGTCGTCTTCTCGATCCTCGGGCAGGGGCTGACGATCGGGCAGGTGATCCGCCGGACCGTGCCCACGCGACTCTGAGTCCGGGGCGGGTCGCTGGGTCTATGTGGCGCGGCGAACAGACCGCTGCGCGGCGCAGCACTTACCGTGCCGGGGTGGCAAGGGGAGGATCACCCAGCCAGACACGATAAAAATGACTTAATAAAGGTTATTCGCGCCAACGGGTCTGCCGGTTTCTCCTATACTGCCAACATTGCTGTGGCGACGGCCCACCAGCCCCCGGGCGGTGTCTGCCCCGCGCCTCAGCGCGCTCCTCAACCCACCGCGTCAGGAGGCCTCCATGTCCATTCAACTCACAGAAGAAAACGGCGGTAAGGTGCTGGTCTTACAGATCAGCGGTAAGCTGGTCAAGGCCGATTATGAGCAGTTTGTGCCTGAGTTCGAGCGACTGGTGCGAGTACACGGCCCTTTGCGCCTGCTGTTCGACATGACCGATTTCCATGGTTGGGAGGCCAGTGCCATGTGGGAAGACGCCAAGTTCGGAGCACACCACTTCGCCGACATCGAACGACTGGCCATGGTCGGGGAAACGCGGTGGCAACATGGCATGGCGATCTTCTGCAAGCCGTTCACCAAGGCGGCGGTGCGCTATTTCGATCACGCCGAGGCCGCCCAGGCGCGTGCATGGCTGGACGAACCCGCGGCTTAACGCGTGTCAGATCAAGCACTCACGCCAGCCGAGCGGCGGCGCGGCACGGTCGTTGCGGTGCGCGGCAGTGTCGTGGATATCCGCTTCGATGAAGACCTGCCGCCGATCTACTCACTGCTGCGCGCCAGCAGCACCCAGGCCATCGTCATCGAGGTGCTGACCCAACTGGATGCGCGCCATGTCCGCGGGATCGCCCTGACCCCAACCCAGGGGCTCGCCCGCGGCATGGGCGTGGCGGACACCGGCGGCCCACTCAAGGCGCCGGTGGGCAAGGGGATCCTGGGGCGGATGTTCGATGTCTTCGGCCACGCCATCGACCGCCAGCCGGCGCCGACTGACATCATCTGGCGCTCGGTACACAACGCCCCGCCACCGCTGGCGCGCCGCTCCACCAAGTCGGAGGTCTTTGAAACTGGCATCAAGGTCATCGATGTATTGATGCCCCTGGAGCGCGGCGGCAAGGCCGGGTTATTCGGCGGGGCGGGCGTGGGCAAGACGGTGCTGCTGACCGAGATGATCCACAACATGATCGGGCACCAATCCGGCGTCAGCCTCTTTTGCGGTATCGGCGAGCGCTGTCGCGAGGGTGAGGAACTGTATCGCGAGATGAAGGAGGCCGGTGTCTTACCGAACATGGTGATGATCTTCGGCCAGATGAATGAGCCACCGGGCAGCCGCTTCCGCGTCGGCCATGCCGCACTGACAATGGCCGAGTATTTTCGTGACGACGAGCATCGCGATGTCTTGCTGCTCATCGACAATATCTTCCGCTTCATCCAGGCCGGCATGGAGGTCTCGGGGCTGATGGGCCAGATGCCCTCACGCCTGGGCTATCAACCGACCATGGGCACCGAACTGTCGGGGCTGGAGGAGCGTATCGCCAATACCGATACCGGCGCCATCACCTCGATCCAGGCGGTCTATGTCCCGGCGGACGACTTTACCGATCCCGCGGCGGTGCATACCTTTTCGCATTTGTCGGCCTCCATCGTGCTGTCGCGCAAACGGGCCAGCGAGGGCCTGTTCCCGGCCATCGACCCCCTGCAATCCAGCTCCAAGATGGCCACACCGGGTATCGTCGGCGAGCGCCATTACACCCTGGCGCGCGCGGTCAGGCAAACCCTGGCGCAATACGCCGAACTCAAGGACATCATCGCCATGCTGGGCCTGGAACAACTCTCGCCCGACGACCGCAACCTGGTCGCCCGCGCGCGCCGGCTGGAGCGCTTTCTCACCCAGCCCTTTTTTACCACCGAACAATTTACCGGCCTGGCCGGCAAGCTGGTCAGCCTCGAGGATGCTTTGGGCGGCTGCGAACGTATCCTGCACGATGAATTCAAGGATGTCCCGGAGGGTGCGCTCTATATGATCGGGACCGTGGATGAGGCGAAGGAGAAGGCGAAGGAGAAGGAGAAGGCAGCATGAATCTGAAGGTGCTCCTGCCATTCCAGGTCTTTGCCGATAAGGCCGGTGTATCGCGTATCGTGGCACAGACGCGCCAAGGTGCATTCGGGCTGTTGCCGCATCGGCTCGATTGTGTCGCGGCACTCACCCCCGGGATACTGGTCTATGAGACCGCGGCGGATGGCGAGGTCTGTCTGGCCGTGGACGAGGGGGTGCTGGTCAAGACCGGCCAGAGGGTGCTCGTCTCAGTGCGCCGGGCGATCGGCGGCACGGACCTGGGCCAATTGCGTACGGCGATCGAGCAGGAGTTCCTGACCCTGGATGCGCAGGAGCAGAGCCTGCGCTCGGTCATGGCGAGCCTGGAAACCGGTTTTCTTCGGCGTTTCATGAGTTTTCAACATGAATGATGCCCCCCGCCCCAGCGACCCCGGGTCTGACCTGGCCGGACAGGTCGGTGCCAAGGCCGCACTCAAGCTCAAGGCACGACGCAACCCCACACCTGGGGTCTGGTTCGGCCTCGGCATGATGGGACTGATCGGCTGGTCGGTGGTCGTGCCGACCCTGCTCGGCACCGCAATCGGGCTGTGGATCGACGAACACTACCCGGGCGGCCATTCCTGGACGCTGGCGCTATTGGTCGCAGGACTGACGCTCGGCTGTTTCAATGCCTGGCACTGGGTCACCAAGGAGGAGCGGGCCATGCGCGATGAGCAGAGGGATGGCGATGAATGAACTGTTGCCACTGGCCCCGGCGCTGCTGGCCGGTCTGCTGCTCGGCGCACTGTTCTTCGGCGGACTCTGGTGGACACTACGCCAGTGCCTGTCATCGCCAACACCGGCACGCTGGCTGCTGGGCAGCCTGGTGTTACGCACGGGGATCGTCCTCGCCGGGTTTTATCGCGTCGGCGACGGTCAGTGGGAACGACTCGTTGCCTGTCTGCTCGGCTTCCTCATCGCCCGCCTGATCCTGATCCGGCTGACCGGCCCATCCGCTACCGCGACGGAGGTCAGTCATGCACCTGAGCCCTGATGAAATGATCTTCTGGCAATACGGGTTTATCACGCTCAATGGCACCATTGTGTTCACTTGGGGCTTGATGGCGGTGCTGGTCATCGGCTCCAAACTCATCACCCGGCGGCTCGCCACCGGTTTGACGCGCTCGCGCTGGCAGAACCTGCTGGAGATCGTCGTGACCGGCATCGAGACGCAGATCGCCGAGGTCGGGCTGGCGCAACCGCGCACCTATCTCCCCTTTCTCGGCACCCTGTTCCTGTTCGTTGCCGCCGCCACCCTGGCCACCATCATTCCCGGCTATGAGCCGCCTACCGGTTCGCTCTCCACCACGACCGCGCTCGCGCTCTGCGTCCTGGTCGCCGTACCCGCCTTCGGCATTGCAGACCAGGGTCTCGCCGGCTATCTCAAGTCCTATCTGGAGCCGACCTTCCTGATGCTGCCCTTCAATATCATCAGCGAGGTCACGCGGACCCTGGCACTGGCGGTGCGACTGTTCGGCAATATGATGAGCGGGGCGATGATCATCGCCATCCTGATCACCATTACGCCCTTCCTGTTTCCGATCCTCATGACGGTGCTCGGCCTGCTCACCGGCATGGTACAGGCCTACATCTTCAGCATCCTGGCGGCCGTGTATATCGCCGCCGCGACCCGCACGCGCACGCGCACGCCAGAACCCGAAGCGGCGCTGCCTGCCTGAGCGTATCCACCAGCCACCCGAGGACCCATCATGGACGCCTTGAGCATTATTGCAGTCACCTCGATCGTCATGGCCGGCCTCACCACCGGCTTCGGCACCATGGGGCCGGCACTGGCCGAGGGCCGGGCGGTCGCCACGGCGCTCACCGCGCTGGCCCAACAACCCGACGCATCTGCCACCATTACCCGCACCCTCTTCGTCGGGCTCGCCATGATCGAGTCCACGGCCATCTATTGCTTCGTGGTCTCGATGATACTCATCTTCGCCAACCCCTTCTGGAACCTAGCAATCGCCCACGCCGCCGGGAACTAGGCCATGCTTATCGACTGGTTCACCGTCGGCGCTCAGGCGATCAATTTTCTGGTCCTGGTCTGGTTGCTGAAGCGTTTTTTATACCAGCCCATCCTCCACGCCATCGATGAGCGAGAGCGGCGGATCGCCGCCGAACTCGCGGACGCCGCCGCCAAGCAGGCCGCCGCCCAAACGGAGCGCGAGTCGTTTGAGCACAAGAACCAGGCGTTCGATGAGCAACGCGCCACGCTATTCAGCCAGGCCGTGGACGAGGCGAAGACCGAACGCCAGCGCCTCCTCGGTGAGGCCCGGCAGGCGGCCGACGCACTCGCGGCCCAGCGCGCGGAGTCACTGCGCAGCGAGGCCAAACAACTCAATCAAGCCATCCTGCTACGCACCCAGCACGAGGTCTTTTTGATCGCACGCAAGGCACTGAGCGATCTCGCCGGGGCCGATCTGGAGGAGCGGATGGTGCAACGATTCATCAGCCGCCTCTCGGCCATGGATGTCGCGGCACTCAGCGTCTTCGCCGATGCGCTAACAACAGCGTCCGACCCCGCCTGCATACGCAGCGCCTTCGAGTTGCGCGAAAGCGCGCGCGCAGCGCTGACGCAGGCCATTCACAGCACCTTCGGGGTGCCGCCAAAGATCCGCTTTGAGACCACGCCGGAGTTGCTCGGCGGGATCGAACTGACCGCGAACGGACAAAAGATTGCCTGGGATATCGCGGATTACCTCGCATCATTGGAACAGGGTGTCGGCGAGTTGTTGAATGCAAAGGGCCAGCCCGCCGCCACGCCCGCCACTGCACCGGCATCGACCCCAGCCCCATGAGCGAGGCACCGAACTCGTTGCAGTCGGTCTTCGACCGCGCCTTCGCCGCCATCGGTGAGACGCGCGAGTCATTCGCGCCAGCAATGGTGCCGCATGAGGTGGGCACCATCGCGACGGTCTCCACCGGCATCGCCAAGGTGACCGGTCTCGGCGACGTGGGATTCGAGGAACTGCTCGCCTTCCCCGGCGGGGTCTTCGGCATCGCCTTCAATCTGGATGCGGACGAGATCGGTGTGGTCCTGCTCGGCGATTACTGGAAGTTGCAGGCGGGCGATACGGTCGAGCGTACCGGCCGGGTGATGGACGTGGCGGTCGGCGATGGCCTGCTCGGCCGGGTCATCGACCCGCTCGGCCGGCCGCTCGATGGGGAGGGACCGGTCGCCAGCAGCGAGCGCCTGCCGATCGAACGCCCGGCGGCGCCGATCATGGACCGCGCGCCGGTGACGGTTCCGCTCCAGACCGGGCTCAAGGTCATCGATGCACTCATTCCCATCGGGCGCGGCCAACGCGAGCTGATCCTCGGCGACCGGCAGACCGGCAAGACCGCCATCGCCATCGACAGCATCCTCAACCAACGCGGCAAGGAGGTGTTCTGCGTCTATTGTGCCATCGGTCAGCGGGCCTCCGCCACCGCCAAGGCCGTGGCCACGCTGCGCGAGCACGGCGCCATGGACTATACCGTGGTAGTCGTCACCGAGGGCAATGACGCACCTGGGCTTGCCTATATCGCACCCTATGCCGCCACCAGCATCGCCGAGCACTTCATGGAGCGCAGACGCGACGTGCTCATTGTCTATGACGACCTCACCCATCACGCCCGCGCCTATCGCGAACTGTCGCTGTTGCTGCGCCGGCCGCCGGGCCGCGAGGCCTTTCCCGGCGATATCTTTTATATCCACTCGCGCCTGCTGGAACGGGCCACCCACCTGCGACAGGAACGCGGGGGCGGGTCGCTGACGGCGCTACCGATCATCGAGACCGAGGCGGAGAATATGTCCGCCTATATCCCGACCAATCTGATCTCGATTACCGACGGGCAGGTCTATCTCTCGCCCTCGCTCTTTGAACTCGGTGTGCTGCCGGCGGTCGATGTCGGCCAATCGGTCTCGCGCGTCGGCGGCAAGGCCCAGTTGGCCGCCTATCGTGCAGTGGCAGGCGACCTCAAGCTCAGCTATGCCCAGTTTGAGGAGTTGGAGACCTTTGCCCGGTTCGGCGCCCGGGTGGATGAAAAGACCCGCGCCATCATCGGGCATGGCCAACGTATCCGCGCCTGTCTCAAACAGTCTGAATTGGCTCCGGTGTCGGTCCCGGCGCAAATCGCCATCCTGCTGGCCCTGACCACGGGACTCTTCGATGCCATACCGCTGGAGCGGATGCCCGCGGCGGAACAGGCCGTAATAGAGGCCGCGGCCGACATGCCAGGCGCATTGACCGAGCGCCTGGCGAGCGCCGACACCTTGAGCGACGGCGATCGGCAACTGATCGTCGAACTGGCCCAGCGGGCGCTCGCCGCACACTTTCCTTCAAACGGAGCAGCATCATGAAACTCGCCTTTTGGTGGCAGGAAACACGCGCCAGCTTCTGGTTCCTGCCGGCCCTCATCGTGCTGGACGCGGTGGCGCTCGCCGCCCTCCTGATCACCCTTGACTTCCATTTTGAGTCGAATCTCGCCGAGCGCTGGCCATTGCTCTTCGGCGCCGGGGCCGACGGCGCCCGCGGTCTGCTCTCCGCGGTCGGAGGCTCAATGGTCACGGTGGCCGGGGTGGTCTTCTCCATTACCCTGGTGGCCATCGCCCTGACCTCCAGTCAGTATACCTCGCGGGTCATTCGTAACTTTATGAGCGACCACATCAACCAATCCGTTCTCGGGACCTTCGTCGGCATCTTCGCCTACTGTCTGGTGGTGTTGCGGACGATTCGCGGCGGCGATGAAGGGGGGTTTGTCCCGACGCTGGCGGTGCTGGGCGCCTTGATTCTGGCCTTCGTCGGCATCGGGGTGCTGATCTATTTCATTCATTATGTCTCCACCTCGATCCAGGCCTCGAGCATCACGGCCTCGGTCGCCCGCGAGACCCTGGCCGCCGTCGATCACCTGTTTCCCGAAGCGCTGGGCGACAACCCAGACGCGGGTTCGGACGACCAGTACGGGCGGGCGCTCGCCATGCAGCCGTGGTTGGCCATTCCGGCCCAGAAGACCGGTTACATTGAGACGATCGAGTCGGAGCAACTCCTCACGCTGGCCCGTGCGCACGCGACCATCCTGCGGATGGAGCGCGGCATCGGGGACTTTGTGGTCGCTGGTACACCGCTGGTCTCGGCCATCGCGACCGAGAGTCTCAAGGAGGCGATCACCGCGAAGCTGAATGCGCTCTATGTGATCGGGCGTCAGCGCACGGTCGAACAGGATGCCGCATTCGGCGTCCGGCAGATCGTCGATATCGCCATGAAGGCACTCTCACCCGGCGTCAACGACACCACCACCGCGATCATGTGCGTGGATTATCTGACCGCCATCCTGGTCCGGCTGGCGCCGCGCCGCATCGCGGCGGCCCCTGGCCTGGACGAGGGTGAGTTGCGTGTGATCGCCCGCGGCCCGAGCTTCGGGGGCCTGTTGGCCGAGGCCTTTGACCAGATTCGCCAGAATGCCGGGGGCAATGTCGGCGTCCTGTTGCGGATGCTCGGCGCACTGGAGACCATCGCCACCCGCACCACCGACCCACACCGGCGCTGCGAACTCCAGCAAACAGCGGAACAGATTGGCGAGACGGCCGAGCGCACCGTGGCCTCCCCGCACGACCGGGAGCGCCTGGGCGAGCGGCTGGCACGGGTCCGTGAGTCACTCGCCACACCGCCCATCTTGTTCATCGCCGCCGACCAGGATTGACCCAGGGGTCATGAGCGACACCACCGCCAGTCTGCGCCGCAAGATCAAGGGTGCGGGCGATCTTCAATCGGTCGTCCGCACCATGAAGACGCTGGCCGCCTCCAACATCGGCCAATACGAACAGGCGGTGCTCGCCTTGGCGGACTACGCCCGCACCGTCGACTTAGGATTGAGCGTGTGTTTCCGCGGAATCGAGATCCCGACCGCCATGCAGGACGCGTCCGGCGCCCCGGATACGGGGGGCATCGGCGCTATCGTATTCGGCTCGGACCAGGGATTGGTGGGGCAGTTCAATGAGTTGATCGCCGACCATGCGGTCAAGTCGTTGCGGGCGCTGACCGACCGCCCGCGGGTCTGGGCCGTCGGTGAGCGCGTCCATGCGCGCCTGGCGGATGCCGGCCTGCCGCCGCTGGGGCTCTTCGCCGTCCCGGGCTCGGTCGCCGCCATTACCGGGCTCATTGGACAAGTCCTCATGGAGAGCGAGGTGCGCGACCATGGGAACGCACAGTTGCATCTGTTCTACAACCGCCCCGGTTCGGGTGCGGTCTATACGCCGGTCGGTCAGCAATTGCTGCCGCTGGACGCGGACTGGTATCGCCAATTGGCGGACCGGCCCTGGCCGACCAAGAACCTGCCCGAGGTCATGGGCAACGAGGCCGCAACGGTACGGGCCCTCGTCCGCGAATATCTCTTTGTCTCACTCTTTCGCGCCTGCGCCGAATCGCTGGCGAGCGAGAACGCCAGCCGCCTGGCGGCCATGCAACGGGCCGACAAGAATATCGACGAACTGCTCGAGGCGCTGAACGGCACCTTCCACCGCCTGCGCCAGAGCGGAATCGACGAGGAACTGTTCGATGTCATCTCCGGGTTTGAGGCGCTGGCGGGGGCGCGGCCGCAAGGCGGACGGCGATAGTCTACGAGCTGGAGTGGCTGGACCGCGCACTGGTCGCCGCGAGCATCGACGAGGTCATCCACTGACAATGCCACTGGACTGCGCCGACCTGAGCCACACCCGCGGCAGCGGCGACCAGGGCTTCCGGGTGCGGTCGACTCACTGACACTGCACACCGGGGAGAGCGGCTGCGGCAAGAGCACGGCAGTGGAACTGCTGGGCACGTGGTGCGGCCCCAGAACGGCGGTATCATGCTCGGTGAAAGTCCCGCACTCCCCATGGACGCGACCGCAGGCCGCTTCCCGGGGGAACATCCATCACAACGCCGCACTGGAATCAGGGTGTTGAGGAGGTCGGTTGGAAATCATCGCACTCTATTCGGTCCTCTGGGCCTGCTTCCATCTCGGCGCCGGCACCCTCGCCCAACAGGTGCCGACCCGGCGCATCGCGCAGCTTCCATTCGTCAACCGCAGCTATGGCTGGGAACGCAACGGTCGACTCTACGAGCGCTTGGGCATTCGCTGGTGGAAGGACCATATCCCCGAGGCGGGTGCCTTCTGCCCCGGCGGTTTCCCCAAACGCCAGTTGCAGTCCAATGACCCCGACTATTTCAGACTGTTCGTCATTGAGGCCTCCCGGGCGGAGTTCTCCCATTGGCTGACCTGGGGGCTGGCGCTCACCTTTTCCCTCTGGACCCCCTGGCCAATTGCGGTGTTCATGGTGTTCTTCGGGGCGCTGGGCAATGGTCCTTGCATCATGGTGCAACGCTACAATCGTATCCGGCTTAAGCGGGCCCTGAGTGCCTCAGAACGGCGCACGCACCGGGATCGAGCGGCCCTTCCAGCGCACGCTGTTGCGCACCAGGGTGAGATACAGCGAGCGCAGCAGGACCGTGAAGAAGAACAGCAGGGACAGGGGGTAGGTCACGGCGGTGGCGACGCCGTAGTTGCCGAGCCGACGCAGTAGCCACCAGATCTGGGCGGCGTAGGCGACATAGGCCACCAGGCCGGCGACGACCCAGTTGCACACCCCGTGCGCCGGCCAATGATTGATGGCGTTGAGCCCGGTCACCGCACCCGCGACCCAGGCGACCATCATGAGGAGCATCAAGGGATCGGTGTGCATCGCACCATGCGCCAGATTCTTGGTCCAGCCATCGAAGAGGTCCCGCAGGCCATGCGGGTACATGCGAAGCGAGATGACACCCTCGCCGATAAAGTTGTGCGCGCGGCAACCGCGGCTCCCCATCTCGCGCGCCAATGCCACGTCGTCGACGACCTCGGCGCGGACCAGTTGGTGGCCACCCGTCCGGAAATAATCCTCGCGCGAGCAGACGATGCAGGGGCCAAAACTCCCCTTGGACGCGATCGCCTCGCCCGCCAGGGTGAAGGACCGGATGCTGCCCATCATGCTGATGAAAAAGAAGGCCGAGAGCCGCTCGTAGGCCTTATGCATCCGATGATAGGGCTGGATGGATACCAGTCCGCCGTAGCGCGCATAGGTGGCCACAATCCGACTCAGGCCGGTTGGTTCAAGCGCGGTATCGGCATCCAGAAACACGAACAGCTCGCCACTGGCGCGGTGCGCCCCCAGCCAGCAGGCCCGGGGTTTGCCAAGCCAGCCGTCGGTGAGTTCCGTCAGGGTCAAGACCGTCGCAGCGGCCGCCCGGGCCAGGGCGGCCGTCCCGTCAGTGGAATCGTCATCGACGACGATCAACTCGAAGTCGGTGTAGTCCTGCACCCGCAGCGAGGCCAGCAAGGGGGGCAGGCGGGCCTCTTCGTTGCGGGCCGGGACGATGAGCGAGACCCTGGGTGTAGCGCATTGCCGCGGCAGCGGCGGACAGGGACGCAGGCGCCCCAGGAAGACAAAGGCCAGGGTCCAGGGCAGCAGCAACCAGAGCAGCTCAGTGGTGGGGATCGATAAAGTCATAGGTGCAGTGAGGCCCAGCGCGCTGGCGAAATCAGCTCTTGATCTCGCATCCTAGCCTAATCGGAGACGGCGCGTCACCGACAACATACCAGATTGAGGGGGTCGCGCTGGACTGTCGCGGCCGGGGGGCAGCTCCTACGGGGGGAAAAGCGGCCCCGGAAGGGGGAAATCAGGTGCGGATAAACGCGGCCACCGCCGGGTCCGCGCGCAGCCCCTCAAGGTCCGACTCGGTGGGCAGCACCGGACGGTCGCGGCTGCGGTTGACCATGCAGAGAAAGCCGAGCAGCGAGCCCGCGTCGGCGCGGAATTGATGCCAGGTCCAGGGCGGGATGCGCACCAGATCGTGCGTGCCGAGCGGATGGATTTCACCCCCCACGAGACAGGCGCCACTCCCGGCGAGCACCAATACGCCGTGGGCATGGTCGTGGCGTTCCAGGGTGGAATGCCCGCCCGCGGCGATCTCAAAATAGCGCAGCTCGCAGGCCAGGGTGTCGTCGCCGATCAGCACCTGGCGCGAGATGGCCTTGAAGGGTGCGCTACCGCTGGGCTTATAGTCCAGCAGGTCGACCCCCGCCCAGCGCTGGCCCGGGAGCGATTGCAGGAAGTCGGTCATGTGGGTCTCCTAATTGCCGTCCGAGAGACTGCGCCGGTCCAGCACCCGCTTCGCCTTGCCGGCAAAGCGCTCGATGCGGCGCGGCTCCACCAGGTCCACCTCCGCGCGGATGCCGGCCACGGTGTGGATCTCGCGCGCGATGCGCTCGCGCAGGGCCTGCATCCGGTCCATGCGGTCGGAGAACAACTCGGGACGGATCTCCACCTTGACCGTCACCTGGTCCAGGGTCCCCGGGCGGTCCACCTCGATCAGATAATGGGGCGTGGTGCCCTCCACCCGCAACAGGGCCTCCTCGATCTGGGACGGGAAGACGTTGACCCCGCGGATGATCAGCATGTCGTCGCTGCGCCCGGCGATGCGGCCCATGCGGATGCCGGTGCGCCCGCACGGACAGGGCTCGCGATAGAGCCGGGCGATGTCGCGGGTGCGGTAACGGACCATCGGCACCGCCTCGCGGGTCAGGGTGGTGATGACCAACTCACCGGGCTCACCCTCCGCGACCGGCTCCAGGGTCTGCGGGTCGAGACACTCCACCAGGAAGTGGTCTTCCTGCAGGTGCATCCCGTTGCGGGCGGCGCACTCGCCGCTCACGCCAGGCCCCATGATCTCGGAGAGTCCGTAGTTGTTGAAGGCCACGATATCGAGTTGCTCCTCGATCTCCCGGCGCATGTCCTCGGTCCAGGGCTCGCCGCCGAAATGGCCAAAGCGCAGGGGCAGGGAGCGCGGGTCCATGCCCAGCTCGCGGGCGCCGTCGGCGATGGTCAGGGCATAGCTTGGGGTGCAGATCAGCACCTCGGGCGCCAGGTCGTGGATGATGTCGAGCTGGCGGCGGGTGTTGCCGGAGGCGGCGGGGATCACCGCCGCGCCGACCCGCTCCACCCCGTAATGCAGCCCGAAGCCCCCGGTGAAGAGCCCGTAACCGAAGGCAATCTGCACCGTGTGTTCGGGCTTGAGCCCCCCGGCCACCAGGAAGCGGGCACAGAGTCCCGACCAGGTCTTGAGGTCCTGCGCGGTATAGGCAACGAAGGTGGGCCGGCCGGTGGTGCCGGAGGAACCGTGGATACGCGCCACCGCCTTACGCGGTACCGCCAGGAAGCCCAGCGGCTGATGGCGACGCAGGTCATCCTTGGTGGTGAATGGCAGCCGCCGGAGATCGTCCAGACAGCGGATGCTGCGCCGATTGATGTCGTGCAGGGTGAAATAGTCGCGATAGAACGGCACCTGTGCCACCCGCTCGACCAGGGCGCGCAGGCGCTCCAGTTGCAGGGCCTCAAGCTCGGCGCGGGGCAGGGTCTCCGCGGGGTCGAAGACGGGGTTCTCGATGGCAAAGCCTGGACTCGGCATAGGGCGCTGCTCTATTTGCGTTTCTCGTTCCCACGCTCCTGCGTGGGAATGCCATGCGGGCGCTCTGCGTCCGGTCTGCGCACTGGACGCGGAGCGCCAGCGCTTGCTCCCACGCAGGAGCGTGGGAGCCAGACGAATCCTATTTCTTATTCGCCTTCATTTGCGTTCATTGCTTCCGCTGCACCCTCCCCTACCGCAATGTGGCTAAAGAGCTCCTCGGCATCCACCACATGCAGGCCGGCGGCCTTGAGCACGACGATGGCCTGGTCCGGGTCATCGAAGCGGAAGATCAGGATCGCCTTGTCGCCGCGGCGCAGCGAGAAGGCATACAGATACTCGATATTGAGCCCCGCACTCTCCAGGACCTTGAGTGCCTCGGCCAGACCGCCGGGGCGGTCGAGCACATCCACCGCCACCACCTCGGTAAGGTTCACCACCCAGCCGGCGTGCTCCAGCACCTGGCGGGCCAGCTCCCACTCACGCACGATCAGGCGCAGGATGCCGAACTGGGCGGTATCCGCCAGCGACAGGGTCATCAGATTGATGCCCGCCGCGGCAATCGACTCCAGCGGGGCGCCGAGGCGCCCGGGACGGTTCTCGAGAAAAAGCGAGAGTTGCTGTAGCTTCACGGTCAGATTCCCCTGGTCACTGGCAACGGTCGGGCGATCTCAAGCCTGTACGCGACAACGATGGTCCATCACAAGCGATTACCCGATTCCCATTTGCGTTAATTTGCGTTCATTTGCGGACAAATAATCCGCCTGCTCAAATATTACGCTGGTCGATGACGCGCTTGGCCTTGCCCTCGCTGCGCTCGATGGTGCGCGGTTCCACCAACCGCAGGTCGACACGAATACCGCAGATCTGCTCGATGGCCTGGGCCAGGCGGGCGCGTACCGCCTCCAGCGCGCCAACCTTATCGCTGAAGACCTCGGGCGTGACCTCCACCTCCACCGCCATCTGATCCAGCCCGCTCTTGCGTGTCAGGATGATCCGGTAATGGGGCAAGGCGCCCTCCACCTGCAACAGCGCGGCCTCCACCTGGGACGGGAAGACGTTGACCCCGCGGATGATGATCATGTCATCGGAGCGGCGCCCGATGCGCTCGATGCGTCGCAGGGTGCGCCCGCAGGCACAGGGCGCGGTGATGATCCGGGTGATATCGCGGGTGCGATAGCGGATCATGGGCATCGCCTTCTTGCTCAGCGTCGTCAGCACCAGCTCGCCCTCCGCCCCGTCCGGCAGGCTCGCCCCGGTCTCGGGGTCGATGATCTCCGGGTAGAAGTGGTCCTCGAAGACGTGTAGGCCGTTTTGCGCCGCGCACTCGCTGGCCACCCCGGGGCCGGTGATCTCCGACAGCCCATAGATGTCATAGGCCTTGAGCGCGGTGTTCGCCTCGATATGAGCGCGCATCGCGTCCGACCAGGGCTCGGCGCCGAACACGCCCACGCGCAGCGGCAGGCCCTTGAGATCGACGCCCGCCTCCTTGGCGCGCTCGATCAGGTGGACGAAATAGCTCGGGGTGCAGCACAGCGCGGAGACGCCGAAATCGCGCAACACCATGAGCTGGCGCTCGGTGTTACCGCCGGAGACCGGGATGACCGTCGCCCCCAGTGCCTCGGCGCCATAGTGCGCGCCCAGGCCCCCGGTGAAGAGCCCATAGCCGAAGGCGTTCTGCACGATGTCGCCACGGTGCAGACCGCAGGCGGCGAAGGTGCGCGCCATCACCTCGGCCCACACGTCCACGTCCTCGCGCGTATAGCCGACCACGATGGGCTTGCCGGTGGTCCCGGAGGAGGCGTGCAGGCGCACGATATCCCCCATCGGGCTCGCGAAGAGGCCGAACGGATAGGTATCGCGCAGGTCCGTTTTGATCGTAAACGGGAGCTTGGCGATGTCAGCCAGCTCGCCGATGGCCTCGGGGGTCAGACCGCGCGCATCCAGCCGCTCACGGAACAGCGGCACATGCTCATAGGCGCGGCTGACCACGGCGCGCAGGCGGCGCAGTTGCACCTCCTTTAAGCGCTCAGCGGGTAGAAAGTCCGGGGCGCTGGCGGGATGAAAGCCCCCCGCCGCATCGTTCCAAAGCTCAGTCTGCACTGATACTGTCCTCCAGCTAATTCTTTGCAGCAACTCGCTCGGCCGCCGCACGGCCGAGCGAGAAGGATTGCTCGTTGAGCTTATGGAGCTTGGGCGCCAGGTTGGCATGGATGGCGGCGAGCCAGTGCTCCTGCGCGATCGGCAACTGAGTCGACAGCGCACCCAGCAGGGTCACATTCAGGCTCTTCTTGTTCTTCAGCGCCTCCGCATCGAGCAGCTCGGGGCCGATCAGCACCCCGTCAGGGCGCAATACGCCACGATTGACCTCCACCTGGGTCTCCTCCAGGACCACCAGGGCATCCGCCTCCCCCGCGGGGACCATGGGGCTCCAGACCTGGGGCCCGAAGCGCACGTCGCTGCTCACTGAGCCGCCGCGCTGGCTCATGCCGTGCAGCTCGCTCTTCTTGACATCGTACCCGGCGCGAAAGGCGGCGTCGGCCAGGATGTCGGAGGCCTTGATGACCCCCTGACCGCCGAGCCCGGCAATGACCACGTTATGGACTGTATTCATGGGCTCGACCTCAATCGTCGACGACAGCAGCGGGGGCGGTCGCCGACCGGTCGGCCGCGGCCTTTTCATAGAAGCGGATCTTGGGGGCCGCCAGGACACAGGGCTGACGGGTCACCACGAGCGAGGTCTCCGACTTGGCCAACAGGTCTTTTAGCAACGTCGCCAGGGTACCCTCCGCCGCCTGGAAATCCACCAGATGGACGTTCTGCACCCCCATGGCGCGGGCCAGGTCCTCGAAGTGGATACGCCCGGTCGGATCGTGGCTCAGGGTGCGGCCGGTGCCTGGGTGCTCCTGCTGCCCGGTCATCGCGGTGGTGCCGTTGTCCAGGATCAGGACGACATGACCGGTGGCGGGCGGGTTGTAGACCATCTCGGCCAGGCCGGTGATCCCGGAGTGGACAAAGGTGGAATCGCCGATGACACTCACCACCCGCCGCGCCTCCGCCTCCGGCAGGACATGGCGCAGCCCCAGCCCGACCCCGATGCTCGCCCCCATACAGACACAGGTATCCATGGCCTGGAAGGGCGGCAGGACACCGAGCGTATAACAACCGATATCCCCGGCGACGATGCAGTTGAGGTCCCGCAAGACCTCGAAGACCCCGCGATGGGAACACCCCTGACAGAGTTCCGGCGGCTTGCCCTTGGGTGGCACCGGCTCGGGGCTCAGGTCCCCGGCCAAGATGCGGCGCACCCGCGCGACATTGAGCTCCCCGTAGCGATAGTGCTCCGGCTTGCCCTCGGCCGCGATGCCGGCCGCCTTGAGCGCGTCCGCCAGCACCGGGTCCCCCTCCTCCAACACCACCACGCGCTCGCAGCACTCCGCGAAGGTGCGGATGGTCTCCAGCGGCAGCGGATAGGTCATCCCAATGGTGAGCAGGCTCGCCTGGGGCGCCGCCTCCCGGGCATGCATGGCGGCGATGCCGGTCGCGATGAGACACAACTCGGAGCCGCCCGCGAAGATGCGATTGGGCCCCTCGGCGTCGTTCCAGGCAGCAATCTCGGCGAGCTTCTGACGCAGTCGGCGGTGGGCCGGCTTGGCGTAGGCCGGGATCATCACCCGCGCCGGGATATCCCGCCGGAAACCGGGCTCGGGGCCGACCGGCGACCCGGCCTGGAAGCCATTCTGCGGCCGCACGACCGTCTTGGCGTGACAGACCCGGGTGGTGATGCGCAACAACACCGGCAGGTGCCAACGCTCGGAGACCTCGAAGGCCAACAGCGTGAAGTCGTAGGCCTCCTGCGAGTCCATCGGCTCCAGCATGGGCACGGCGGCGGCGCGGGCATAGTGCCGATTGTCCTGCTCGTTCTGGCTGGAGGCCATGCCCGGGTCGTCCGCCGAGACCACCACCAGACCCGCCACCAGGTCCGTGTAAGCGGCCGTAAACAGCGGGTCCGCCGCCACGTTGAGACCCACATGCTTCATGGTCACCAGGGTGCGCGCCCCACCGAAGGCGGCGCCCAGCCCGACCTCCAAGGCCACCTTTTCATTGGGCGACCACTGGGCGCGCCCGCCAAGCCGGTCGAAGGTTTCCAGGATCTCAGTGGACGGGGTGCCAGGATAGCCGGTGCCCAGGCGCACCCCGGCGT
Source organism: uncultured Thiodictyon sp. (assembly GCF_903946935.1). GTDB lineage: Bacteria > Pseudomonadota > Gammaproteobacteria > Chromatiales > Chromatiaceae > Thiodictyon. The sequence continues at coordinate 25,122 of NZ_CAJAXH010000210.1, forward strand.
GCAGCGCGGCTAAGGCAATCGCCTCGTCGCCGCTCAAGAGTTGTGGTGAATCGCTCATCGGTGGAAGGCCCTGCGTCAGCGGGAGTTCAGAGGCGGCGGATTATCCCCCCGGATGCTGCGGCGCAGCAAGGCGGGGGTGCAGTCAAGAGCGCCGCCGCCGCAGCGTCGGCTCGTCATCGTGGTCAAGGGACTCGTCGAGAGGCTGTGCTGGATCTCCTCCGGCGCCGGGGCCGGCGCGGGCGCTAGCGCTGGCGGGCGCAGTGCGTCGATGGCGAACTGGACACGCTGCGCCAACTCTGCCTCAAAATAACCGTCCGCCTCGCGCAGCCGCACGAAGGGCAAACCGGCGGCGGCGCAGGCCCGTTTTGTTACCCCCAGCGTTACCGCAAAAGTCGCGCCGGGAGCGCGGTCCAATTCTCATGCCCCTATTGGGGGATGGAGGGGTGGGGAAACGGCCAAGGCGCCCGCCACGTTCATCTTTCGGGGTGGTGCGGGCGCCAGGGCCGTTACCCGGAACCGGAAAACGGACACGACTCGCAGCGAACCGATTTCTTAATCTACTGTTGTCAATAGATCAAACGAACCGGCCCGCGGCGATAGCTCACTGATTGCGGAACAACGACCACACGCTGCGGAACTGTTCGTTGGTCGAGTCGCCGATCCACTCGAAGGCGACCGACTCGGCGCACGACACCTGGATCCCACCGTTGCGCATACGGCCCAACACGTTGGTCTTACACTCGGGCTTGCGTGAGATGATGGCATCGGCCGGGACAAACACCTGATACCCCCAGCGCTGGAGTCCGGAAACCGTCTGCGAGATGCAGATGTGGGCCTCCATGCCGACCACGATCAATTGGCGCCGCTCCGGATGGGCCGAAATATTGCGCTCGAACCCCGGGGCCGTGCAGCACGAGTAGGCCGATTTTTCAGTCGGCTGGGTGTCCGCCGGCAAATTCTCGGCGATCGAGGCGATAATCGGCCCCAACCCCTGCGAGTTGTGCTGGGTGGCGATCACCGGGATGCCGAAGACCTTGGCGGCCGCCAGCAGCCGGTTGATGTTGGAAACGACGAACTCCAGCTCGTCCGGCACCATGGCCTTGGCCAGCCGCTCTTGGGCGTCGATGATAAGCAACTGGGAATAGTCCCGCTGACACAGCGGCATCTGAACTGGTTGAACGCTCAAGGGATGTCCTCCGATTTTGTTGTTGCTGATTGAGTCAGCACTTATGGTGCGCGGGCCGGTGCCCAGCGGCTTCAGAACACGAAACCCCGCGGCTCAGGGCAATTGGCCAGCGCCGGGATACTGGTCTCGAACAGCGCGGTGCGGCGCATCGACCCATCGGCCAGCCGGGTCATCAACCAGGCCGCCATGAGCGGGGGCTCGCCGAGCACACAGAAGAGACGCCCGGCCAAGGCCAGTTGTTCCTCCAGCACCCACAGAACCTCAGCCCCGGGCACCGAGCCGGTCACCGCGATGACATCGAATGGACCACCCGCGGCCGGCCCGGCCAGGGCGTCGGCCGTGAGGACCTCGATCCCGTCCAGCCCCAGGCGACCCAGACGCTCACGGGCGGCGGCGGCCAGGACGGGGTCGAGTTCCAGGCTGACGACGTCCGCACCCAGCCGGCGCAGGCAGGCGGTCAGGTAGCCGCTGCCGGTGCCGACCTCCAGCACGCGCTCGCCGGGTTGCACATTCAGGGCCTGCAACAGGCGCGCGACCACCTTCGGGGCCAGCATCGACTGCCCCTCGCCGATCGGGATCTCCACATCGGCGTAGGCCAGGCCCCGGTAACCGTCCGGGACAAAGCCCTCACGCGCGAGCGCGCCCATGACGTCGAGTACCTGATCGTCCAGCACCTCCCAGGGGCGGATCTGCTGCTGGATCATGTTGAAACGTGCGATATTGTGGTTTAGGTCCACGCGGGGGATTCTCCAGGGGATGGGTGGAAGCCGCTTCAAGGGGTGTCAGGCTAAGGGCTTTGGGCCGGCCGCGCAACTACCTAACCGAACGCGCACGTGCATTCCCCTTCACGGAAATGGACGTTCGAATTTGCGATCCGTCTTTTGATAGAATTCTGAGACGCTCTTGCCAGCTCTGGCCTTGATCATAAATCCGGCCAAGACCTAGCGTAGGGCTTGGTGAATCACCGCAGGAGAGCGGCAGGACCCGCGAAATTGTGTACCCTTGGAAGTGCAAACAAACCGAGGGTGAAGCACCATGTTCGAAGGTCCTGCCG
>NZ_CAJAXH010000211.1 GCF_903946935.1 uncultured Thiodictyon sp.
CCCCCGCGGTCTGACCCCGGTCCGTGGCGCCCCGCCGGGTCGGCGGGCCCGACTCCGGTCGCCCTACGGGCTCCCTCCGTCTGGCCCGCCGACCCGGCGGCCCCTCCCCTGCATCTCGCCCCCTGCCCCCGCCAACAGGGGACATCTCTACTTTGCGGAATAGGGGACATTTCTACTTTGGGTTGACAGGGTTTTTCGTGGGTCGCTGCAAAGACCTTCTGCGCGGACTCCGCGACCTTGCGGGTTGACGCCCAGACTCGCGGGATGAGGGACCAGACCCTTTGGGCCGGCTCAGACGGTGTCTGGCATGATGCCCAGCCGTCGGGAACAGTGACGGCAGATGTTCGCCAGGCGCCCCAGGGGAGCGGAGCGGCGCCACAAGGACAGTGCGAGGCTCCCCAGCGGCTGGGAACCACGCCAGAAGGGCGGTGGCGGGCGCCACAGGGGCTGTGCAACGGTGAATATTCGGATTGCGGATTCAACCTCTTGGTGAAAGGCTGAAAGTGTTAATATATTCAAATGGTTGTGGCCGTCGAAAGATTTCGCGCAAAACGCTTGGGAACCGATGTAAAACGTCTCTGCATCGGTGCAGAAGGTCTCTGGCGCGTCTACGAGCCCTTGGGGATGAATACAGAAGGTCATTGGCGCGACTCCCGGAGCTTGGGAGTCACCGCACAAGGTAGCTGCCAAAGCCCCCAGTCATGATGTAACGCTTCACTGTGGCTCTGGCGGGCTTCCGTGGGATTGGGAGCGCGTGCAAACGGCTGTTGCAGGCGAGTCCGGGGGAGTTGGCACGGCGATGCCCGGGGGGACGGGATCAGGACCTGCGCATTCCGCTGTCGCATACCGACGGGCACATACTCATCACCCGGCTCACGGCCGCGGGCCAGACTAACGGCGCTTCCCGCATACCCCGCCAAAAACAGAACCTTCAGCCCTCACGCCCGCCATGGACGCTCTGACATCATGGGCGCCATGAGCATCTTCGACTTCTTGCACCGCCGCCCCGCCCACGCCGTGCCCGCCGCCCCGGTGGCCGCGGTACCGCTGATCGCGCCCCCGGACATCCCGCGTTATCCGCCGTTCCTGCAGGGCATCCCGGTGGTGGCCTCGGCGCACCTGGTGGCGACCCAGGCCGAACTGGTGGACAAGCTGCGCTACGGGATTGACTGCACGCCCGACTTCTTCCGCACGCAGGTACGCCCGGTCGTCGAGCGCTTCGCCGCCTTCGTCCACCTCCTGCCGGCCTCCGAGGCGCACCATCACCGGGGCGCCGGCGGGTTGCTGCATCACAGCCTGGAGGTCGCCTTCTGGGCCGGTCAGGCGAGTGCCGGGAAGGTGTTCGCCATGGACCGGGAGCCGGCCGTGCGGCGTGTGCATGAGCCCCTGTGGCGTCTGGCGGCGGCGCTGGCGGGCCTGTGCCACGATATCGGCAAGCCCATCTCGGACCTGTCGGTGACCAACCGCGACGGTACCCTGACCTGGTCGCCGATGCATGAGACCATCGCGGAGTGGGCCGCCCGGCACGGGCTTGAAAGCTACTACCTGCACTGGCGCGAGCGGCGCCACAACCGCCATCAGTCGGTGGGGATGTTCGCCGTCGAGCGGGTGCTGGGGCGGGATGTGTTCGCGATGCTGTTCCAGGCGGACCCCGAGATCGGCAACGCCTTGATCGACGCGGTGGCCGGGGCGAATGAACAGGCGACCCTGACCCAGCTGGTGAGCAACGCCGACCGGGCCTCGGTCGAGCGGGACCTGAAGAGCAACCGCATCGACCCCCAAGCGACCTCGCTCGGGGTGCCCATCGAGCGCTACCTGCTCGACGCCATGGCGCGGCTGGTGCGTGCCGGCACCTGGGGGATCAACACCCCGGGTTCGCGCCTGTGGATGCTGGGTGACAGCCTGTATGTGGTCTGGCCCCAGGGGGGCGATGAAGTCGTCCAACTGCTCGCGGCCGATCGCGTCCCGGGTATCCCGCGGCACCCTGATACCCTCGCGGACCTGCTGATCGAGCGCGACTATGCGCTCCCCCCGAGCGAAGGCGATGGCGTGCGGCGTTACTGGCGTCTGGCCCCGGCCCCCCTGGTGCGCGATGGCAAGCCGGTCACGCTGACTTTGCTGCGCCTGACCTCCCCGCATCATGTGCTGTCCGGGTCGGTGCCGGCCCCCGTCGGCCTGGCCGGTGACGCGGTGGTGCGGGCCGCAGTGCCGCGTCCCGTTCTGGGGGACAGCACCGCCGGTGCCGACGACGCCGAACGCCGGGACGAAGCCGCGCGCCTGGGCCTGGAGTGGGAGGATGACGACGAGGCGAGCGTGGACGATCTGGACCTGACTGACACCCGCCCGCCTGTCGCCGTCCCGGAATCCCCACCACCGTCCGCCGCCGACCCGGTACGGTCCTCGGTGGTTCCCGCGACGCCATCCGCCATCGAGCAGGCCGCAGAACGCTTGCGACAGCAACGGTCGGTGACGCAACCATCCATCCCGGCACCCGCCGATCCCCGCACGGTGGCCGAAGCGTGGTTCCAGGCGCGGCGCCCCGGTGCGGGTGCCCGCCTGCTGCTGGCCCTTGCCGCAGCGATCCGGACCGGCGTGCGCCTACCGGCGGCTGTGCTGTACCTCCCTGACCAACCAGGCGATCAGCTGTGGATCCGTGTGCCGGATGGTCTGGAGGGATTCGGCCCAACGTTGGAGGTCCAGATCGCCGCCCTGTGGGACGACGATCTGCTCGCGGTCGATATCCTCAAACCCTACCTGCGCGTGCGGGTGATCGACGGCGTCCGTGGGGTCGTCCTCAAGGTCGAGGCCAGCGGACACTTTGCGACCTTGCTGCCGGCCGGAGCCCTGGACCTCTGCACGCCCCGGACGCTGGTCGGTGCGGTACCGGTCAATCCGGAGCCCCGCGGTCCCATGCCGACGGCCGTCTCGCCTGAATCAATCCCATCCAGTCTGGCACCGACCGTCGGCCAGAGCCCGAGCGCGGTCGCCAATGCCTTGATCGCCCAGGTACGCGCTGCACATGCGGCCGCGGGCGCAGACGGTCAGGGCACCGTGGTCGTGGTGACGCCCGCGGACATCGCCGCCGCGGCGCAGGCGGCGGGACTCAAGCCGCAATCGCTGAAACTGGCGCTGATGCACCGGCCCGGTTGCCGCATGACCCCTGACGGCGGAGCCGCGGTCGCCGCCGAATGACCACGGCCTATGCCGACCCCCGGCGCCCCAACTACGAGCGCCGGGCGCTCATCCTGTGGGTCGTCGTCGCGGTAGTTGCCGCGGTCACCGCGGGTCGCTGGGGGCTACCGACTGGCGCCTTTCACTGGCGCGCCTGGCTGTCGCTCGCCATGGCGCTGACTTGGGTCCGGGGTGCCGTGCGGATCGCCAGTCAGCATGAATGGCTGCGCGGACACCACCTCGGGTGCATCGCCCCAGAGGACTTCGCGGCCCGTCTGCCGTCCTGGTCCGGAGACCTGTGGCTGGGCTGGGGCTTCGACTGGCTTCCGGTGCATACGCAGCTCGCACTGGACCTCATGCGCGCGGGACCGGAGCAATTCGCCCCGCGCGATCCGCAGCGCATGGGCGCCACCTGGCTACATGGCCTGGGGGGGCGGGATCAGGACCTGCGCATTCCGCTGTCGCATACCGACGGGCACATGCTCATCGTCGGGGTCACGGGCGCTGGCAAGACCCGCACCTTCGACCTCCTGGTCACCCAAGCCGTGCTGCGTGGTGAGGCGGTCCTGATCATCGACCCCAAGGGCGACCGCGACCTGCGCGATACGGCGCAGCGGGCGTGCGTCCTGGCCGGCACCCCGGAGCGCTTCGTGCATTTCCATCCGGCCTTTCCCGCCCAGTCGGTGCGCATCGACCCGCTGCACAGCTTCAATCGGCCCACCGAGCTCGCGAG
>NZ_CAJAXH010000212.1 GCF_903946935.1 uncultured Thiodictyon sp.
AGCGGCCGGCGCGGCCGGGATCGCCGCGGCGGTCGGCGCGACATCCAGCGGCGCGGGGACCGCGGGCGCGACCTCCGGCGCCCCAGGTGCAGCCAGCCCAACCGGAACCCAGACCCCCGGCGCTGCCGGGATCGCCGCAGCGGCCGGCGCGGCATCGAGCGGCACGGGGACCGCGGGCGGGACATCTACCGCTGGCGTACCGGATGGATCTGACGCAAGCGCAGCAGGAACCTAGCAGGCTGTCGGACTTAGTGATGCAACCGATTGAATGCAAAGAGTTTCCTCTTTTGCGCCAAAAAGTCGTTTTCCTGTTTAATCAATCGGTTACGCCATCAAGTCCGACAGGCTGCTAGGTGGCCAGCGCTGCCAGGAACCAGAACACCGCTTGAGCGAGCCAATTCGCCCAAGAAAATTACTCGCGGCACTATTCCGGCGTAACTACCGGCGCCGCACTAACCTCAACGACTACATTTGGTGACATGATGAAGTTGCTCGATTATCGACCCTATCTTTTTTCCGCTACGGCAGCCATCGCGCTGGCGTACGGCACGTCGACCTCCGCCCAAGAGGTGCTGACTGGCGATTCACGCTCCGCCTGCGAGACGATCCTCTGTCTGGCGAGCGTCACTCAACCGGACGAATGCAGTCCGTCGTTGAATAGGTTTTTTAGCCTGCTGGCCGGCGACCGGCAAAGCTTCCTGGAAAAGTGCCCCGCGTCTCAACAAACTCCATACATGAGCGGGCTAGTCGGCAACATCGGGCAGATCGTTCAGTATGGCGCAGCCTGTAATCGGGCCACATTGGCGGCACAACTAAATGCCGAATATCAAATCTGCCAGCAGGAATATACTAGCTGCGCGTTTAGTTATAATCAGTGCATTAATAATCAGGCTTACTGTTATACGATGGGTGGGGGTGATTGCACCTGTACGCCCTGTAATACCTGCAATCAAAACTCGCAGCGTGCAGCACAACTGTGTGGCGCATGGTCAAATGCGACCGGCGGAAAGGTAGCCTTGCCGGTTCTCGAACAGCAAGGTAACGGCACGTACATCTGGAGATAGGCATGGCTGCGCCGAAATACCGTAGGGGTCGCCCGCGACTCTCAGTGCGACCGCTATACAGTGCGGAGCAACGCGCCGCCGCAGCGACGCATCTGCCGCAACTCCACGCCGCCTTGAACGCTGTTCCAAGTCGCATTCTCGATCACGATTGCGAGACGGATAAGCCCCGGCCACGATGAAAACTTTGGTCGTGACCGACGGCCTCCTAGAAGCGCTGAAGTGGCTCGGGCTGATCGCGATGACTGGCGATCACGTCGACAAATACCTGTTCAATGGGACGAACGATGTACTGTTCGACGCCGGCCGTCTGGCGATGCCGTTATTCGCGTTCGTCCTTGCCTACAACCTGGCACGGCCTAACACGCTGGAGCGCGGGGTTTACGGCCGAACGATGCGACGGTTGGCGATTACCGGACTCTGCGCCACGCCGGCATTCGTGGCCCTCGGCGGCCTTTGGCATGGCTGGTGGCCAGGAAATATCCTGTTCTCGCTGCTCGTCCTCACGGCAACGCTGTACTACCTCGACCAAGGGACGGTCTTTAGCTGCTGCTTGGCCGGAGCGATATGCGTACTCGGTGGGGCATTCGTGGAATTCTGTTGGCATGGCATCGTCCTCGGGGTTGGAGTGTGGTGGTATTGCCGCCGGCCTGGCTGGATGCCCGCTGGATTAGCTGTATGCGCGCTTGCCGCCCTCTGGGGGGTCAACGGAAACTGGTGGGCGATGGCAGCGCTGCCGATCGTGCTTGCGGCATCCAGGCTCGATCTCAGAGTGCCGCGGTTGCGATGGGTGTTCTATTTCTACTATCCCATCCACCTGTGTGCGCTGTGGCTAATTCGCATTCCAATGCGCCAAGCCGGATATCTGTTCTTTACTTAAAAGACACTGTTGCTGGCGGAGTTTGAGACGATGACAGGGTGGAAAGAGCGGCGCAGACATAAGCGAATACCCGTCGCGAGCGATCTCAAAGTGATATTGCCTGGGGTGAGCGCCGTGTTTACCGCCCGCAGCAGGGATCTTTCGTGGGGCGGGGCGCTCTTTTCGGTCCGGAGAATGCTGCCAGGAGCCGGCGAAATATGTCTGCTGCTGCCGTGGGCACGGGACAAGTACATCGCGACCCAAGCGGAGATTCTAAGGGTCGCGCCCGACAATGGCTCGCAGCTCGTGGCCGTGCGTTTCCGCAGTCTCGCGCACCATCACCAATCGCGGCTAGAACGCCTGCTGTCGATGTTGCAGGGCGAGTCGAATGAACCGCTTTGCGATGCGCTGAAGCTTGTCGTGGATGATGGGGAAGAGTATTGCCGAATGGTGGAGCAGATGTCTGACGGTGCCTACATTTTATATACCGGGGAATCATATCAGACCCATCAAAGTATTCTGGTCGTGATTGAAGGGCCTGACTACCTTCCAGAACTGCGTCTACGGGCGCGCATTATGGGAATTGACCGCATCCGTACATCGTTTCGCGTGGCATTGAGTTTTGAGCATCCGCGGGAAGCGATGCAAGAGCTGGCCGCAAAAGTCAAACGCAAGCACCACCGACGCAAATAGCAGACATACGAAGCATGACAAACGACAGCGATCACCTTGTAGCCCGGCATGAGCGTGGCAAGTTGGAAGTAGCGGCGGCGGCTCGTGCTGCGGTTTCGGTGCGGGCACGGGTGGTATCTGGAAGTTCTGGCCGTCTACGCTGCCCCACCCAACGGGACGACGCTAAGGGCGGAGACAAGATAATCTGTCACCTTTCACGGGACGGGCTTCAGCGCAGGATGTGCCGGTACGTTTCGACTGTGCGACCGGCGCGGCACGGCAAGTGCCAGGAGTATCACCCTATCCAATCTTGGGCGGGTGCTGACCGAAGCGGGCGCGACATCGTGTCCATGAGGGGCCGCCGCCGAAAGGATGGTTTCACCCTCCTTGAAGTACTGGAGGCAATCATTGTGTTTGCGGTGGGGCTCCTGGGGATTGCTGCCCTGCAAGTGCACACCCTGCGAGACAGCCAAAGCAGCACCTACCGATCCATCGCAACGCAACAGGCTTACGACATTGCTGATCGGATGGTGGCCAATCGCGCAGGAGTGGCGGAAGGTGACTACGACAATCTGTCCGCAGAGATGCCGCGTGACCCTAAGTGCTTTCTGTCCGGCTGTTCGGCTGCCGGCATGGCGGTAACGGATCACTATCAATGGCTGACGGTGAATGCGGCAATGCTTCCGGGCGGCACCGGAACCGTGCGGTGTGTCATCGGGCCGACCCCGGCCTGTGCAGCCAATACCCCGGGGTCTAATCGTATTTTCGATGTTAGGGTGTTGTGGACCGAACGTGGGAGCGGTGACAACATCGCCCGAGAATTCATTACTCGATTTTCCCCCTAAATGTGGTTTCAATATGAATGAAGAAAAGACAGCCGATCACATCAGGTTGCGCGCGGCGCTTGCGTATCCGTCCTATCTGGATCAGGTCCGGCGAGGACAACTCGCGTCGGGCAAGGCGGCGCTGCTTGAGAATGCGCAATTCTTGGAGCGCAACTACACGGTGAACAACTGCTACCACCGGACCGACGCGAACTGCCTGACGGAAGACCCGCAATTGGTCCTGCCAGTGGTGCAATCTCCACCAACCGGAGTGGCCACATACACCATCACGGTGGCATACTCCGCCATTTCGCCCTGCACCATGGGGCAGTGCTTTATTGTGTCGGCGGAACCCATTGCACCCTGGTATGTGGCTGGCGATCCGTGCGGCACGCTGACGATCAATCAGGCAGGCATTCGCGGGGCGAACGATCCGACGTGTTGGCGACGATGAGTGGTAGGTAGGCAATGCAGGAAGGGTGCGTATGACGACAACGACAGACGAAGTAATGATGGCGGTGGGTCACGCCTTGGCCCTCGCGGATGCTGCCAAAGGCAGCGCCAGGCCAGCGGTTGAGCGGCTGCGAGACATTTTTACTGAGGTGGAAGATGTCTTAAACACAGGGGCTTCCAGGTGGGTAGTCTGGGAGTATCTTAACAATAAATGGCTTACCTTCTGTGACGGTGAGTTTTTTGACGCGCTGCGCCAGCTTCGGCACGATCGGGGCCACGCACTCTCGGGTCGTCGGGTCTATATCCAACGGCTCGGGATCGCGCTGCGAGCGGGCGCAATCGCGAATCCCTATGGGGGGGTGACAGCATACGCCGGATAGACCCTCAACAGAATACGCTACAGTCTCCTCGCCCGGGTCGGTCGGCTTGTTACGCCGGCAGCACTGCCGTGAGTCGCACCCGTGCTGTTTAACTGCCGGCGACAGTGCCCGGAACTGGAGAAGCATTCCAAGGTGTCGTAACCGACCGATCGTTTGCCAGTATCACTACCGGCGGGCTGGTTGAATCTCATGATCGCGAACACCCGTCACGACGACGGGAGGGCGCGATCAAGGCGGCGACTCAACGCCGGATATCTGTTCTTTACTTAAAAGACACTGTTTCTAGCTGTGCGTCTTTGGGCCGGATGCGACACATCCGGCTACTTTTTGATTCGCGGGAGATAACGTGAACAGAAATCACACGAACATATCTATAACTATATGCGCTGCCATTTTATTCGGTGTTATCATCTCTGAGGGGCAGGCGATCCTGAGCGAGAAATCCAAAGCTCTGTCGGAGTTTGAGACGACGACGATGTATCTCAGTCCGGCGGAAAAGCAGGCACGGCAGGTTCAGGAAGTGAAGCGTATAGTGAAACAGGAGGTGCAACGTTTTCAACCTGTGGTTCCGGTCGAGCAATAGTATATTTTTCGGACAGGACCCGGGCGGCATAGAATCGCACGGTGATCCTACATAGCAAACGCGGGCAAAACGCACGCATAACATCATTCGGTTAATAGTTAAATGAATATGACGTTACGGAAGATTGCGACAGGTCTGTGCATGGTTGGGTTATCTACGTGCGTAGCAGCGGATTCGGATACTGGCGATTCTCGGTACGCTCCAGGCTCCACAGGTAAATATCAATGCGATGGGCGCACATATTGCACTCAAATGAAGTCGTGCGACGAGGCCAGATGGTTCTTGGCTAACTGTCCCGGAACAAAGATGGATGGGGACAGGGACGGGGTTCCTTGTGAAAAACAATGGTGCGGTGACGGCGTGGGCCGCTGACACCGCGAGCAGAGAGAACGCTATCAAATGGGCAACAACACGGCGGCGGTCCTGGTGGTCGAAGATGTCGAGCTTGTCAGGACGACACTCGCGCGCTTGCTCCAGCGCTGGGGCTGGTCGGTCGCGGTGGCCGCATCGGGCGATGCCGCCTTTGACCTGCTGTGTACACATCGGTATGGGTGTGTAGTATCCGATCACCAGATGCCGGCGGGCGACGGTCTGTCGCTTGCGCGACGGTGGAACGCGATCCTAGATCCGACGACACCGATCCTGATCCAGACCGCGGAGCGCTCCACTGAGGTCCTCAATGCGTACCGGGCGCTGAGTGTCCCGGTGCTGATGAAAGGCGCGGATCCTGACCAGGTGCGAGAGTGGGTCCAGCAGGCGCTGAAGTTGCGGCGAGAATGATAAGAGTATCGCATGCGAAACCTTGCTAGCCCCCTAAGTTTCGTATGCGAAACTTGACGGGGCAGTCCACCGCTGGAGACATCTGGCAACATTCGGGAAGTCTCCTGCCCTCGCCTCCTTGGCGTAAAACAGGTAGACAGTGCTCGGGTGCCGGTGTTGGCGCAGGGGACCTTTCCGTCAACTACCCCGCCCTGAAGGGCGGAGCTTGTGAAAGCGAGCTGGGTTGACCAGGGAAAGCGGTAACCATCCCGCTACGTTGGCAACAGGTCGTCAAGACCCACTCCGGGATGCTTCCTCAGTCCCGGACTCTGGAAGG
>NZ_CAJAXH010000213.1 GCF_903946935.1 uncultured Thiodictyon sp.
CACACCGCCGACACCCAAGCTGCCTCCCGCAGAGGTTTGGATCAACCCGCCGGCCGCAGGCTTAACCGAGATCCAAGAGCCTCCCGAGCAACACTAAATTCGACACCCCGGTGTCTCATTTTCATTGACACATTCCGAAGGGCCGGATAGCCGCACCATCCGTCTCCCGCGTTCAGGCGACTCGGACATTGCGCGCTTTCGCCTCACGCCCAAGTCGATCGACGCCGCCCAGGCCCAGCGGCAGATCCAGATCACGCTCTGGCATCGGGAGACCTTTGTCGGCCAGGTGTCCAGGGACCTGACCGTCTACGCGGATCGGCCGCCCGTTGCGCCGGAGAAACCTCGTGAGTCCGAGGCGGTCCCATCGCAGATCGAATCAAGCTCGAGCCCCGCGGCCATCGCGGCAGTCGCGCCACAGCCGCTGCTTTCAAAGTCGGCGCCCGGCCTCGCTCGGCCTGAGCCTAAGCCGACGCACCAGTCGGCACCCGCGCCCATCGGCATCATCGACAAGGAGGCCCCGGACTTGACCGTCTTCCTGAACTATCCGGCCCCCGGCACCGGCGGCGAGGGCACGGTGACGATCCACTCGCACTACCAGCAATCCGTGACGGCAGCCCTGCCCGCCGCAGACGGGCTGGAGGAGTGGTTGCGCGCCCTGGATCTGGGGGCGACCAAAGACGCGACGCGACGCCCGGTGCAATGGTCAGATGGCAAGCAGGGACAGGACCAAGACCCGCGGCGGGCCATTGACCGGATGCAGAGTCTGGGTGAGGACGCCTACCGCCGTTTCGCCCCGGCGGTCTTCCAGAACGCCTATTGGGACCTGCGCGAGCGCCTGGGCGGTCGCTTCGACTCCATCCAGATCATCACCAACCAACCGTTGGTCCCCTGGGAGCTGATGCGCCCGAGCCGCAAGGACAGGACCGACGACTTTCTAGGGATCGCCTTTCGCATCGGGCGCTGGCACCTGAACCGCACGGCCGGGGTCTTGCGCAGCCCGGATCAGCAGCAGGTCTTGCGGGACCTGATTGCCATCGCACCGGACTATGCCGGTGTACAGGGCCTGCCGGCCGTATCTGACGAGTTGCGAGGGCTTGCCCGGTTTACCGGCTATCGGCGCCTGGACGCCCGTTATGAGTCACTGCGCGACCTGGGCCAAGACCCTCAGCGCCCCCGGGGAATCATCCACTTCGCAGGTCATGGCGAGGCCGCCGCGGACGCACCGGCCAGCCAGTACCACATCAAGCTGGAGGACGGCGACCTGGACCCGCTCGCCTGGCATGCACTGTTCAAGCAATCGAGCGCGCATCCCTTTGTGTTCCTCAATGCTTGCGAGATCGGCCAGGCCCGCCCCGTCGGCTTCTTCGTGGAGGGCTGGGCCCCGGCGGTACTGGAAACCGGCGCCAGCGGCTTCGTGGGGGGACTGTGGCCCCTGCCGGACCGCAGTGCCGCCGCATTCGCGATCCGGTTCTACGCGGAGCTGGTTGGGCACCTGGAGCGCAACGGGGAGGCGAGCGTGGCCGAGGCCTTGCGTCAGACACGGACCCACTTCCGCGAGACCGGAGACCCGACCTATCTGGCTTACGTCTTCTATGGCGACCCGGAGCTTCGGTTCCAGGCAGGGCGGCCGGTGGAAAACGACGCGCGCACTAAGCCCTAGGCCGACTAGGCCACCTACGCGAGGACACATCCGTTTCGACGGGGGCGGACCTGGTAGCCCTGCTCGCCTGAGAAACCCCCGCGGATAGTGTCGGTAACGTCCCGGGCCAGTGGCAATGAGATCAAGGGAACTATGAGCCGAATCCGGGGCTGCGTTGCCGACCCTATTTCAACTTGAGCGACGTACCCTTGTTGATGATCAGCTCAATCCCCCGTCCCGCATCGACCTCAAGGACCGGGAAGGTGTTTTCCGCCATCTTCATGTAATAGTCGGCCAACTTGTCCATCGCCCCGCCGACCCCACCGGCAAAGCCGGCCTCGGCCGCCTGGGGGGTGAACATGGACTGGAACTGGACCTGGCCGCCGGTCGCGGCGTTGCTGAACGGCGTCGCCGGGACCTGGGTGAACACCTTCGAGAACGCGGTGAGGAATCCGGCCTGTAACGCCTTGGCGAGCAGGGCGCCCTGCTTGCTCACCAGCCGGCCGCGGATGCCGACCTTGCCGTCTTCGCCGACCGCGTAGGCGTCGAGCGGGACCTCGATGACCCCGCCGTCGATGCGCACACAGGTCAAGGTCTCGGCACGCAGGTAGGCCCGCTCCGACCCGAGGTCCCCGAAGCCGCCGACGATCACAAAGCACTCTTTGACGTCCGCGCGGAACCGATTGGGCAGGAGCGCGTCGTGCTTGATCCGCACCAGGGCCGGGGTCGGCTGCTGCCGGGCGCCCTGCCCCGTGGGGGCGTCCAGGCCGTTGAGGAGCACGCCGGTG
>NZ_CAJAXH010000214.1 GCF_903946935.1 uncultured Thiodictyon sp.
TGTCAACCCAAAGTAGAAATGTCCCCTATTCCGCAAAGTAGAGATGTCCCCTGTTGGCGGGGGCAGGGGGCGAGATGCAGGGGAGGGGCCGCCGGGTCGGCGGGCCAGACGTAGGGAGCCCGTAGGGCGACCGGAGTCTGGCCCGCCGACCCGGCGGGGCGCCACGGACCGGGGTCAGACCGCGGGGGCGGCAGGGCTTGGCGCAGCGGTCGCGGCGCCGGGGATAGCTGGGCGGCGCCACGGATGGTCGGCGCCGGGCTTGGACGTGCGGTGCTGCGTGGCGAGCGCCGCGTCGACGCGCGCGTTGAGCGTCTTGTCGTCGGCCGGTGGCGGCGGGTGCTCGCCCTTGCGATAGGTCGTGTAAGGCAGCTCCCGCCCGTCGTAGAGCAAGGTGACCTCGCCACTCGGCAGCGCGCAGACCGTCACCTTGGCCCCGCGCAGGCGATACCCTGGTCCGTCGTGGCGAACCTGGTAGAGGACGTTGCGAAATTGCAGGGCGAGGTTCTTGGACAGGACCCGCTCGTGGTGCTCGCACAGGAGCAGGTCGAGCTCACGGGGACGGTGCGCAAGTGTTCGGTGCGCGTCCTCCTCAATGCTCGGGGCCACGGCGAAGCGGCGGTTGTAGTCGGCGATAAACTCGGGCAGGAAGGCGTTGGCAGCCACCATCGCGTCGATGCCGCGCAGGCGCAACTCCTTGACCAGCCGGTCCTGCAAGGTCTGATTGGCGCGCTCCACGCGCCCCTTGGCCTGCGGGCTGTGCGCCTGGATCGCCTCAATCTCCAACCCCGCCAGCGCGCGCCCGAACTGGGTCAGCGTGTGGCCGTTGGCGGCCTCCTCGCGCGTCAGCCGGAAGATGCTGTGGCGGTCGGAGTACAGCGCCACCGGCCGCCCATGACGCTCCAGATGCGCGCGCAGCAGTTGCATGTACGCCGCCGTGGTCTCGGCGGGGAAGAACCCCAATTGCACCAGCCGCCCGGTGGCGTCGTCGATGAAGACCAGGAGCGTGCAGCGCCCGCTGCGACCCTCGAACCAGTCGTGCGGCGAGCCGTCGATCTGGATCGGCTCGCCGAAGCGACCCCGCCGCGCGCGCAGTTGGTACGCACGTGCCGCCTTGCGCCGCTTGGGTTTCCACAGCGCCAGCTCGATTTGCAGCCCGCGTACCGTCTCCACCGAGACCGCCATCCCATGCACCTCGCGCAGCTTCTCGCACGCCAGCGTGGGACCGAAGTCCGCATAGCGCTCCACCAACAGGGCGCGAATGGCTTCGCGCACCGGCTCCTTCAGCCGCCGGTTCGACGGCCGACCCACCCGCTGGCTCACCAGTGCGCCCGCCCCGTCCCGCCGGTACGCCGCCACCAGCCGCTTCACCTGCCGCGTCGTCACCCCCAACTGCTCGGCCGCCTGCCCCTGCTTCAGCCGCCCCTCCGCCACCGCCTCGACCGCCCGCAGACGGTGCAGCGCCTTCTTCGTCATCTCGATGGTCTCCTCCGGCATCACGCCCCCTCGGTTGCCCAAAGGGGACATCTCTACATTGCACGGAGGGGACATTACTACTTTGGGTTAACACTGGCGGTGAGTAATGATTGTATCCGTGAGGCGGTTTATCGTAAACTACTGATGAATTAACCAACGAGCATGAGGCCAGCTATGATCGACTCGCGTGACATTCGTCCCACCGACGGCTTGCGCCAGGACGCACCCAGCGCTACCACGCAGGGGGCGCGGAAACTCTATCTGGCACCCCATATTCGGCGGATCGAAGTGGGCGGCGGCACCCAGGCCGGAACGGGGTCGTATAACGATGCGACCAATTATCCCGATCCGGGAATCTCCTAATCACTCAAAATCTCAGCAAAAAAAGACCCACCCCCAGACCACGCAGCAGGATGGTGAGGGCCCGGCGACTGGTGTCGCGCGTCACCGCCTGCCCCAGGTCTTGATAGGCGGCGTGCATTTTGGGCAGGTCAAGCCACGCGCGCGCCAGCGGGTGAGCGGTGAGCCGCGCCAGCGCCGCGCCGACTGCCGCGCGCTCTTGGTTCAGCCGATAGCCGACATCGGCCCCCTGCAGGCCCCGCGGACCCGGGTGCAGCACGGCGTCCGGCAGGTCGCCGCTAAACCCGGCCCGGATCAGACCGCGGCCCCGGCCCTGCGCCCAAAACACCGGGTCCGGCGTCTGCCAGCAGAATTCAATCACCCGGCGATCCCGGGTCGGGTCGCGGACCTCGAGTCGATGTGCAGCGCCGTTTTCCATCCACGCGGCCCCCAAGGTGGTCGAACCGCGTCGGCCCAGGCGAAACTGGGCGAGCAGGGGATGACGGGGATCGAACAGGGTACTGAAGTCGCCGTTACAACGGGCAGCGCGCATGCGCCGCGCGAGCCTCAGGTCGGCGGCGAACGCGGGATTGATCGCAGAATACTGCCCCCAGGGCACGGCGCCGCGACGGCCGATGCGCTGCACCGCTTGCCTGGCCGGCGCCAACAGCGGACGCACGAGCCGCCGTTTAATGAGCTGTCCCGCACCCAGCGGGCTGTCACGCAATGCGGCCCGCAGGGCACCCCAGCGGCCGCCCAGCAGCGCGGGCAGCAGGCTGCCGGTACCGCTCCACGAGACCGTGGCATTGCCACCCTGACCGGTCAGCAACACCCGCACACCGTGTTGCCTGGCCTGGGCCAGGATATCCAGTATCCAGTAGGCATTGGCGACGCCATGTTGCGGCTGATCGTGGAGCTCAAGCATCCGCTCGATGGCACCCACCAGGTCGGCGCGCGGGGCGGCGATCGGGATGAACTCGATGTTGCCGATATGCTCGGCGGTCGCGCGCGCCAGCGGGCCTTCATCGCCCAGCCGGGAGGCCCACAGGGCACTGGCCGGGCCGAAGTGGGGCACCGAGGTATAGGCCACCAGCCGTTCGCCGCGCGCCGCCAGACGCGGCGCGGCGAGGGCCGCCACCGATCCGGAATCGAGCCCCGCACTGAGCATGAGTGCCACCGGCCCCGCGGCGGTGCATAGACGATCCTGCACCGCGCGACCATAAACGTCTCGAAAGGCCGATAGATAGTCCCCGCCCGGCGCCGCCGCGAATTCACTCAACCGCTCGGGATACCACCAGCGCTCGACCGCCACGCCGCCGGGGCCGGCGCACAAGGCGCAGCCGCCGGGCAGACGGCGGATGTCGGCATAGGCGGTGGAGTCGGCCCGGGCGGGGTCATGGAAGACGGTCAACAGCCGGGCCAGGTAATCGGCATCGGGCCGCTTGGGGATCGCGGGATGAACCAGCAGCGCCTTGATACTGGTCGCAAACACCAGCCGACGGGCATCGTGCCAGAAATACAGGCCGGTATTGCCCGCTGCATCGCGCCCGATCCACAGACGGCGGCGGCGCCGATCCCAGATGGCACAGACCCAGTCGCCATACAGGTGCTGCGCACACGCCTCGCCCCAGCGCCGCCAGGCCAGGGCCACCAGCCGACTATCCGGGAGTGTCGGCCACGCGGCCCGCGCCACACCCAGCTCGCGGGCCAGATTGTCGCGGTCGTCCAGCCGGATATGGCCCGCCAACACCAGGTCCGACTCGATCAGCGGCTGGCAATCCTGGGTGTCCTGCGGCCTGATGTGCAGCAGGCGCGCACCCAGGGCCAGGGGGCCCTCCTGCCAGCGCCCGCCGCCATCCGGCCCCCAGTCCGCCATGGCCCGCTCCATGGCCGCCAGCGTTGCTGGCGCGGGACTCGCCGGCGCCAGCGAGAGTTCACCGTAGAGGCCAGCCATGGGCGATGCTCCAGGATCGATTGGAATGAAACAGGTTCGCGTAGAGATCGCGCCGCGACCCGGTGGGCGCGGCTTGCCGGCATCGGCGGGGCGCCGGACGCGCGGCGTCAGGCATCGAGATAGCCGAACCGCCGCATGACCTCGGCATGATCGTCGATGATGCGTTCGACCTGCCCAGCGGTCAATTGTGTGCGCCAGTCGCCACTGCGGCCCCGACGGAAGAAGCGTTCAGTGTGCTGGGGGCGTTCGTGAAAGCCCCGCTGCGCCTCCTGCCGGGCCAGTTCACCGAAGGCGCTGAAGCGGATGGCCTTGTCGATGCGTGCAGCGTCCTGCGGCAGGCCGAGAAAGGCCGCGGCAGCGGTAAAGGTGGGCCGCGGGGCGCCCAGCATGTCCTCGAAGCGGATAATCTTCACCCGCAACCCCGGCGCCTCCACCCAACTGCGCACATGCTCCGACCAAGTGCCCAGGCACTGTTGGACCTGGGACGGCAGCGCGCGGCGCGACTTGGCCAGGGCCATGCGCGGATTCCCCATCCGGGCGATCGCCTCCTCCACGGTGCAGTGCCAGTGATTGGCGGCCGAGGGGGCGACATCCAGCGGATTGCGGATGAGATAGAGCGCGCCCAGCGTGGCCTCCCGGCTGACGAGCGGTTCGCCGTCGGCGGTCAGGGTATAGGCATCATGGATCTTGTGATAGCCGATTGCCGCGCCCTCGTCTTGCAAGGACCAGCGGTAGACCGCCGGGCGCAGGCGCTCCACCTCCTCGGGCGTCAGTTCGGCGGTATCGAAGCCGAGCACCTGGTCCAGCCAGCCCCGGGCGCTGGCGATGTTGCCGGTGCGCAGTTCATTGATATCGACCGGGGCCTCGCCATCCTCTTGCAGATTGCGCAGGAAGGCACGCAACCAAGTATTGCCCGACTTGGGATAGGAGGCGAGCCAATAGATCCCGACCATTTCAGGGATGCGCGGCGAGGTCGGCGAGGATGCGATCCACCAGTGCGTCCAGTTCGAAACCGCGCTCCGGGCGGGTGATGCGGGTGAGGTGGATACGCCCGGCGAGCTTGCCACAGAGTTGCAGATGTTCGCGCTTGAGGGCCATCCCTTCCAGAAAACGGACGCGATAGGTGTTGTTGCGCAGCGGCGTAAAGCGCTCCAGACCGTGGATGGGCTCACAGCGGGTGTCCGGCAGCGGGTGACTGCCCAGGATGTAGACCCAGCGGATCGGCAGGGGCACCCCGATCACGGGGCTCGCCAGTGGATAGTTGAACTTCGCCAGCGCTGGGCGGATGCGGCGCAACTGCGCGGTGTCGATGTGCAGCCGCTGCGCAGTGTCCTGCCACAGCTTGATGCGCGGGAAGCCCGGCAGGGCGCGACAGTCGGCATCCACTGCAATGACGTCATCGCCCAGGATCTCATAACCGCGCCGCAGGAAGCCCGCCGCCAGGGTGGACTTACCCGCACCCGAAGCCCCGACGCAGACCATACATTGCTCGCCAATGCGAATGGCGTTGCCGTGCAGCACCAGCAGACCGCGTTGGAAGAGCAGCGCCCCGAGTGCCGAGCCGAGCAGAAAGACCCGGATGCTGTCCTCGTCCACGCCGGGTTCGGGGGCGATCGTAATCAGGTTCCCATCGCTCACCAGAAACCGCGCGATCCGCGGCACCCGCAGCCAGAGCGCACGGGGGCTAACCCACAGGAAGGGGCCGCGTTGCCGGCCGTCAGTCAAACCTTCAGTGGGAACCTGACCGAGGCGAATCTGCACATCGGGTTCGCTTCGCGCGGCTGAGGCAGCGGCGGCCAACAGTTCCGGCAGGGCGAGATCGCTGACGAAGGTCAGTCCGTAGCAGGTGTAGATCATCGCTGGACGGACGGCCGTAACGCCCGCCTGACGACCAAAAGGCGTGAAGGGCGCGCTGTCATGCGAGCTGCACCAGCCCCAGGCCGATCAATTCTTGGGTAAAGTGCAGCAGGTCGCTGCGGCAGGTGGGTTCGTCAACCGCGAATTCACCACAAATGGTCACGGCGAGCTCATCCACCGTCACCGGCCGCTCCAGCAATTCCCAGATACGCGGCCCGACGCCGCTGATACCGTAATATTCGCCTTCCTCAATGCTCATCATGACCAGATCGCCATCCATGTCGGCGGCGACCAGGTCCGAGTTGCGAATGATCGGGGTGGTCGGATCAATGGTCGTCATGGGTCCACAGCTCATGGTTGGAGGTCATTACGGCGAGGCGGCGGATGCGGCGAACGCGGGTTCGATGCAACAGCACCAAGGCAACACAAGACAACCTCTTAGGGGAGCCTTGAACATGACGCCGGGCACCCCACGGGGCCCGTCGGTGCCGCAATGTGCAATCAAGGTCCCAACATCTCGACTGGATTCCATGATAACCCAGATGCGCGCGCGCGTGCAGCACGGGCGGCCCCGGCTCAGGGTGGCGCGGGGTCCATCCAGGGTTCCGCGGGAATGTGCGCGGGGCTCTGGAGATAGCGGCCGCCGGGTGGCGGCGGTGTACTGTGCGCGGGGGACTTTGCCCGTTGCCGCTGCCGGGCGCTACGCTCCTCGAGCACGCGGCGGGTCTCGGCGCTCAATTGCCCCGTCATCGCGAGCCCGGATTCGCGTTGGAACTCGCGCAATACTACCGCAAAGGCGCGGTCGAAGCGGTCCGATGCCGGATCGCAAGGGTATCCCAAGTCACTGAGTTGCTGCCGCACCCGACGCCGCTCGTCGCTCGTGAGCGCGGGTGCCGACTGGGCGCGCGCGGGAGGCGGCTCCAGGTGCAGGCGCACGGTGACCGGCGCGGCGTCCGGCAGGTCGACCGTCGCCGCGGCGGGCGTGTAGCCGGGCGTGAGCGGAGACGCCTCGATGCGATGGCTACCGTGTCGCAGACCGGTCAATTCCAGGGGCGTCCCCACCCCAAAGGAGCCCTGTAGCTCGCCATCGAGCAGCACCATCGCACGGGCATCCAGCTCGATGCGCAGGCGTGCGTCCGCCACGCTGGCCGCCGCGCTGCCCCCCGAGGTGACGACCGGGGCGGCCAGCACCACCCGCAAGCCGGTGTCGGCGCTCGTCACGTCCCCGGCCGTATCATAGGGCTGGACCTCGACCCGGGCATCCGCGCGCAGTTCGTCATCGGCGCTGTGGATGCCCCCGCCCATCAACACATCGCCCCCGACCTGACCGGGGAACTGCGTTGAGCGATAGGGGTCGTTCATGACCTCCCAGGCGTTTCCATAGAGGTCATGCAGACCCAGCGGATTGGGCAGGCGCCGGCCGATGGGGGCAATCTCGCCGTCGGCATTGCGGTTGTACCAGGCGTGGCGCGCCAGTCCCTCCGGCATGGGATAACGGCGCGCCGCAAAGGTGTCGTCTGTCACCTGCGCCCCACCCCGGGCGGCATATTCCCATTCCGTACTCAGGGGCAGCCGGACGAAGGCCGGCTGGCCGTCGACCCGCGGCAGGCAGGGTGTTGGCCCAATCGTGCAGGGCGGAATCCGCGCGGCATTGGCGTGCAACCAGCGCGAGAGTTGCGCCGCAAAATTCACCGCGTCGATGCGGCTGACGCCGACCTGGGCGGTCGCCAGCATCGCCGCTTGGGCGTTCCCGGGGGGCGGCAGCGCCGGACAGGACCGCCCGGCAGCCTGCGCGATGACCGCCCGATACTGGAGGACCGTGACCTCGTATTTGCCGATCAGCAGATAGCGTTGCCCGGCCTCGCCGGGGCCGGTCACGGGGCCGGTAAAGGGCCCGACCAGCGTGGTGCGGGGGCTGCCCGCCGGGGTCGCGACCGGCCGGAAGGCCAAGGCACCGCCGCAGGGCAGCGGCAGGATCACGTCGTCGGGCAGTGGGCGGGGGTTGTAAGACCCCGGCGGCCAGGGCGACGGAGCGGCCACCGCACCCACCGCGGCGAGCACAAGTGCGGCCCCGAGAACGGGGCCGCACCTGGTCGCCGGACGCGACATGCTGGGCGTGTCGGTGAACACTGTCGTTGAACACGGTCCTTGAACCTGAGAGATCAGGCACTTATTTTAGAACTTATTCTGACGCCCAGTGGAACCCCATGCGCCCTGCCCCGCCCCTGCCCCAACGCCCCACCACCCGCAACCTGGGCCCGCTGCTGCGGCTCTTGAGCTTCGTCCGACCCTATCGGGGGCGCGTCCTGTTGGCCGCCCTCGCCCTGCTGGTGGCCGCCGCCGCGGTACTCGCCTTCGGGCAGGTGATTCGGGAGGTGGTGGACCATGGACTCAAGACCGGATCGGCGGACGCCCTCAACCGTTCACTCGTGTTCTTTCTCGCCGTAGTGCTGGCGATGGCCGCGGCCATCCTGGTGCGCTCCTACCTGCTCGCGTGGATCGGCGAGCGGGTCATCGCCGACGTGCGCACGGCGGTCTTTACCCGGGTCTTGAGCCTGGACGTGGGCTTCTTCGAGACCACCCGCACCGGCGAGGTCATCTCGCGTCTGACCTCCGACACCACACTGTTACAAACGGTGGTTGGCTCCACCCTGGCGATGGCGCTGCGCACCTCGCTCCTGGTGCTCGGCGGTCTGATCATGCTGGCCCTGACCAGTCCGCATCTCACCGGCCTGGTGCTGCTCGGGGTGCCGGTGGTGGTCCTGCCGCTGTGGCTGATCGGTTACCGCCTGCGGCGCCTGGCGCGCGCCAGTCAGGACCGCATCGCCGATGTCGGTGCCTATGTGGATGAGTCGATGCATGCCATCCGCACCGTGCAGTCCTTCTGCCACGAGGCGATCGACCGGGCGCGCTACGGTGAACGGGTGGAGTCGGCCTTCGAGACCGCCCGGCGGCGTGCCGGCCTGAGCGCCGCCCTGAGCGCCATCGCCACCGCGCTCACCTTCGGTGCCATCGGCGCGGTGCTGTGGGTCGGCGGCCGGGAGGTGCTGGCGGGACGCCTGAGCGGCGGCGAACTCTCCGCCTTCCTCTTCTATGCCGTGCTGGTGGCCAGCTCAGTGGGCAGCCTGAGCGAGTTGGTGGGTGAACTGTTGCGCGGCGCCGGGGCGAGCGAGCGGTTGATGGAACTGCTCGCCACCCAGTCGCAGATCCGTCCGCCCGCCGAGCCGCGGCCCCTGCCGAGCCCGGTGCGGGGACAAATCGACTTTGTGGACCTGGGGTTCGCCTATCCGGCCCATCCGGACCTGCCGGTGCTCCGGGACCTGCGGGTAACCATCGAACCTGGGGCCAAGGTCGCGCTGGTCGGTCCCTCGGGTGCCGGCAAGACCACCCTGTTTCAACTCCTGCTGCGTTTCTATGACCCGCAACAGGGCGCCATCCAGTTCGATGGGGTCGATCTGCGCGAGCTCGACCCGCAGCGCCTGCGCGGGCAGATCGCCGTCGTCCCCCAGGACCCGACGATCTTCGGCGCGGATGCCTGGGAGAACATCCGCTATGGCCTCACCGGCGTCCCGGATGCCGCGGTACGCCGCGCCGCCGACGCGGCACATGCAAGCGAGTTCCTGGACCGACTGCCGAACGGCTTCGACACCTTCCTGGGCGAGCGCGGGGTGCGGCTCTCAGGCGGCCAGCGCCAGCGCATCGCCATCGCGCGGGCGATCCTGCGCGACCCGGCCCTGCTGTTGCTGGATGAGGCGACCAGCGCGCTCGACGCCGAGAGCGAGCGGTTAGTCCAACTCGCACTGGAGGAGTTGATGAAAGGGCGCACCAGCATCGTCATCGCCCACCGCCTGGCGACCGTGCGCAAGGTCGACCGCATCCTGGTTATGGAGCACGGACGCCTGGTGGCCGACGGCACCCACGAGGCGCTGATGGGCCAGGGGGGGCTCTATGCGCGGCTCGCCTCGCTCCAGTTTCGCGACCAGGTAGGGGAATGAGGACTGCGCCGGCCACAACGATGGGCCTAAACAGCGCCGTTCTCACACGGAGACACAAAGATCACAAAGGCGTTCTGTGAGCGGTTTCCGGATTCAGACGTAGCCCGGATGGAGCGGCGGAATCCGGGTGCAGACTCGCAGAGGCACAAGATATCGGCCATTTGCGGCGGCGCCCTGGATTCCGCTGCGCTCCATCCAGGCTACAACGGCCGCGAGGTTCAGCGCTGCCAGCAGGTCGCTACGTCGCCGCTCGCCCCCTGAATCCCTGCCTGATCCAGTGTCAGGGTGCCACAGGCATCGCCGGTCATGGTTCCGGTCGGCACCGCGGACAGGGTGAAGCAGTGCCCCAAGGTGCAGGGCGCTTCGTCTGAATAGGCGACGGTGATAGTGTACTTGGCCGCGCCGCGCTCGGGCGATTGCTCGCGAGGGAGGCTCACGCAACCTGATCCGGGTGGGGTGCAGGCCGTCGTGCAGTTGGCATCCGTGCGATGGTAGCAATTGTTCACCGTATAGTTGCGCTCCAGAAATTGCGCATCCTCCAGCAGCGCCCCCTTGACCTCGGCACGGCTGCCGCGCCGCACCTGAGCGACATAGGAGGGATAGGCCACTGCCGCCAGGATGGCGACAATGACCAGAGTGACCATCAGCTCGACGAGGGTGAAACCCACCAACCCCGCACCCGGTGAGTGCCGCCCGGCGCTTTTGTTACAGTGCATCATCTTCACCACCCTGCCATTGTCTATCGGAGGATTTCCCGCCAATTCAAGCGCCCGGTATTGCCGAAACCGAAGTTGATCAGGGTCGAAACCAAGCGTCCATTGACCAATGACGAGACGCTCACACCGGTCCCGGCCCCGGGCGCGCCAGTGATCAGGGTGCTGCCGCCCAAGGCCGCGCCGACCTGGTATCCCGCTACGGGCTTGTCTTTTGAGTCGATCATACCATCGCCATTCGTATCGAATATATTGAAACTTGGCTGGCCACCGCTTTTCCAATCCAAGACCATAAGAAAACCAGTCCCGCCAGCGTCACAAGACTTTGTCCCAGCAGCGGCTGTCGAAGGAATCAAGGTGTTGAAAAAAATGAGGTTCCGAACCCGCTTCGGGATCCCCGTATTACGTTCTCCCGGCTTGATCATTGGAATAGAGGTCATGTTCATTAGGTCCAGATACCAACCCAGATGCGTTGCCGTGCAGGTACCCGTACAGTTTGCATCCGCACCCGTCGCTGCGGTGCGCCAGTTGATCGGGTTCGTGCTGACGATGCGGTATGCCGTCAATGACGCCGCTGCGGTCCCTGCGGTCACTGTTTGCTTAAGTAGATCCTGCCCACGCGACCGCCCCCCCACCGCCACCCGCGTTGCGCCATCGTGCCTGTCCCAAATACCATACAGCGTTTGTACCGCCGTACTAAGATTATCGGTCGTTTCGAGATACTTGCCGGTACCGATAAAGAGCATCTGTCCACCAAGGTCATGGAAGATCACCTCGGGCGGTGCCACGATGGGCTGGCGACTACCGGTGGGACCCTGAGCAACAAACAGTGGTGCGCCGGAGAAAGCGACTTTCGCGGTCGCTGTATCCGTCACGCTGACATCGCTCGCATTAGGCCCGATCAGGAATTTCCACAGGTTGCCTTGCAGATCGCCGGCATAGACGGTATCGGCATAACCGTCGCCGTCGCTGTCGATCGGGACTGGAGTGGAGAGGCCATTATCGACCGCCGTCATCGCGGCAGCAGCGGTAATCTTGACAAAGCCATCGGAACTCAGATGCCCGTCGCTGCCTGCTCCAATGAATGCGACATAGAGTACAGCGCCGCCTCCCGTGCGGTAACCGTTGCCCAGAACCACCGCCCACCTGCTGCTGGTACATGACGATGCCGTACCGGCGGTGCAGACCCGTACAATCTGCTTTGCCTGCCTGCTGTCTGCGGTGCTCGGGGACAAGTTAAAAACGTTGCCCATATCGCTATCATCCGCGTCGCCGAACTCCCATAGCAAGAGGTTTGCTGCGCTACCTTCGCTGAAGGTGGCCGGGTCTGAGATATCTAGGGCATAATAGCCCTTACCCCCGCCACCGAGGGAGCCGACCAACACCGTGCGCCAGTCGCCGGTCCCCATATCGGCATCCGCCACCATGGGCGACCCATCGACAAAGTACCGGTGATTCTTGTTGTAGCTCTGCGCCGCGAGGTACGAGACATTCGGACAATAGGTGGTAGGCGGAGATGCTGTGAGGTTTGTACATAAGGGATCAAGGGAAGTTGACGTCGTCACCACTCGCGGAAAGACCGCGGAAGGAACATAGGCCAATATCTCATTGCCCGCGGTGCTCGTGGGCTGGCCCGCCATGGTCAACGAGGCATCAAAGCCATGCAACATGCCGTCATTCCCACCCACATAGACCACCGGCTTACGGTTAAGCTTCCCCTTGCGGAAAATCGTATAAGACGCGTCCGCGAAGCCCGCCTGCGGCGCGCCCACATACCAGGGGCTGGAGTCGATGATGTCTCCCAACTTAAAATGGACACCCTTGGCCAAACGCTGGCGAAACTTGGTCGCCGTGCAGGTCCCGTTGGTAAAGATGCCGCTGATGCCCTCCCGGTCGGCGCTACCCCGCAGGAAGTCGACCCGATCCGCACCACAGTGATCCGTGACCCCTGCCGCGTTTCTATCGAACGACGCCTGCTGGTCCGTCGACAGACTTGAATAGATGAAGGGCACGCCTTCCGTGCTTCCCCGGGTGATGATTGTCCGGTCGCCCGGCTGCTGCGCGTTCATCTTATCACCCGCATCCCATTCGGGCATCATCGTCAATACGCCATTGGTATCAATCCGGTAAGACAGCAATTGGCCACTCCAGTCTGCACTGGAAAACTTCGCCTGAAAGATTCGGCTATTGATCTGAAGATTTGTCGAGTTGGTGGCGACCGCAGCGGCCGATGCGTCCGGTTGGGACGCCGCATCGAAGATGCTCGACAGGGCCGCGGCCAGCAGCGCCGGATTGCGTATCTCGTAATAGTTGTCAGGGATGCCATTCCCGTCCGCATCCCATTCCGATGTCACATTAGGAGCCGGGATTCCGATGGTCGGCGTGGACTCGGTGAACCCGCCGTACTTGGCCGCGTACCAGAGGGGACTCTTCAGGAGGCTGGCGCTGGATGTCCCTTGGGTGAAGGTGGTCACATCCGGGCTCGTCGCGCTGGCTGGTAATTTATCTCCGACGTTGAAATTCGCACCGCCCGGCCTCAGGATGGGATAAGAAGGTCCGTCGTTACTACTCCCCGAGACGGTATAACCAAAGGTGAGTGCGTGGCCCGCGTTTGCTTGTATCGCGCAGGTTACAATCTTGATTTCAGCGCTTGCAACATTCGTCCAGGGACCGATCGTGGCATACGCCTCGCTATTGGAATTATTCACATCATGGATCGGGCACAGCATCTTGAAGGTACCGCAAGCCGTCCCGACGCAATAGCCGAGTCGTTGGATGCCGTCCATATCATAGTCGTTACCCCAGGTGGAGTCCTCCCAAGTGATCGTATAGCACTGGGCGCTGGCACCATTGCCGCTGCAGGTCTTGGTCTTTGCTGTGGTGTCAGTGCCCACGTCGGCTTGGGCCACGTTGGTATCGACGATAAGATTGGTCATCGAGCAGTTACGCCAGCCGGTCGCGCTGGTGGTCCAAGCGCCGGTACCCCCGCTGCTGTTCGCTTGGCAGGCCGGCAGCAGGGTTACCTTGCCAGTACCGACGGTCGGGCTGAAACTCGGCAGCGACTCCGCCAGTTGCAGCACATAGGTATTGAGCGGCTGGCGCAGCGCCCAGTCCTTATTGATCGGATTGCTGCCGCCCCAGCGGGCCTCGCGATTCGTCAGATAGGCATGACGCAGGTCGATCGTCTTGGGTGCGTAGGCCAGGCCGGCGATGGCATAGCCCCCTTCAAGGCTCGGGACCTCAGGACAGATACCCTTGGCATGGGCCAGGTCGGTGACCGTTTTGGCGGTACATTGGTTATTTGCATCGGCGCCAGTCCCATCGATCAGATCGCCGATCAAATAGCTCTTGCCATTGAGATTCTCATGGGTTGCATCGCCCACGGTCACGGTGAGGGCCGCCGCATCGATCGCCGTCCCGCCGTTCGGCGTGAAGCTGGCGAGTTCGTCGGTATCGAATGAATTGAGCCCAGTGGATAAGACCACGATACTGGACAGACCACACCACTCATTCGTCGGGAGCGGATCGGTCCAGGTTACTTGTGGAATTTCAATGATTTTGGTCGGACTGATATCGCTGACATTGAAGGCCGATGTGGCGCCAGCGTTAGCAAAGTAGCGCAACGCCTCGAGATACATCTCACCCAAGGGATTTCCCCAATCGACGCAATGGCCATTGGTGAAACTCAAGATCCCGGGGCTGTTGCAGGAATACTGATGAGAGCCGTTTCGTCCCGCTGAGGTATATTGAAACCCTGCAATATGCAGTCGATTCAAAGTATTGATAATACCTGCATCAGCATTTGATTGATTGATGAACTGGCCGGTACAGACATCGATTTCGTCGTTCGCATTATTGTCGCCGCAGACATCGCTACTGGTGATGGAAGTATTATTGTTGTTGGTGAGATGCAGAACATTCTTGCGCAACACCCCGCCGGATTTATTAGCGGCGTAACTGCCGGTCATGAGGCCGAAGAGGGTTCGCCGATCCGCATCGACATCGCCGTATTTTTGCAACAAACCGGTGGGCTTGAGTATTTGTACCGCCGTGGTCGGGTGGGTGTAGGGCTTGCAGTTGCTTTCCAATTTATCGGTGACACACACCTGTACCCGAGCGTTATAGGTAGCCAATAGCACAGTGGGTTGCGTGCTGTTACCGATGTTTACCGCACATTGGGTCACCTCCGATGCATCCCATTGCGGCCAAGTACCCGACGCCACCTTGATCAGCGGGCTCGCCAGAGGAAAGGCCATCTGCCCTGTCAAGGTGGTGCTAGTGGTGTCGGTGACATTGCACAAGGAGATGGAAGTTTGCCCGCTCCTACCGGTGAGCGATTGGATGGACGGCATCGTACCTGTCGGGGTATAGACTTTGACGAATGCATGGACATCCACGGGCAGAAATTGGCGCTCCAGCACCGTCTCGTAACCGGTACCCACAGTATCGGTCGAGCGATAGCCGCCATACAGCGTCTTGCGTAGCAGGTCCATGCGCGTCATGCTGGCCCAGTTGAGAAAATTGCCGCTCCATGTGCTACCGCCGCATTTGTGAGTTCTGGTGGCTACTGCCTCAGCGGGTTCAAATCGCTTTTTTCCAGTGCCATCGTTATAGGTATAGCACCTGCCGAAATCAAAATAGCCATTATAGTCAATTGCATCGTTGTAGGTGCTGTCCGCGACTACATCCCCCGTCAGGTTGGTATAGTCCGTAAATGCCTTCATCGACAGTTGGTGATCGCGCGAGATCAGGAGCAGGATGCGTGGGTCCACCGACGCGTTGATCAGCGGGCCTTGCGAAAGGTTCAGAGCGAGGGTCGGCATCGACCACGCTCCCAACAACAAGACCGGCAGGATGCATTTGACGTTCATGTTTTCGCCTTCGATAATCGGCAGTGCTTGTATCTACCCGGGGTCTGGCAGTGCTTGTATCTACCTGGGGTCTTCGTCATGAATTACGGCGGGTTGGTCGGCAACGCCATGATGCAATTGGAGACCGGATCGATCCACCGCGTTAGCCGGTTGGTTTGAATACTTCCTCCATCATCACTTGCGTGCCGGGGCTGGCGCCGCGGGCAAGCACTGTGATGCGATAATAGGTGTCGGAGTTTTTTGTAAAGCATTCGATCAGATAGCGCGGCTGGGCCAAGACTCCCGGAATAGCCGTCGCATTCGTAAATCGTCCGTAAGGTACGCTCGGCGCCACTGTTGGCGAAGTGAGGTAACTATAGTTCGCTGTTGCGCTGTTACATTGACCGTCATCGCTGGTGTCGCTCGTGTCGCCTCCGCAAGCGGCCGTAAATCCACTACAACCGGAAATGGCACGCGCCGATCCGGGTACTGAATTCATCAGGTCTCGCTCCGCATCGCGCAGGCCCATTTCCGCGGCGCGCAGGGCGATGTCGCGGTCGCGCAGGTTGCCGGCCATGCGCTCTTCGAGCGAGCCCATACGCGCGGCGGACACCGCCATGAGCGTCATCATGACCAATAGGATCAGGGTCGTGATCAGGGCGATGCCGCGCTGACGAGGCGACTGTGAGCTGTGCATGGTCGTTCAGTCAGGTGTGCTGGAAATGCGGTTGCGCAGGGCGAAGGTCGCGACAAAGGCGCGGCGCTGGCGCGTGTCGGTCGCGGTCGTATAGCGGGCTGCACCGGTGGCGGTACCCAAGGCGCCGTCACAATTGAAATAGGTCTGGGGCGACGACACACTGCCTTGCCTTTCTGTTGCCGATTCCGAATCCGAACGGACCAGTACGCACACCCGCGCGGTGACGACCTTGCTCCAGTTGGCAGGGGTCGCCGAATAGCTGTCCACGGACTGGTTGCCGCTGGTATCGCTACCGTAGAGTATCCGTAAATCCTCGATGTTATCAAGCAAAATGTTATCGTTCGTCGCCGCGGCAGCGGTTGGGCAGGCGGTGGGGGGAGTCGGTGGGGTCGCGGCTTGGACGGCATTGCAGCGCAGGGAGAAGGTCCCGGTCGTCGCGTCCACGCCGATAAAGAAGGTCTGCTGGACGATTTGACCGGTAATCGCTTGCGCCTGACAATCCAGCTCGCCGGCAATGCCCTGATATTGAATAGCAAAAGCCATCGTCGGAGCGGCCGGGCAGGCGCTGCTGACAGTCGTGATCGGCGTCCCGGTAAAGGCGGTCGCGACGGTGCCCGAACCGAATGGGATGTTGATATAGCCGGCCTGACGCAGGTTGCGGCCGATCAGGTCCAGGGCATAGCGCCCGGTCTCCTGAATGCGCGCGGCATCTTGCGCCGTGCGGGAGGACTGGTTGCTGGCGAAGAAGACGGCGCCGACGGCGGCGATCAGCACCAAGCTGATGCCGAGTGAGATCATGAGCTCGATCAGCGTCACGCCGCGCTGTCGCTCGATCGCGAACTGGGTGGACCGGACCTTGGCGATGGAGATTGGACGCTGGGTGTTCATGGGGTAAAGCGGGTGACAAAGCATCGCGTATTCGGCGCGGTGCCGCTCGGGCAATTGGTGTCGGACGAGGCAGAACCCTGATCGTTCATCCCCTTTTCGTGCCACATCATCGTCACGACGAAAATGCGACCTGAACCGCCGATAGCGGCACTGACAGTCCCCGTGCCGCCTGGCAAGACGGCGGCGGTGGCCTGCAACCATTGATAGTGGTCGGTCTGCGCCATTTGGGCGACCGAACAACTGGAGGCAACGCAGCCCGGGTCGGCCGGGGGGGTCGCGGTCAGGTTGTCATAATTGCCCGCATTGGCTCCGACCAGATTGGCCGCGATCCGGTCGGCAATGTTGTAGGCCTGTTGGACGGCGATGGTCCGATAGAAGCTGCCATGGCTGTTGGCCAGACTGCGGGCCTGTAATCCGGCCAACCCCAGCAGGCCGATGGCGAGCAGGACCATGGTCACCAGCACCTCGATCAGACTGAAGCCGTGCGGGCGCGCCGTGGATGTCATGGACATGCGAGGCCAGATGCCAAGGGGCCGGTCTTCACGCGCCCCAATGCCGAGAGGACAATCCCCCGGGCCTTGGTCGCGCCCCGCGTATCGCACAGGCGTAAGGTATCGTTATTGCCCGTGCCAATAAAGCCAGTGCTTTGGAACGTGAATTTTGCCTTCGTCGCCTGCAACGTATTGCTCGGCAGGGCGGGATGGACCTGCAAGATCAGGTCGGAAGCGTCCACTGAGCCGTTTTTTCCGGGGTCGGTAAAGACCAGCCATCCCTTATCCCAGTCGGTGCTGTCAGCACAGGTGGTATCCGTCGCCCGGCCGCAGACGGTCACTGGGACACCACGCTTGACCGCCTCGCTCTTGGCATAGGTCAGGGCCAGGACTAAGTCATTGGCGAGCGCGGTGCGGCGACCATTGAACGCCAGCGCCTGAAACGACGGCGCGGCCAGCATGAGCAGGATGGCTGCAATGCTGAGGGTAAGCAATAATTCGACCAGGGTGAAACCCCCGGCCCTGTCTATGCGAATCATCAATGCGTACTCTTTAAACTCCAAGCCCGCTTGTTAGTCCTCTCCGACCGACCGTCCGTCCGGCAGTGTCGGGAAAAATAGCCTGCGTCCAAGAAGCTCTTCGGAGTTTTCGCCCCATCCGTGGTGCGCTATCGTTGTGGGTTTGCCGCAGTGAAGAATACTTCTGTTTGGCGAGATACGCAATCAGATTATTGTTAAGCGACTCTCAATATCGCTAAGTTCCTTCCGCATGGCTTAGGCAGTTAGCTTTTCCAGCCTCACAGGCAATGACAACATGCCGTAACAATACTGTCATCTCCGGCCAATCATCCCTGCGACGTAAAGCGCTGCGACTCTGGGGGCGCCGCACCCAAGTCACGGCCCGGCCCGGCCCCGCAGTAAACCGCAACGCGGCAATGACTTGCGAGGTTTCCCGCACTGGGGCGCGGCGCTCCCGGGCGGTCTGAAGGCCAACCTAAACGCCCCAGCGGCCGCAGCGCACAATCTCCAACGCCTGCGCCGCCAGCACCATCCCGAAGCTGGCCGTGACGGTGACGCATGAGCCGTAGCCATGGCAGTTGAGGCTGCCGTCCGCCGCGCAGCCACCGGCCGCAGGGGGGGCGACCGGCTCGCGCGAGAACACGCAACGCACGCCGATGTGTCCGGTGCGCGGCGCCCCGAGCTTGCGCAACCGCTGACGCAGCG
Organism: uncultured Thiodictyon sp.; assembly: GCF_903946935.1. Classification (GTDB taxonomy): domain Bacteria; phylum Pseudomonadota; class Gammaproteobacteria; order Chromatiales; family Chromatiaceae; genus Thiodictyon. The sequence goes on from NZ_CAJAXH010000214.1 coordinate 18,481, forward strand.
CCGCCAGCAGCGGGTCGTGGGTGACCAGCGCCAGGTCATCGACCGTCACACACTGCGGCGCCGACTTACCCCCCGCCGCCCCAGCGCAGACCAGCGGGTGGCCGCCGAGCAAGGCCCACTGCGCCATGGCGAGCTTGGCCTGCCCCTGGTCGCAGGCGTCGATCACCACATTCACCGGACCGGGCAGCAGCGCCGGCCAGTTGTCGGCCTCGACAAAGGCCTCCACCGCCGTCACCTCGCAGTCGGGATGGATATCGGCGATGCGCCGGCGTAGCGCCTGCACCTTGGCCGCGCCTAGGGTGCTGCCAAGGGCCTGGACCTGGCGGTTGATATTGGACTCGGCCACATGATCCAGGTCGATCAGCACCAGCGCGTCCACCCCCGAGCGCGCCAGCGCCTCCGCCGCCCAAGACCCGACGCCGCCCACCCCGACGACGGCGATGCAGGCGGCGCGCACCCGGTCATAGGCCGCCTCGCCCCAGAGACGACGCAGACCGCCGAAGCGCCGCTCGGCGTCCGACGAGGGCGGCACGCCATCGATCGGAAGGGAGGGCAGGATAGGCTCAATGGTCATGTCGGACTGTGACGCGGTCTTGATTTCTTGTCATCTTGTGACGCTCGATGCCCCCCTTTGGCCTATGATTCACGAACGCGGGGGCCAGTCCCCCGGCCCAAAGCAACTTAACGAGAGAGGGATATGACGATGATCAAAATACAGACGTCGACAGCGATTCGCACCAGTGCGGAGATCCGCGGTTTCCGCTCGCTCAAACACCCGGTCGGGCCGCGCCTGCGGGCGCTGGACTGGGGCCGCATGATGCAGGGATGCGCGCAGCGGATGGCACGGGCGGACCATAAGGCCTGGCGCGCCAGCCAGGGCCGCTGATAGGTCACCCGGCGGCCGGGTGACCTTGGGGGCCGTTATGGACTGCCCCACATGACATTTTCCCCCGCCGCCGCCGCAGCCTCCAGTAGATCGATCAGCGGCAGTGTACGGTGGGCCAGGCTCACATGCTGGCCCTCCCCGTCGTCCTTGGTCCCGGGGGTGGGCGCGGGATCGAGCGGTTCGTCCGCGTGCTCGGAGACGGCGGCGCGCAGGCGTTGCAGTGCCTCCGGCACGTCCGCCGCCAGAATGGCGCCGGGGACGGTGCCGCTCTGGCCCATGAGCTTGAGCAGGCTGACCGCCACCTCGCCAAACATGGTGATATTGGCGTGGGCCTGGGTCTCGAAGGTGACCAACATAGGAGTCTCCCTAAGGTGTGTCGCGGCCGATGCGACCGCCTACCCACTCTAGCAAAATCGCGCCGCCGGCGGCCGGCCATGTCAGCAATGCCGCAGCACTGATCGATCGGGCATGCGCCCAAGCCCCGCAACGACTCATGCCAAGGCGCCAAGCTCGCCAAGGAATACAATAGGCTAGACCCAGTATCCAGATAACCCGCCAGCGACTCACCAGGGTTGGTAACATATTGGAAAATCTTGGCGAGCTTGGCGCCTTGGCGTGACAATACCATTTTTCTCGATCATCGCCGCCAAGCGTCTGCCCCTGCATCCGGCCGAGAAAGGACCCGCCCATGGATCAAGCCCAGCTCAACTGGCTGACCAACTTTATTTGGAATATCGCCGACCCTGAGCCCGCGGCCGGTGGGTGACCTACCCGGACTCGACAACCACTCGATGGGCACGCTGTTCGAAGAGCTGGTCCGCCGCTTCAACGAGGACAACAACGAGGATGCCGGCGAGCACTGGACACCGCGGGATGCCGTACGCCTCATGGCCAATCTGATGTTCCTGCCGGTGGCCGAGCGCATCGAGTCCGGCACCTACCTGCTCTATGACTGCGCCTGCGGCACCGGCGGCATGCTCACCGTGGCGGAGGAAACGCTCAAAGAGATCGCCGCCGCCACGGCAAACAGGTCGCCACCCACCTCTATGGCCAGGAGATCAACGCCGAGACCTATGCCATCTGCAAGGCCGACCTCCTGCTCAAGGGCGACGGCGAGGCGGCCGACAACATCGTCGGCGGACCGGCCCACTCCACCCTCTCGGCCGATGCCTTCCGCTCCCGCGAGTTCGACTTCATGCTCGCCAATCCGCCGTATGGCAAGTCCTGGAAGGGCGACCTGGACCGGCTGAACTACGGCGGGTCCAAGCAAGACATCACCGACCCGCGCTTCGTCATCAACCATGCCGGCGACCCCCAATACTCGCTGATCACCCGCTCCAGCGATGGCCAACTGCTCTTCCTGGTCAACAGGACCCCAATTTTCGCGAAAGAGGCAGAACGATGGTCTTACGGCATCACATCCGATATGTGGAGTCTCCGACCTGAGCATTTCAAAGTTATCTCTTCGGTGCTCCCGCCATCTGAGGAACAAGCCGCCATCGTGCGGTTCCTGGACCATGCGAATCGAAAGATCGACGGATTTATCCGCAACAAGCGCAAGCTGATTGGGCTACTGAACGAACAGAAACAGGCCATCATTCACGGTGCCGTTACCCGCGGGCTCAATCCCGATGCCAAACTCAAGCCTTCCGGCATTCCCTGGCTCGGCGACATCCCGGAGCACTGGGGCATTACCCCATTGAAAGGTGTCTGCTTAATCCAATCTGGGATTACCCTGGGAAAGACCTACGCTGAAAAACAGCTTAGCGAGTTTCCATATCTTCGGGTTGCCAACGTGCAGGCTGGTCATCTCTCGCTCACACAAGTAAAGTCAGTGCGACCGGAATTGGCGCTGGAAATCGATCCCGTGGTTACCGCCATCACCCGCACCGAACGCGAAATCGCCCTGATGCAGGAATACCGCACGCGGCTCACCGCCGATATCCTCACCGGCAAGCTGGACGTGCGCGAGGCGGCGGCGCGGCTGCCGGACCTGCCCGCCGACACCGCCGCGGACCCAACCGACGACGGACTCGACATGGCTGATATTGCCGATGACGCCGAGATCGAGGAGGATTGACCCATGACTGAACTCACCGTCGCTCTCCATCTCGTTCCCACGCTCCGCGTGGGAATGCATCCCGGGACGCTCCGCGTCCCGCGGTCGGCACCCTGCCCGAGCGGTCGCGACAGGCAGTGACTACGGGACGCAGAGCGTCCACAAATGCATTTCCACGCGGAGCGTGGGAACGAAACATAGGATGGGGCGGAGTACTGTAGCCATGACCGCTGATACCACCGAAAAGGGCCTCGAAGACCTGATCATGCGGTACATGACCGGATCGGATGGGCTGTTTCACGGACCCGGCACGGGCGTGGCCGAGCCGCTCGCCTTGGCTGGCGGCAGCGGCTGATTTGCCGGACACCCGGCCGCCTACGACCGCGAATACGCGGTGGACGTGGAGCACCTGTTCCGCTTCCTGAAGGACACCCAGCCGGAGCGCTATGCCAAGCTCGGCATCGGCGACTACCGGGACAAACTGGGGGTGGCGCGGCGGAAATTTCTCGCCCGCCTGCATACGGCGATCAGCCGGCGCGGGACCATGTGTACCGCGCTCAAGGGCAGCAAGGGGCGGGCCTTGGAGTCCTGGTTTCTGCCGTTCAACCAGGGCTGGAATGACGGGGCCGGCAATCCGCCCAACCCGGACGGCATCAAGACCGATTATCTGTGGCGGTGCATACTCACGCCGGCCGGACTCACCGACATCCTGGAGAACTATGCCCAGGTGGTCGAGGAGATCAATCCGAAGACCGGCAAGAAGCGTTACATTCAGGTCTTCCCCCGCTACCATCAATTGGACGGGGTGCGGCGCCTACTCGCCGCTGTCACGGCGCACGGCGTCGGTCAGCGCTATCTGGTCCAGCACTCCGCGGGCAGCGGCAAGTCCAACTCCATCGCCTGGCTGGCCCATCAGTTGATCGGCATTCTCAACGACGGCGGGGCGTTGTTCGACTCCATCATTGTCATCACCGACCGTCGCATCCTGGACCGGCCGATCCGCGCGACCATCAAAGACTTCGCGCAAGTCGGGAGCATCATCGGCGCGGTGCGCGACGGGGCCGGCTCGAAGACCGAGCAATTGGCCAAATATCTGAAGGACGGCAAGAAGATCATCATCTGCACGGTGCAGACCTTTCCCCATGTGGTCGAGAGCTATTACCGACTCGCCAAGACCATTACCGGCGATCCGCTGTTCGCGCTCAAACGGGTTATCACCGCACTCTTTACCGATGACGCCCAGTTGTTCAAAAAATTCCAGGACAACCAATCGTTCCGGCACTGGCTGACGGATACGATGTTTGCGATGACTTATGAAGATCAAGGCCGATGATCAAGGCCGATCGGCTCATCGTCCGCAACAGCGCTTGTACTTGGTCCCGCTGCCGCATGGGCAGGGCTCATTGCGCCCGGTACCGGCATATTTCTTGGTGGGCCGCCGCGGTGCCGGCCGCGCAATCTCGTGGGCAGCCACACTGGCGGACTCCGCGATGGGACCCATCTGGCTCATTCCCGGAAACAGCTCGTGGTGGCGTTCGATCATCGGCGTGACGATGGTGCGCTTGAAATCCGCAAATTCCTCGTCATCCATCTTCAGCTCCGGCTGCACGCCGGCCAAGAACTCGTCTCGCTTCTCCTGCGGCACCAACGCCAGGTTCCAGCAGAGTTGGCTCAGTGTCATCGCCTGTTGCAGCTGTTCTGGCGATCCGTCGGTCCCATCGATCAGCGGTTGTGCGAAGGTCGCAAAAGCTTTGCCAAAGGCCCCCATAAGAACATCTCCGGATAATAACGGCTAAACCGTTTGAATTAAGGCGTCGCGGCCGGGGCCGCTCCTACCTGACGACCGTTAAGCGCGCCGCCTTGGGTCGTTCAGGCTCCGCCGGCATCGCCGGCAGGGTGCCGCGCTGGTAGCAGACCGTCACCGACTCATTGCCGAGCAGGCGGCGCAATTGCTTGAGTAGCGCATCGCGCGGCTGCACCCGCCAGGCGTCGCCGCAGAGCAGGCGCGCACGCACGCCGGGGCGCTGGTAATCCATCAGGATGCGCAGATCGCCGCCGCGGAAGGGTTCCATGATGGTGCGCAATTGCTCGATCAAGGCCGGGTCGCAGGTCGGGCCGGCGCCGGGCGCCCCCAGGGTCAGGGCCAGGTGGTCGGCCTGGGATTCGCGCGCCTGCTCGAAGGTGCGCACGTCCTCGGCGCGAAAGGTCCAATCGTTGCGAAAGTCATCGAAGCTCAATGAGCCGGTGACGGTGATGAACTGGTCCGGGACCAGCAGACCGCGGGTCGTCTCATAGAGTTCGGAGAAGACCGTCACCTCGATCCGCCCGGTACGGTCGTCCAGCAGTACCGAGCCCATGCGCCCGCGCGGGGTCTTGCCGTGGCGCACGTTGACCACCAGCCCGGCGATGGTACGGCGGTCGCGCTCGCGCCGCTTGCTGTCCCAACGGGTCTCGGCCTCGGCGGGGTCGCGCTCGGTCTCCTTGAGACGGGCGATGCGGTTGCTCGCACCCACCATGGCGTCGATCTCGCCGCTATAGCGGTCGATGGGGTGGCCGGTGAGATAGAGCCCCAGGGTCTCGCGCTCGCCGGCCAGGCGCTGTTCGTCGTCCCAGTCCTCGCGCGTCTCAGACGCGATCTGCGGGTCCGGCGCGGCATGGGCCTGCTCGCCGGTGTCCAGCAGGTCGCCGAACAGGTCGAACTGACCGGCCGCCTGAGTAGCCCGATGCTGCTCGGCAAACTTGAGCGCCAGCGGCAACTGGGCCATCAGGGTGGCGCGATTGGGCGCCAGCCCGTCCAAGGCCCCGGCGCGGATCATCCCCTCCAGGACCCGGCGGTTGGCCTTGTGCAGGTCGATGCGCCGACAAAACTCCCAGATATCCCGGAAGGGGCCGCCGGTGCGCCGCGCCTCCAGCATGGCCTCAATGGCGCCCTCGCCCACCCCCTTGATGGCCCCCAGCCCATAGACCACGGTGTCGGGCCCGTCGATGGTGAACTGGTATTCGGAGCGATTGACCGCCGGCGGCCGCACGTCCAGCTTCATCAGGCGGCATTCTTCAATGAGGGTGACGACTTTATCGGTGTTGTCCATGTCCGCGGAGAGCACGGCGGCCATGAAGGCGGCCGGGTAGTGGGTCTTGAGCCACAGGGTCTGGTAGCTCACCAGGGCATAGGCGGCGCTGTGTGACTTATTAAATCCGTAACCGGCAAACTTCTCCATCAGGTCGAAGATATGGGCGGCAATCCCGCGGTCCACCCCGCGCCCTTCGGCCCCCTCCTGAAAGATGGCCCGCTGCTGGGCCATCTCCTCGGCCTTCTTCTTGCCCATGGCGCGGCGCAGCAGGTCCGCCCCGCCGAGCGAGTAACCGGCCAGGACCTGGGCGATCTGCATCACCTGCTCCTGGTAGAGGATGATGCCATAGGTGGGCGCCAACACCGGTTCCAGGTCCGGGTGCGGATAGGCGACATCGGCACGCCCGTGCTTGCGGTTGATGAAGTCGTCCACCATGCCGGACTGCAATGGGCCAGGGCGAAACAGGGCGACCAGGGCGGTGATGTCACCGAATGAGTCGGGCTGGAGCTTCTTGATCAGCTCCTTCATGCCGCGCGATTCGAGCTGGAAGACGGCGGTGGTCTCGCAGCGCTTGAGCAGCGCGAAGGCCTCCGGGTCCGCCGGGTCGAGTCTCTCGATATCGATCGGCTCGGCACCGGCCGGCAGCCGGGCATTGATGGTCTTGAGCGCCCAGTCGATGATGGTGAGTGTGCGCAGCCCCAGGAAGTCGAATTTGACGAGACCCACCGACTCCACGTCGTCCTTGTCGAACTGGGTGACCAGATTGACCCCGCCCGGCTCGCAATACAGCGGCGCGAAGTCCGTCAGCCGGGTCGGGGCGATGACCACGCCCCCGGCGTGCTTGCCGGCGTTACGGGTGCAGCCTTCGAGCTTGCGCCCCATGTCGATGAGTGCGTGGACCTCCTCGTCGTCCTCATAGGCCGCCTTCAGGTCCTCGCTGTCGGTGAGTGCCTTCTCCAGCGTCATGCCGAGCTCGAAGGGGACCATCTTGGCCACCCGGTCGACGAAGCCATAGGGATGCCCCATCACCCGGCCGACGTCGCGCACCACCGCCTTGGCCGCCATGGAGCCGAAGGTGATGATCTGGGAGACCGCCTCGCGCCCGTAGCGGTCGGCGACATAGTCGATGACCCGGTCGCGGCCCTCCATGCAGAAGTCGACATCGAAGTCGGGCATGGAGACGCGCTCGGGGTTCAGGAAGCGCTCGAATAGCAGGTCGTGCTGGATGGGGTCCAGATCCGTGATGCCGAGCGCGTAGGCGACCAGGGAGCCGGCACCGGAGCCACGCCCCGGCCCCACCGGGATGCCGTTGCGCTTGGCCCAGGCGATGAAGTCCGCGACGATCAGAAAGTAGCCGGGGAAGCCCATCTGGCAGATGACCCCGAGCTCCAGGTCGAGCCGCTCGGCATAAAGCTGGCGGCGCTCCACCTGATCGGTGGCAGCCCGCAGCAGACCGCGCTCGAAGCGGCGGCTGAGGCCTGCCGCGGATTCGGCGCGGAAGAACTCATCCATGGTCATGCCGGCCGGCACCGGGAAGTCCGGCAGGTAGTTCTTGCCCAGCTCCAGCTCCAGGTTGCAGCGCTTGGCGATCTCCACCGAGTTCTCCAGCGCCTCCGGACAGTCGGCGAACAGCTCGACCATCTCCTCGGGGGTGCGCAGATACTGCTCCTCGCTGAAGATGCGGGGGCGCCGCGGGTCATCCAGGGTGCGGCCCTCGTGGATGCAGACCCGCACCTCGTGAGCCTCGAAGTCGTCGCGTTTGATGAAGCGCACGTCGTTGGTCGCCACCACCGGCACGCCCTTGGCCAGCGCCAGGTCGACGCTGCGCTCCACGAGCTCCGCCTCCTGCTCCCGGCCGGTGCGGATCAACTCCAGGTAATAGCGGTCGCCGAAGATGGCCAGCCATTGATCCAACAGGACTTCGGCGCCCGTGCGGTGACCCGCCAACAGCGCGGCGGCGACATCGCCCTGGGGGCCGCCGGAGAGTGCAATCAGCCCTTCGGGGGCGGCGGCGATCCAGTCGCGCTCCACCTGCGGCACGCCCAGGTGCTGGCCCTCGACATAGGCGCGCGAGATCAGCCGGGTCAGGTTGCCATAGCCCTGCTTGTCCTGTACTAACAGCACCAACCGGTGCGGCTTGTTGGGGTCCGCGGGGTTCTTCACCCACAGGTCCGCCCCCGCGATGGGCTTGATGCCGGCAGTGAGCGCGGCCTTATAAAAGCGTACCAGGGCGAAAAAATTGCACTGATCGGTGATCGCCACCGCCGGCATCCCGGCCTGGCGCGCCGCCTTGACCAGGGGCTTGACCCCCACCAGGCCGTCGACCAGTGAATATTCCGTGTGCAGGTGCAGGTGGATAAAGCGGGGGTCCATGAGGGGCTCGGCTGTAGTTTGGGATGGGGACGTCGCGATCGCGGGGCGGGGAGTTTAACGTGAAAGTCGCGCTGGGAGCGCGGTCCGCTTCCCCTCCCCTATTGGGGGAGGGGAAGCGGCCAAGGCCGTTACAAAAAGATGGAGGGGCGAACGGGCGGCCAGACTCCCTGTGTGTGTTTTTGAGCTACAATGGCCATCTACCGAACGCTTAAGCCGGAGGGCAGCGATGGACCCCACGGCGAACCGAATCTTTGAGCAAAAATGAACTGTAAACCGGGGGATTTAGTCCTGATCCCTTTCCCCTCCGCCGACTTGCAGTCGCCCAAGAGGCGTCGGGTGCTGGTCCTGACCGCGCCGAATCAGCATGGCGACTTTATCGCCCTGGCGGTGACGAGTGTACAGCCGCCGGAACATGGGCTGGAGATTGGCAAGGATGCCCTGACGTCAGGCGCCTTGCCCTGTCAGAGCTGGGTCCGCCAAGACAAAATTTTTACCCTGAGCGAGGACGACAGCGTCAGGGCCTTCGGGCGGGTCACGCCGGATTTCCTGAGGAACGCGCTCGCTGGGCTGCGCGAACTGGTTGGACAAGAAAACAGCTCAACGCAGCGGCCCGGATAGGCACCGAGCAGGGTCTGCACGCAGACGGTCGGTTGGACATCTTGATGTGAGTCCCGGCTGGCGTTCCGCCCGCCAAGCCGTATAGTGGCCGACTGACCGGATCACGAGGAGCCTGACCATGGCCGCACCCAATCTGCAACCACTGCGCCCCTTGCAGGCGCAACTCAACGCCCATCCCATCTACAGTGCCATCCGCGAGCTGCGGGACCTGCGGGTCTTCATGAGCCATCATGTCTTCTCGGTCTGGGACCTGATGTCGCTGATCAAGTACATGCAGCAACACCTGGCACCGACCCAGGTGCCCTGGAGCCCACCCGGGGACCCGGCCCTGCGCCACTTTATCAACCAGTTGGTGCTGGAGCAGGAGTCGGACAGCGCCCCGACGCGCGACGGTGGGGTCCGCTATGGGAGCCAGTTCGAGTATTACTGCCAGGCGATGGACGAGGTCGGCGCCGACGGTAAGTCCCCGCGGCGCTTCCTCGCCCTGGTCGCCGAGCGTGGGCTCGATCAGGCGCTCTACTCCGACCTGGTGCCCCTGCCCGCCCGCTATTTCAGCGAGACCACCTTCGGTTTCATCCGTGAGGACCAGCCGCACGTGGTGGCCGCCGCCCTGGTGTTGGGCCGCGAGCACCTGATTCCAGACATGTTCCTGCGATTCCTGACGCAGATGACCCTGGGCCCGGCGCAGGCCCCATCCTTTCATTACTATCTGAACCGCCATCTCCACTTGGGCGAACACGGCCAAGGCCCACTGGCCATGCAGCTGCTGGAGAGGCTGTGTGACAACGACCCGGTGCGTCTTGAGGAGGCGGAAACCGCCGCAGAAGAGGCGATCTGCGCCCGGCTGCGCCTGTGGGACGGCGTGCTGGAGGCCATCGAAACCGGCCGCCGCTAGCCGCCCACCCGCTCCGCCGCCAGGTGCTGGAGCACCTGGCGCACATAGTTCTGGGTCTCGGGATAGGGCGGGATCTGATTGCCATTGCGGATCACGGCGTTCTCACCCGCGTTGTAACCGGCCAGGGCCAGGGTCAGGTCCTGGCCGAACAGGTTGAGCAGGTCGCGCAGATAGGCCGCCCCGCCGCGGACATTCTCCACCGGGTTGAATGAATCCTTGACACCGTAGCGCGCGGCGGTGCCGGGCATCAGCTGCATCAGCCCTTCGGCACCCGCCCGGGACACGGCCTCGTGGTTGTAAGCGGACTCGGTGCGGATCACGGCGTGCAACAACTGCGGACTCAGCCCATAGACCTGGGCATAGGCATTGATGACCCGCTCGAAGCGGGCGCGCCGCGCGGCCAGCGACTGATCCGTGGCCGATGCCGGAGGCAGCGCCGGGGCCAGCGGCGGAGCAAAACGGGGGGCGGGCACCGCCCTGAGGCTCAGGGCAGAGACCCCGGCGGGACTCGAACCGAGGCCGAGCTTGGCCAGGCGCTGGCGATTCTCGCTCACCAGGCGCTCGCGCTTCTCACTCGCCAGGCGCTCCGACTCCCGCTTCCACGCGAGCCGATATTTGGAGCCGGCGAGCGGGGCGTCGGTGAAATAGGTGTTGCCCTTGCCGTCCACATATTTGAAGACGTCCGCCCGGGCATCGGCCAGCAGCAGCGCCGACGCCGCGATCGCCAGTATCGGCATGACCCTCGGCATGTCTAACTACCCCCCGTAACAACAAGGACTGAAGCCGCCTCCACCCACCGGCGCACCGCCACGGCGAGCCCATCCGGGACTGCCCACCGACTCCGCCCACAACGCAGGCACGCTCGCCCGTGCCCGGAGTCCACACGGCGAGCCGGTCGCGACCGAGCCTCAGGAAGGCGTCGCTGAGTGACTCACGCGCAATGATCCCAACGTCCCAGCCCTTCTGCGAACCTTAGCACCGATTGTAGAAAAGTGCGACACCGAGACTGTGGAACAGTTCTCAAGTACCATCAAAGAGTCTCAGAGGCGTTCATTGATTCCAGAGATTTTTGATAAGGTTATATTTACCACTTAGTGTGGTGCTAGAACCAACGACCGTCTGTCGGTCAAATGCGATATTGCTATTGCGTTTCCGCTCTTCCTGCCTATAATCGCGCTGCATCGTCCACTACGTCCACATTGTCCGGGGGGAACATGAATCGACGTTATTTTCTAGGGTTGTCTTTGTCCGCGATGGCCGCACCCGTGCTGGCCAAGAAGCCAACGGAACGTCCACGCGCACTGTCCCTGCATCATATGCATACCGACGAGAAGATCTCAGTGGTCTACCGCGAGGGCGATCACTACAAACGCAGCGCACTGCAACAACTGAATTATTTCCTGCGGGATTTCCGCACCGGCACCACCATGCCGATGGACCCGCAACTGTTCGACCTGCTACACGATGTGAAGGTGTCGCTGGGCGACCCGGATGCCCGTTACGAGATCCTGAGTGCCTACCGCAGCCCGCAAACCAACGCGATGCTGCGCGCCGAAGGCCACGGCGTTGCACGCAACAGCATGCATCTGTACGGCCAGGCCCTCGACATCCGCTTCCCCGACTTGGGCATCAGCCACATCCGCGACGCGGCACTGTCCCTGGGTCGCGGCGGCGTTGGCTACTATCCGAGCTCAAACTTCGTCCATGTCGACACCGGCAATGTCCGGACCTGGCGCGCCTGACCGCCCGCCGCCCTTAATCGGCACAAAAAACGCGGGGCCTCGGCCCCGCGTTTTTTTGTGAGGATAACCTCCCGAGGTGGCCCGATCAACGCAGCACAACCGTCAGGCATTAGCCCAACACCCGGAAGCTGGCCGTCTGGGCCGGGATATCCACCTCGCGCACGGCGACCCGCACGCCCTGATTCAATTCCGGTTCATCGCGCAACCGCAGTCGCGTCTCCAGCGCCAGCGTCGGCACCAGGGCGAGCCCCTTGCGGTCGTCCTTGCCCACGATGGTCGCCTCCCCCTGCCAGTCCGGGTTGTCTTTGAGATAGACGAGCTTCCAGTGCAGATTCGACAGGCGCTCCGCGCGTCGCACCACCCCGGCGGCGGTCTCGGCCTCGGCGATGCGCTCGGTGACCTGCTCCACGGTGAGGAGCGGCTCCCCGCGCAGCCAGGCGCGGATCTGCTGGTGGACGAGCAGGTCCGAATAGCGCCGTAGCGGGCTGGTCGCCCGGGTGTAGAACTCCAGCCCCAGCCCCGCGTGCAGGTCCGGTGTACCCACCAGGCGGGACGGCTTGAAGGCGCGACGCCTGGCATACATGGCGGCCAGGTCGCGGGGCGGTTCGGCCGGCTCCGGCGGGGCCTGGGTCGCATAGGCAATCGGGATCGCGTGCTCCAGACAGAAACGCGCGGCACCCTCCCCCGCCATCAGCATGGCGTCCGCCACCAGTTCCCGGCTCGCCAGCCGCGGCAGGGGGCGGATCGACACCCGACCATCCTGGACCCGCACACTCACCTCCGGCAGGTCCAGGCTGGTGGCCCCGGCGGCGAGGCGGCGGGCGCGGAAGCGATCGGTCATGGTACACATGGCGGCGAAGGGGGCCTCCCCCAGGCGCCCCTCGACTTCTTCATAGGTCAGACGCTGGGCACGGATCCAGGTGCGATGCACCTCGGTAGCACACAGCGCCCCGTCGGCGTCGCAGCGCAAGGCAAATGACAGGGCGGGCGAGACCGGTTGCAACCCCAGCCCCAGGCGCTCGGTGACGCCCAGGGGCAGCATGTTGATAACCCCCTCAGGTAGATAGAGATTGCTCCCCCGGGCGCGCGCCTCGCGCTCGATCTCGCCCGTCGGCTCAATCAGTGCGGCGACGTCCGCCACATGGACCCACAGGCAGTCACCGTCCAGGCTCAGTGCATCGTCGGGGTCCTGGTTGCCGACGTCGTCGATCGCATAGGCGGGCAGCCCGGTGAGGTCCAGCCGGTCCTCCTCGGGAAGTTCCGCGACCGGCTGCACGGATTCAGCGGTCGAGATCCCACAGCGGCCGGGATAGGGATTGTGCCGATCCGCCCAGTAGCCGACCTGGATCAGCGCCCGATGGGCGTTGACCGGGTTCTGCTCATGCCCCAGTGCATCGAGGATGCGGCTCCGCTCGGTCTGCCCCAGGGCCAGGCGCTCCACCTCGACCAACCGCGGCCGATCCTCCGGTGCCGGGCGCGCCTGCGCCATCCGCGCGAGGAAGTCCTGCCAATCGCGCTCGGCCGCCGCCTTGGCCCCGCGCTCGGCGCGGTCGCGCTCCACCTCAGCGCGGGTGCGGGCACGCAGGGTCGTCGGGTTGCCGGTAAACTTGAGCCCATCCGCCACCAACTGCCAGGCCGCCCAGGCGGTCGCGGGGGTAAAGGCCTCAAAGGCGAGCTCGGCCAGTTCCTGCAAGGTCGTCATGCCGCCCTCCAGCAGTTCCCAGGCGGCCTCGGGTTCCCCTTGTTGTGGCAGTAAATCCCCCAGGCCGCGCAGCGGTCCCGGATGGAGCAGTTCCAGGTCCTTGGGCCGCACCCGCTTGGTCTGCCCCGCCTCCAGCTCGATCTCGATCTTTTCCCCGACGCTGACCACACGGGCGGGCCGTATCTTGTAGAGCACCAGGCTGTTCACGGGGGGGCTGGATTGATAGGTCGACAAGGGGCTGATTGCTCCGCGGTGATGGGGGCTCGGGACTGAGCTGGTTCGATGAATCGGGCGGGCGCGGCCCCGGAGCGGGACTCGGCTTTGGGTATGATACCCCGATGCCGCGATCGACTGGCGCCAGCGCACGGTACCGACCACCCGACTTTGATTGAGGACCACAACATGAACACAGACTGGAGCGCCTTTTTGGCCGCCCGCGGTACCCCTGGCGCCAACGGGGACACCGCGACTGACTGCACCCGCTACGACCTCTCACACCTGGGGCTGATCGCCGTCCAGGGCGCCGACGCGGATGGATTTCTGCAGGGGCAGTTGACCAACGACATCCGCACCTTGAGCGCTACCCAGTGCCAACTGACTGCCCATTGCAGCCCCAAAGGCCGCATGCTCGACCTGTTCCTGGCGCTGCGGCTGCCCGCTGGCATCGGCCTGCAACTGCCGCGCGAGCGGGTCGCCCCGGCGCTCAAACGCCTGGGGCTCTATGTGCTGCGCTCCAAGGTCACGCTGGTAGACCACAGCGACGGCCCGGTGCGCATTGGGCTGGCGGGCACCGGCGCTCCCCGGGAGTTGGAGCGCCGCGGATTACCGGTGCCCGAAGGGGATTTTGCCGCGGTCGCTGCCGATGGGGTAACCGTGGCGCGCCTACCCGGCACCGCACCGCGCTTTGAGCTGATCGCCGAATGCGCACGCCAGATCGACCTCTGGGACGCCCTAGCGCCGGTCTGCGCCTGGGGCGATGCGGACGACTGGGCCCGGCTCGACCTCCGCGCCGGCATCCCCAGCGTTTACACCGCCACCAGCGAAGCCTTCGTGCCGCAAATGGCCAATCTCCAGTTGCTCAACGGGGTCAGCTTCACCAAGGGGTGCTATACGGGACAGGAGGTGGTCGCGCGGATGCAATACCTGGGCACGCTCAAACGCCGGATGTATTGGGCAGAAGTCCAGACGCAGACACCACCCCAGCCCGGCGACGCGCTTGAATCGCCCGCCAGCACCTCGGAGCAAGGTGCTGGCCGGGTGGTGGATGCACGCCGCAGCGGTGAGGGCCGCTATGAACTCCTCGCCGTGGTCGAGATCGCGGCGGCCGAGACCGGCGAGGTGCGGCTCGGCGCGGATGGGCCGCAACTGAAGCTCCAGGCCCCGCCCGATGGCTTCCTGGCAGCCGCCGGGTAATCCGGCTCAGGTTAGGAGATCGCGCGCCGAAACGCCTGCACCGCGTCGTATTGGTCCGGCATCCGCGCATGGGCGGCGAGCAGGGCCAGGTCCAGGTCCGGCAACAGTCGGCTGCGGGTGGCGCGGCGGTAGCCATCCGGCTCCAATACATGGACCTCCAGGTCGCTATTGCGCCAGAGCCAGACCTCTGGGATTCTCAACCCCTGGTAGAGGGGCAACTTGCTCAGCGCCTCGTGGGTGATAACGACCTCAATGACCAGGTCCGGCAGGGGCTTGTCGGAGCCGATGCAGTAGGACTCATCCGGCTCCCCGGCGGCCCGCTCGGGCTGTTTCAGGGTGAAACCGCCGCGGCCGTAGAAGCGAATCCCTTTCGTGGTCAAATAGGCATCGAGCAGATAGCTGATGCTTCTCTTGCGTGTTTCGTGCTCTGGTCCGACCGGCGACATGATCTCCAGGCTCCCATCCAGGTAAGTGAGGCGGACGGCGCGGCTGTCCTCGAAGCAGGCGGACAACTGCTCGAAGCGCTGCCAGGGAATGCCTTCGAGCAGGATGCGCTGCGCCGCGTGGTCGGCGACGGCGGGTGGGGCGATGACGGTGGGCATGGGTAGGATTCCTCCCGTTCGGGTCGCGTTGGGCCGGTGCAATGGCGGCCGTGGCTCAACGATAGCACCGGCGGGGCTGGCGTGGAATCGGTGGCGGACGCCGAACCAATCCGCGCACCATTATCGCGGGTTGGGTCCAGGCCCTGCCGCCGGCCGAAAAAGACAGCCTGCTCGCCGACCTCCTGCTCTCTGAGCACCCGCACCCCCTCGCCGCCCTGCGGCAGGCACCCGGCAGGCCGGCAGCTACGGACAGGCCGTCACCCTGCTGCAAGACCTGCGCGACCTGGCAGCAATGGACCAGCAGCCGGACGCCTTCAGCGGGCGCATGGCCCGTCTGAGTGACGCACACGCGAAAAAACCGGCACTGATCCGCCGGTTTCGCGAGGCCAAGCTGATCGACCGACCGCCATGCTGAACCTTCCTCTGGACTAGACTCGTGACACCGTTGTGCAGTGTCACGCCTGTGTCAGGCGCTCTGCGCCGCGAGTGCAGACCGCCGCCGCCATCGCCCCCCACCGGAGAGCCACCGCCATGACCGAGCACATGCCGATTCAAGACCCGGAAGATTTCAGCCCCGAAGACCTGATGCGCCTCGCCGAGGTCCTCTTCTCGCCCTTGAGCGGCGTGAACGAACTGGAACGGGCCTGCATGACCCTGGCCCATCTGCCTACCGCCGAGGCCCAGGACCTCTTAAAGCGCTTCACTGCATCCTCGCGCGCGGCGGAGGTGAGCTGGCTGGAGTGTGCCGTCGAGGAGGGACAACAAGTCCTGATGGAACCGACAAATGACCTGGAGGAACGGGAGTTTCTCACCCTCAAGGTCATCCAGGAGCTGACCGACGAGTCCTATGAACTGGAGGCCAAGCGCGACCAGCAGCGGGTCTCCATCGAGAAGGGTGAGATTCGACTCGGTGCCCTCCAGGCGCTCGCCGCAGCCGGCAAATACGACCCCATTGCGG
The DNA here is from genome assembly GCF_903946935.1 of uncultured Thiodictyon sp. Taxonomy (GTDB): domain Bacteria; phylum Pseudomonadota; class Gammaproteobacteria; order Chromatiales; family Chromatiaceae; genus Thiodictyon. The sequence continues at coordinate 34,800 of NZ_CAJAXH010000214.1, forward strand.
TCCTGGGTTATTCTGGCGGTATCGATTGCGAGCGCAATGACATGGACGAATTGACCGAGGAGATTGCACTCAAGGAGGCCATGATCGAGCACCTGCGCGCCTCGATCACCACCCCGAGATACCGCGATGTCGACCCGGAGTTCATGCGGCATGTGCATTGGGATGCCTAAGCTGGTGAACGCCCTTCTAGCAGGCTGTCGGACTTAGTGATGCAACCGATTGAATACAAAGAGTTTCCTCTTTTGCGCCAAAAAGTCGTTTTCCTGTTTAATCAATCGGTTACGCCATCAAGTCCGACAGGCTGCTAGCTCCCACGCTCCCGCGTGGGAGCAAGTGCGGGCGCTCCGCGTCCAGTGCCAAGACCGGACGCGGAGCGCCCGCACGGCATTCCCACGCTGGAGCGTGGGAACGAGAAACGGGAAGCGCTGCTTCCTGTGGCCAGCAGGGTCGGGCTTGCCGGAGTTCAACATGGCCACGTCCCGATCCACGGCAGCGGCCTTCTCCGGCTGCCCCGTGGCCTCGAACCAATCGCCGAGCGCATCCAGGCAGTTGCACCAGAAGACGTGCAGGTTGTGGACGTTGTATTGCTCCTCCCGGAAGGACAGGGGCAACAGCACCGCGCTCAGCGCCGGGGCGTCGCGCACCCCGATTGCCAGACGGCGCAGGAGGCTGGTCTTGCCCATGCCCCGCTGTCCCAGAATCAAGTGATGGGAGGCAAGACCCGAGGAATCAATCTCCGCGAGGCGACCGAGCAGACGCTCGACCAGATCGCCGCGGGCGACGAAGCTCGCGAGGAAGGCGGCATCGCTCAGGATGGCCGGGTTGTAGACGGCAAGACCCAGTAGATCGCCCATGGCTCAAAGCACCACGTACCGCAGCCACCACTCGCGCAGCAGGTGCAGCCGCGCCGGCGGGCCACGTCGGCAATAAAGTCGCGGGCCGTCTCGGGATCGAAAGGCCCCAGAGTGAAGGGGTCCAGGTCGTTGAGTGCGCCCTCCACCTGGTTACGCCGGGCGATCGTATCGAGCCCGATGGAGCCAGTGTAAAGCCAGCGGATGCGCCGGTGCTTCTGACGCATGCCGCGCAGCCAGTACAAGAACTCCCGGATCGCTGCCGCCCCGCCCCGTTCCTGGAGCGCCGCGACGAAGACCGGCAACTCGTCGATCAGGATCAACCAGGGCGGGGCCTCGTTGTGGTCGTCCAAGTGAGCGAAGAGTTGATCGGCAAACTCGGGCCAGTCGTCTCCCATCTGAAGGTGTTGCAAGTGTAGCACTACAAATCCGTAGCGCTACGGATTTGTAGTGACTGGCACCCCCTGGCAGCGATCCGATAACGGCTGCGGCGCCCCACCGCCATCTAACCTCACGAGCGACCCAGAAATCGACCTTGTTACGGCCGGTTCGGACGGCCGTTCGCGACCGTGCCGCGCTCGACAAGGTGGCGCTCGCTGACCTATTGCAACCGCTAGCTGGCCGCTTATCATTGTGATTCCTTATGTGGTTTCGCATAATTCCCTTCCCTGCGATCCGATTCGTCCCCAAAGGCCCCCCATGTTCCGACGCCTCCTCCTGGTACTCTTGGCCCTGGCCGCCGTGATCGGCGCTCTGGCCTATCTGAAATACGGCCAGATCCAGGGCCAGATTGCGATGTTCTCCAAGCCGATGCCGGCGCCGGTGGTGGCGGTGGCGCAGGTGCGGGAGACCCGCTGGGAGCCGACCCTGGACGCGGTGGGCTCGGTCCAGGCGGTGCAGGGGGTGGAGGTCAGCAATCAGGTGGCCGGCCAGGTGAAGGAGATCCGCTTCGACTCCGGGGCCACCGTGCGCCAGGGGGAGATCCTGGTGCGCCTGGACGACGACGTGGATCAGGCGGAGCTTGAGGGGCTCAAGGCGGCCGAGCGGCTCGCCGCACTCAAGCTCAAGCGCAACAGTACGCTGTTGAAAGATAAGGCAGTCTCGCTGGGCGACGTCGACGACCTGGCGGCCCAGCTCGACCAGACGCGCGCCCAGGTCAAGTCCAAGCAGGCGACCATCGACAAGAAGGTGATCCGCGCGCCCTTCGACGGCCAGCTCGGCATCCGTAAGGTCGACCTGGGCCAGTTTCTGAAGGAGGGCACCGCCATCGTGCTGTTGCAGGCGCTGGACCCGCTCTATGTGGACTATGCCCTGCCGGAGCGTGAGATCGGCCGCATCCGAGTCGGCCAACCGGTGCGGGTGCGGGTGGCCGCCCAACCGGATGCGGTATTCCAGGGCAGCATCGCCGCGATTGCACCCGGGGTGGACCGCGGCACCCGCAGCGTGCAGGTGCGTGCCCGCTTTGCGAACCCCAAGGTGCAACTGCGCCCCGGCATGTTCGCCCGGGTCGAGACCGTCCTGCCGGTGCAGGAGCGGGTGCTGACCCTGGCGCGCGAGGCGGTCACCTTCAACACCTATGGCGACTCGGTGTTCCTGGTGGAAGAGCAGGCCGGCACGCTCAAGGTCCAGCGCCGCCAGATCGAGACCGGCGCGGTGCGCGGGGATGAGGTGACGGTGGTGACTGGGCTCAAGGCCGGCGACCGGGTGGTCTCGGCCGGGCAGGTCAAGCTCACCAACGACCAGGCGATCCAGATCAAGGGTGCGGATCAGCCGCCGGCCGCGGCGACGGCGCCGACCCAGACCGGGGCCAAGCCCGAATGAAGTTCACCGATATCTTCGTCTACCGCCCGGTGCTCGCCGCCGTCGTGAGCCTGTTGATCTTCATCCTAGGGATTCGCGCCTTCATCGATCTGGAGGTCCGCCAGTACCCCAAGACCCAGAACACCGTGGTGACCATCACCACCGCCTACCCCGGGGCGAGCAGCGATCTGGTCAAGGGTTTCATCACCACGCCGCTGCAACAGGCCATCGCCGAGGCCGACGGCATCGACTTCCTGTCCGCCACCAGCACGGCCGGGGTCTCGGTCATCGAGGCCAACATGCGCCTCAACTACGACCCCAAGGCGGCGGTGGCCGAGATCCAGGCCAAGGTGGCGAGCCGGATCAATGTGTTGCCGGAGACCGCCCAGAACCCCGTCATCGACTCCACCACGGGCAACTCCACGGCCCTGATGTACCTGGCCTTTTACAGCAAGGTCATGGACCTGCCGCAGATCACGGACTATGTGCTGCGGGTGGTCCAACCCCAGTTGCAGGCACTGCAAGGCGTGGCCAAGGCGCAGTTGCTCGGCAACAAGACCTTTGCGATGCGCATCTGGCTGGACCCGGCGCGCATGGCGGCCCTGGGGGTGACCGGGGACGACGTGACGCGGGTCCTGCGGGCCAACAACTATCTCTCGGGCATTGGCAAGCTCAAGGGCGACCTGGTCCAGATCGACCTCTCGGCCACCACGGATGTCAGCCGGGTGGAGGACTTCAGCCGGCTGGTAGTGCGCGCCGACGGCGACACCCTGGTCCGTCTGGAGGACATCGCCCGCGTCGAGCTGGGCGCCGCGGACTATGACTCCACCACGCTCTACAAGGGCAACCCCGCCATCTTCATCGCGGTGGAGCAGACCCCCGGGGCCAATCCGCTCGATGTCGCCAAGCGGGTCCGCGACCTGCTGCCCAAGCTGCGGGCCGATTTCCCGCAGGGGCTCGACGCCTTCGTGCCCTATGACGGCAGCGCCTTCATCGATGAGTCGATCCGGGAGGTCTTCAAGACCCTGGTCGAGGCGGTGCTGGTGGTGCTGCTGGTGATCTTCCTGTCGCTTGGCTCGCTGCGCGCCGCCCTGGTGCCCGCGGTGGGGGTGCCGCTGTCCATCGTCGGGGCCGGGTTCCTCATGTTGCTGATGGGCTTCTCCATCAACCTGCTCACCCTATTGGCCATGGTGCTCGCCATCGGGCTAGTGGTGGACGACGCCATCGTGGTGGTGGAGAACGTCCATCGGCACCTGGAGATGGGCAAATCCAATATCCAGGCCGCGGTGGACGGGGCGCGCGAACTGGCCCTACCCATCATCGCCATGACCACGACCCTGGTAGCCGTCTATGCCCCCATCGGTTTCATGGGCGGGCTGGTCGGCACACTGTTCACTGAATTCGCCTTCACCCTGGCCGGCGCGGTCCTGGTCTCCGGCGTGGTGGCACTCACACTCTCGCCCATGCTCTCGGCCCTGGTGCTGCGCTCCGGTGCGCAACAATCCGCCTTTGAACTGCGTGTCGAGCACACCTTTGAGTCACTGGCCAGGGGCTACCGGGGGCTGCTCCATCGCTGGCTCGCCTTCCCCTCGCTCACGCTGCTGGTGGCGCTGGTCGTCATCGGTGCCATTTATGCCATGTACAGCATGACGCAGAAGGAATTGGCGCCCACCGAGGATCAGAGCATCCTGTTCTTCATGGGCACCGCGCCGCAGACCGCCACCATCGATTACGACATCCGCTATATCAGGGAGATGTTTCCCATCTTCGACGCCATCCCGGAATACACGGATTCATTCCTGGTGGCCGGCTTCGGCGGGGACCAATCCTCGGTCTTTGGCGGATTCAAGATCGCACCGGCGGCCGCGCGCAAACGCAGTCAGGACGCCATCCTGCCCGAGCTGCAAGGGGCGCTCTCGCAGATCGCGGGGCTCAATACGGTGGTCTTTCCGCTCCCCAGCCTGCCGACCCCAGGCAATGGTATCCCGGTGGACTTCGTGATAGTCTCCGACCGCGATTACAAGGAGTTGGACGGATTGGCGGACAAGCTCGTGGGCGCGGCCATGGGCAGCGGCAAGTTCATGTTCCTCTCCAAGGACGTGAAGCTGGAGCGCCCCCGCACCGTGCTGGAGGTGGACCGGGAACTGGCCGGCGCCATGGGTATCAGCATGGCGGACCTGGGTACGAGCCTTGCCAGCATGCTGAGTGAGAACTATGTCAACTGGTTCAGCCTGGAGGGGCGCAGCTACAAGGTCATCCCCCAGGTGGAGCAGCGCTTCCGCAATGACGCGAGCGAACTGAAGGACTATTACATCCGCAACAGTGCTGGGGAACAGGTGCCATTGAGTACACTGGTGAAAATCCGCCACGAGGTGGAGCCATCCAAGCGCACCCAGTTCCAACAATTGAACGCCATCACGCTCTCCGGGGTCCAGATGCCCGGCGTGACCTTGGGCGATGCGCTCGCCTTTCTGGAGGAACAGGCCAAGGCCATCTTCCCGCAGGGTGTGCGCTATGACTTCAAGGGCGAGTCGCGCCAGTTCAAGGGCGAGGGCACGGCCTTGGAGGTCACCTTCTTCCTCTCGCTCATCATCATCTATCTGGTGCTGGCGGCGCAATTCGAGAGTTGGCGCGACCCCTTCGTCATCCTGATGTCGGTGCCGGTCTCAGTTGCCGGGGCCATGGCCTTTTTATTCCTGGGTTTCGCCAGCATCAATATCTATACGCAGGTCGGCCTCATCACCCTGATCGGGCTGGTAACCAAGAACGGTATACTCATCGTCGAGTTCGCCAACCAATTGCGCACGCGCGAGGGTTTGAGCAGACGCGAGGCGGTGGAGCGCGCCTCGACCATCCGCCTGCGCCCCATCCTCATGACGACGGTGGCGATGCTGGTCGCCATGGTCCCGCTGCTGATCGCCAGTGGCCCCGGGGCGGTGAGCCGCTTCGACATCGGGCTGGTGATCATGACGGGCTTAGGCATCGGCACGCTCTTCACCCTGTTCGTGGTGCCCTCCTTCTATCTGCTGCTCTCGTCCGCGGTCCATGGGGGGCACGGGGTGCCGACGCAATCCGCGCGGCCGACCGACCATCCGCAATCTCAAGCATGACATCGCCCGCTTGTTCAAAGAAACCCCCAGCCTGCGTCGTTTCCTGGTGGAGGAACTGGGCGAGGCTTACCCTGAAGCGGTGGAATGGGCGGCAGACGAAACCGGGCTGATTGACGATACCTTTCCCTTGGCCTGCCCCTATTCAATAGACGACATCCTGAGCCGGGACTTCTGGCCGGAGTGAACAAGGCAAGGCCGCTGCCGCTCTGCGGCCTCGATCACCGTGTCGGCCGTCGGGGCCTGCGGCGTACAGCGTCTGACACATGCGTGCCACCGCTGGAGCGGTGGCACGAGCGCCGAGGAGGGGCGGCGTGGCCGGAAGGTCGATCACGGCCCGCTCGGCCGTACCGCGCGCGTCCCCGCGTTTTTCGCGTCAATCGCCTTGGACGATTGCAATTTCCGGTGTACGCACCATTTCCACAGGTCACACCCTGTTCGTTCTGGAGCGCCCATCGTGAAATCTACCCTGTTCGCCCTCGGCCTGGTCGCCATCAGCGGCGGCGTTTCCGCCGAGGCGCCGGCCACCGCGCCGGCCGCTGCCGCCTGCCCGCCCCTGCTCGATCTCAAGGTTCGCCGACTGGCCGGAGAGGAGGTCGTCGACCTCTGCGAGGCCTATCGAGGCAAGGTCATCCTGGTGGTCAACACCGCCAGCAAGTGCGGCTTCACCCCACAGTACGAGGGGCTGGAGGCACTCTATCGCAAGTACCGCGACCGCGGCCTGGTGGTGCTCGGCTTCCCGTCCAATGACTTCATGAAGCAGGAACCCGGCAGCGAGCAGGAGATTGCGAAGTTCTGTCGACTCACCTACTCGGTCGAGTTCCCGATGTTCGAGAAGGTCAGCGTGACCAAGGGCAGCGCCGCACCCCTGTTCGAGCGACTGGTGGCCGCCGGCGCCCCCTATCCCAAGTGGAATTTCTACAAATACCTGATCGACCGCAACGGCAACTATGTCGATTATTTCGCCAGCATCACCGGGCCGGAGAGTAACAAGGTCACGCAGGCGATCGAAAAGCTCCTGTGAGGACAGCGACCTGAGTAGGCACCATGTACGCGACACCGCAAACCGACGACGGCTGGATCACCCACGTCCATGGGCGGGAGGGCGAGGCCCTGGTGGTGGATGCGCACTTTGTCCTCCCCCACCAATTCTGCGAGCAAGTGCGCGGGCGGGAGTCGGAGTTGGTGTTCGCGGCGCGCAGCCGCCTGGCGCGGCTCGGAATCAACATCACCCCATTGGGTGAGCCGGTACTCGATGGGTGTGCGTGCGACCTGCGCCTGGAGGTCGTCGCCGCCATCCAGGCCTACGGGATGGCCGAGCACTTGGAGCGGCTGGCGGTCGCCGGGATGCGGGTCGGCCGGCTGGTCTTCTGCCCCCAGGATACCCGGCTCAATTCAACCGAGATCCACACACTGATTCGGGACAACCAGATCCAGGTGCCCGTCGGCTTTTCGCTGGACACCCACGGTTACCTGATCCTGCGGCCCCAACAGCAGGTCTTTCAGTTTCGCACGCCGCTCGCCTATGAGGAGGTCCACGCGGTCGCCTATCACGCGGATGGCAAGGAACTGCTCAACCGCCTCCAGGTCCGCACCCAGGTTGCCAATATCGAATTGGCCCCGATGGATGGCCTGGTGACGGCCTGCTCCATGTTCCTGCACCGACACTTTGTGGTCCTGCAGAACCGCGACGATGCGCTCGGCGTCCACCTTCAGGCCACCGTGCTGGACCCGATCTCCACCCGCGGCACCAACATCTATCTGGAATTCATCAACCGCTCAGACCAACTGATCGTCAACCCCACGGTGGCCGCCACCGTCCATCCGGCCACCCGCCGGGAGCCGCAGCGCCACTACTGGCACGGCGGGCCGCAGGACCAGCAGAGCGCGGCCGAGTCCGAGTACCGGGCGCTCATCCAGGTGTTCGACCGGCTGGAGGCCGCGCCGCCCCTGGCCGCGGACTGTCATCGGCTGATGGCCGCGACCAGCGACCCGGCGGCCCTGCTGCGCGGCGGCGCACCTGACCTGCTGTGCCTGCGACCGGACAGCCCCGAGCGCCCCCACACCGCCGAGGAGGCCGCCGCCGCCGGCACGACACCCCAGTGCGACGCCTGCCCCACCCCACTGGATCGACTCGCGGACGACGCCGGGGCAACCCTCTTGCTCGGCTATTTCCCCAACCTGATTGAACACGCTGAGATCTGCGCCGCGGCGCTCCGCCGCAAGGTGGCCAGTGTGTGCTTCCGGCGCACCGCCTTCGAGCACGGGGTCTTCCTCTCCGACCGCGACCACGGTCGCCTGGCAGACTATGAGGGGCTGGGGCTGAAGGTGTATTGGTGTAACGAGGCCCGCGGCCACGTCCTGCGGCATGTCTTTCGGGGCTTGCGGGGTTATTTCACTGAACCGGATACGGTCGACCGGTTCCGTTCAGCCCTGATCTTCGCCATCTATGGCTCGGTCAAACCACTGAGCGACCAAGAACTGGGCCACACCGAACGACTCATCGAACACCTCAAGGGGCTCTTCGGCAACGACATCGGCATACTCACCGGCGGCGGCCCCGGGTCGATGCAACAGGTCACCGACATCGCCAGCCGCCAGGGCCTCTTGATCGGCTCCAGCTTCATCGAGACCATGGATCAGGAGACCAACAAGAGCGCCGATTTCTACCAGACCTTCCAGGCACGCAGCCGCCAATCGCGCCAGCGCTGGTTCGAGATCGCGAGCTTCCACATCTTTCTGATCGGCGGCGTGGGTACGCTGGAGGAGATCGGGCTCACGCTCACCGACATGAAACTCGGGGTCATCGAGGCCAGCCCGGTGGTCTTCCTCGACAGCGCCGCCGGGGGCGACTTCTACTGGGAAGGGCTCAAGACCCAACTCACGCGCATGGTCCGCGCCGGGCGCGCGCCCGCGTGGCTGCTCGACAACATCCTGATGACCGCCGATCCGGAGGAGGTCCCGCGCTTCTACAAGAAGACCCTGCGGCTGGGGTAGCCTAGTACCCCATCCACCCTATGTTGCATGCCGACCCCAACGGGGTCGAACATATCAGCCCAGGGCAACGCCCTGGGTTAGCGTTGTTTATTAGGCCTAGCCCTGAAAGGGCGTGACATAACGGTGGGGCTCCTGATGTCACGCCCTTTGAGGGCTGGGGTCTGTTATCCGTCATACCCAGGGCGTTGCCCCGGGGCTGGTATGTCGCGCCCCTTCGGGGCTTGAGTACGCGCAAGAGTAGGCGGTATAAGGTACCATCCCTGACGCAGAAGTCGCGCAGGGACATTGGGGATCAGGACCCCGCAGCAGGGACCTGGATTCCGCTGCGCTCCATCAAGGCGACAACCAGCGCCCCGATGGAATAGGTGCCCAATCTCCATGGCGGACCACGGTGGCCCTAGTACACCCCCGTGCCGCCGTTCGGTTCGCACCCAGTGCTGGATCAGTAGCGACCGCCACCCTCCCTGCCACCGCCGTCGCGATCACGGTCGCGACCGCCGCCACCCCCCCAACCGCCGCCGCCACCGCCACCGCCACCGCCACCGCCACGCGGACGGTTTTGCTGCTCACGCGGGCGCGCCTCGTTGACGGTCAGCTTGCGCCCCTTGAACACGGACTCGTTCAGTTCTTTGATCGCGCTGTCGGCCGCGCCGTTGTCGGGCATGTCCACAAACCCGAAGCCCTTGGATTGTCCTGAAAATTTGTCCTTTATGACCTCCGCGCTCGCGAGCTCTCCATACTCGCCGAAGATTTCACGCAAATCATCGTCGGTGACGCTATAGGTTAAGTTGCCTACGTAGATCCTCATCGCTATCTCTCACGCTCTTGTGTATTGATCGTAGGGAGCCCGCCGAGCGACCAACACACAAGTCCGCTCGCCGGAAAGAATCTACGCGGCGCCCGGGGGTCCGGCAGCGCCTGGCCGTCGGCAGCCGGGGCGTGCGAACGACGATACGAGGTGAAAAGTAGTGGATCGGGATCGATGCGTCAACCGTCATTCGATCAAAATTATCGGCCGCTACGCGACGAGCGACGCCGACGCCGCTCGGTTGGCCGAGGCGGCGCGGCGCACCCGCGGCGAATCACTGATTGCCGAACAGTGACACAGGCATTTCAGACCCTCCCAGAATCGCTCATCGGTCGAAGGCCCCGCGTCAGCGGGAGCTCAGAGGCGGCGGATTACCCCCCGTATGCTGCGGCGCAGCAAGGCGGGGGTGCGGTCAAGAGCGCCGCCGCCGCAGCGTGGGCTCGTCATCGTGTTCAAGGGACTCGTCGATATGAAAGGCGGGGCCCGGGTCCAGGTCGCCATGGGCCGTGAGGATCGGTTCGATGCGCGGGGCGGACGCCGGGGGCGCCTTGGTCTGCTCTGGGGTCGGCGCTGGATCGGGGGCGGCGGACGGTACCGGCGCGGGCCGCTGGTCCGCCACCTTGGGACGCACCCGCACCGGCCGCAAGCGCGGCTCCCGCGCGTCGTCCACCGACACCTCGGAGAGGCTGTGCCGGACCTCCTCCGGCGCCTGGCGCACCGGCTCGGCTGGGCGCACCGGGGCCGGCGCCGGCGGGCGCAGTGCGTCGATGACGGATTGGACAAGCTGCGCCAACTCCGACTCAAAATAGCCGTCCGCCTCGCGCAGCCGCACGAAGGGCAGACCGGCGGCGGCGCAGACCCGATCCAGGGTGTCGCGCGGCACCGCCCGGCCCAGGCGCGAGCGGGGCACCAGATTCACCGCGCAGGCGATGGCCCCGGTCGCCGCCTGGCAGACCAGAAAGTCGAATTGCCGATCCCCCATGCGGGCATAGGCACGGCGCCGCGCCGCGCGGTCCAGCCGCGGCCGCAGGCCGATCACCTCCGCCACCCGCACCCGGCCATAGACCCGATAGTCCGGGCCCACCGCGCGCTCCAGCACCGCCAAAAAGGCGCGCTGGGGCGGCGAGAACAGCGCCTCATCCGCCACATAGGGCCAGCGCGCGCGGCGCCCGAAGCGCCGGTATAGGCTGAGGATCAGGGCCAGGAGGAGCAGCCCCGCCAGGCCGAGCAAAAAATAGAAATGTCCCACGTCAGTCACCTGATGGCTGGCCGCCGCGGCACCCGTCGCGCCGATGCAGCGCGCCCGCAGCCAGCCATACGTTTAGAGACACCGACCGCATGCTCGGCGCCGTCGTGAAAACAAAAGCTTAGAATATTACACGAGTAGCGCGCCGCAAGTCACGCGGGATGGCGCGCGATGTCACTCTGGCTGCCACGCTCCTGCGTAGGAGCAAGCGCGGGCGCTCCTAAGCTGGACCATCACTGCCATTAGATCAAAGGTTAAGCTCCCGCAGCGGCGCGGGGACGGGGGCATTGATCGTCATTCCGGTCGGGACGCCGGAATCCAGGCCAGGTACGGCAGCCTCTCGGCCGCCGCGAACGCGCAGAATATCGCGGACTGGCCGGAACGGTGTTCAAGGCCGGCCCGGGCAGTCAGAACAAGGCCATCTTTCTACTTGTCGCGCACTGCAATCCTGGCATGCGGCGCGCCCAGCCCGATGAAGTCTTGCCGCGGCGGCCCGGCAACGCCGATAATCTTCTTGGCAGGTGCAACAAAAGAGTTTTTGCAACGCCTGAAGCGTCCGGCGCGACTGCCGCAACACATTGCTTTTATTGCATTCTATCAGGCGCTGGCAGACAGGCTTACCAAAGCCCGGCTGGTGAGGTCCAACAAAATTTCCGGCAACGCTGACAACATTCTTAGTAGGTCCGCCAAAGTCTTCAGCAAGCCTGGCACCTTTCCCAGCAGGTCCGCCAAAGTTTCCAGCAAGCCTGACAACCTTCCCAAGAGGTTGAACTGGATGGCATCATTCCTGGCGATCCGAAAAGGTAAGCGCCCCCTGGCTTGCGCTGGCCGGGGGGCCTAGCTTATGCAGGTCTATGGCTCGGCTCCCCATCGCTCACTGACCCAGAATCGCCCTCCAACCACCGCGGTTTGGCAGGCAATTCCAGCAGAAGTTATCGACTGGTTTACCCTTGCAATTATAACAAACCAGGGCAAAGTCCTGATCCAAAGGGGTAGCGTTATTGGGCACGCCATCCCCGGCGATATTGGCCGCGGTGACGGTGATGGCGATGGCGATGGCCCCCGTCGTTGTGGCCGGCAGGAAGATGGCCTCGGCATTGTTGGCATTGTCCGCCGTTCCACCCGTCGTGCTCCAGCGACCGGCGAAGTGATTGCCCAGGTAGGTGACGCCGTTCACCACCACGGTCAGGTTGAGATTGTTCACCTGTGGGCTGGTGCCGATTGCGCCGGGGGCATCCGTGTAGCTCATGACGATGCGCAGGGGTTTGGTGGTGTCCGCCACTGAACCCGCCCAGGTCCAGGTCTGGCCCGTGCTGGTGAAGACATGCGACTGGTCGACCAGGGCGCGCGTGGTATTATCGAAGGCCGTCTTCATGTCTGGCATGCCGAAGCCCTGACTGTTGCTCGGCAGGGTATCATTGGCGGAAACGCCTGTAAGATACGTCGGATGGGCAAGCATGTAGGCCTTGATAAGCGCCGGACTGGGCGTCGCGAAGCCAGCATTGATTTGCAGCCACCGGTAATAGAGGGAGGCGATACCCGCGACCGCCGGCGCCGAGTGGCTGGTGCCGGAGGATGCTGCAAATAGTGTCTGGCCGGCAGGCTGGTACTGGTCGCATACCCCCGTGCCGTCATAGACGGCGCTCGTGCTGGCCGTGCCTTGGATATGGGTGCCGGGGGCGATGACCTCGGGTTTGATCCGACCGCCCGGGGCCGGTCCGCGACTGGAAAAATAGATGACATCCATGGCATTATTCGCACCCGTAGGACCAATGCCGCAGCCGTCGGTCCAGTTACCGGCCTCGTTAATGGGGCGCTGGTTTTCGGACGCACCCACCGTAATCATATTCTTGCCGTTGCCCGGGGTGCCGATGGTGTCCACCGTGGGACCGGAATTGCCGGCCGAGAAGACATAGACCATCGGCTGATTACCGGCCGTACTTGGATCAGCGTCGCGCACCCCACTATCATAGGCCTGCGAAGAAGCGTCATAGGTCCCCGCGCAAAAGTCGCAGCCCCAGGAGTTGGAGCTGATCAGCGCGCCGTTGTCATGCTCGCTCTTGATCAAGCTGGTGTCCGTGCCGCCACAGCCGGAGATGTCGTAATACCCAATGTTGGCGAAGATCTTGGTGTTGCCCGTCCGACCGTAGGGGTTGATGCCCAACCCGCGCTGATAGGCGCTCGGATACTGGTACGGAAAGCCCGTGCGCGCGTCGTAGCTGCTGATGATGCTGGTGTTGATATGACCATGGCCAGCCGCACCGTCGGCACTGGCGTCGGTCGTGCAGTTCTTGGCAAAGGCCACGCGGCTGACTGTACCGCCGCCCAGGGCGGTCAGGGTCACATCGCCAGCGCCGTTGATCGTCGTACCATTGCCAACACCATCATCCGCTACCGAAACAATCGGATAGTCAGTCGGGCTCTGGCTGAAGCCCAGGCTGTTCAACCAAGCCTGGTAGCCAGGTCCACTGGGGCCACTGCCTGCCCCATCGAGGTTCCCGGCGACAATCTGCCCCTGGACCTCGTCCATCAAATGGCGCGGGAAACGCTCGCCGATCCAAACTACATCGGGTAGCAGGGCAATGCTCAGAAGGTCCGAAGCCCGCACTGAGACCATAGTGTTTTCAAATGCCAGGATCGGTGACCAGTCAGACAGGCGCTTGACTGTCAGGCCGGCAATGAAGTCTTGCGAGGCCTTCTTGTTCGGGTGGTTGTAAAGTTGGATGACCACCGGCACGACCTCGCTGCCATTAGCGCCGCTCAGGATGCGGTTCTCGATGGAGGCCCCGAGCTTGAAGGCTGGCTGATGGGGCGCGCTGTATTGTACGAAATCCCTGGCCTTGGCCATGTTATCCAACTGGGTACGGCCCGCTGCGGCGGTCCAGACGAGATAACCATTGTTGGCAATGTATTGAACGGGAGTGCCGCCGGCAGCAACGACCGCATCCAGCCAAGCCTGCTTGATCGGCCCCACGAACTGTATGACCTGCAGGGCCGCTCCCGCATTATTCTGGCTTGCCAGTACTGAAGGGAGGTTAAGCTGACCAGCCCGGGTGTCTACCGGATGCCGATCGAACAGGAGCGTGTCCATGAGTGGGTCCACCTGGACCTGGGCACTCGTCTGCGCAGATAGACTGGCCCGCGCTGGGTCGCTGACTTTATATAGCGCAAAGGTCCCGTAGTCATGCCAGAGTGTCACCCCAGGCTTCCCACTATCGAGTACCCCAGCCGGAGCGATGACCTTATGCACGGTGGTTCCGCTCTCTGGCGCGGAACTCACCGGCACAGCAGGAGAAAGGGGCATGGCAATGCCCGTGACCATGAAAGCGGCTAACAGCTTAACCTTACCCGATTTATACATACGTGCTCCGAATCGTCTTGGTCAACAGCAAATTGGTGCCGAAGTGCGAGCTCAACCGGCGGGTTGTGCAGCCGAGTTCAGCGCCGGAGGGCAGTCCACCGTCGGGGTTCGAGCGCCGCCCCGCATACGAGAAGGCCGATGGGCCAACAACGCAGTACGACCCGACGTCAGGGCTAAAGGGGCCAGGCTCGAATACATTCCGGCACGACATAACCGAAATTAACTCGCATCCGATCCATTTATCCTATTCGTGCCCTGGCTGCCCCAAACAATTGGGGCAAATGCTAGCTGAAGTTTCCGGCTTTTCCAGGGGGGTACCAGAAGGGCGGGGGGGTACGCTGGGGGGATTTTCGAGGGGTTTGCCCAGATCCAGTCAAACCCTGCGAAAACTCCCGGCCCCAAGTGCCTAGCCCTGGACGGTTTTCAGAACCCGCAAGCTTCTGATGCTAGTACATGACCAACAACCAGTCAAGTCATACTGAAAAAGATTTGTTGACGCTGAGATCGCTATATTAAGCAACCTTTACACATGGGGCGCCCCATTATCAGAGCCACCCGCAGACGCCCTCATTCCTGCCGCCTTGCGCACCGCTGGCCGGGCTGAACGACGTCATCAAGGGCCAGCCCCTGGTGATCGCTGAGAGCGATGGGGAGGCGATCCGCCCGCATCCGAAGTTCCGGGTGTTCGCCACCGGCTACTCGGTGGGCGCGGGGGGCGGCTCGGGCCTCTATCAGGGGGGCTTACGCCAAGACCTGGCCTTCGTGGACCGCTTCCGGGTGGTCCTGGTCGGTTACCGGGAACCTGCGGTCGAGAAGGAGATGACCTATCCGGATGGATCGGTCAAGGAGTGGGGCTACGCCGAGTTGGGCACCGAAATTGACTTGCCCCCGATCTGCAACCAGAATGCAGGTACTTTTGAGATTGCTGGATACGGATGTCTGTATCGAGTCCCTGCGCGGCAACCCGCTGGTCATGGAGCAACGACGCGCGACCCAGGACCGCGTGGCAACCACCTGGATCACCGCCTGCGAGCTGGCCTACGGCGCCGCTAACTCACGGGCAGCGGCAGCGAATCGGAGCCTAGTGACCGAATTTCTGGCCACCCTCCCGATCCTGGATTTCAATCTCCCCGCGGCCCTTGATTTCGGTCACCATAAGGCACGATCGCCCTGTAGGCCTTCGTCATTAGTCCGGCCAGATCCCGGCTGGCACTCGTCGCGGCCTGGGGGCCGCTCCTACGGCGTAGGAGCGGCCCCCAGGCCGCGACGGGCTGCGGCGACGACCCATGGCCGGAATTTATGATCAAGGCCGCGCAGTACCCTTGCGAGCGCCGCCCCGGGAGCGAACTACGCCATGAGACTGTTCGACATCATCGCCGCACTGATCACGCTGTCGGCGCTGTTCAGTTGGTTCAACTACCGCTTTTTGAAGCTGCCGACCGCCATCGGGCTGATGCTGATCGCGCTGCTCGCCTCCCTGGCGCTGCTGCTGCCGATCCCGGGCAACGACGGCTTGGAACAGGAGGTGCGGCGGCTGCTCGACAGCATCGACTTCGACGAGACCGTGCTGCACGGCATGTTGGGCTTTCTGCTGTTTGCCGGGGCGCTGCATGTGCGGCTCGCCGATCTGGCCAGGCACAAATGGGTGATCCTGCTGCTGGCGAGCGTGGGCGTGCTGATCTCCGCCGTGCTGGTGGGCCTGGGCGCCTGGCTGCTGTTTTTCCTGGTCGGTCTCCCGATCCCGCTGATCTATTGCCTGCTGTTCGGCGCGCTCATCTCACCCACCGACCCCATCGCGGTGCTCAGTATCCTCAAGCAGGCCGCGGCGCCCAAGAGCCTGGAGAACAAGATCACCGGCGAGTCGCTGTTTAACGACGGGGCGGCCGTGGTGCTGTTTCTGGTGCTGGCGCGGATCGCCGGCGGCGACGAGTTGGCCCACCCCGGTCTGTTCATCGAGGCCTTCCTGACGGAGGCGCTCGGCGGCCTGGCCTTGGGGCTGGCGAGCGGTGGACTGGCCTATCTGATGATGCGCGGCATCGACAACTATCAGGTGGAGGTGCTGCTGACCCTGGCGGTGGCGAGCGGCGCCTATGCGGTGGCGGAGCACTGGCACGTGTCGGCGCCGATTACGGTCGTGGTCGCCGGACTCTTGATCGGCAATCTGGCCCGCGAAGGGGTCTGGTCGGCCGAGACGATGCGCTATGTCGACGCCTTCTGGGAGCTGATCGACGAGGTCTTGAATGCGGTGCTGTTCGTGCTGATCGGCCTCGAGGTGATGGTGTTGACCCTCAGCGGGTCCATTCTGCTCGCCGGCCTGCTGGCCATCCCGCTGGTGCTGCTCGCCCGGGCGGTCAGTACCGCCCTGCCGCTTGCGGCACTGCGGCGCTTCCGCACCTGGTCGCCGGGGGTGGTCGCGATCCTCACCTGGGGCGGGCTGCGCGGCGGCATCTCGGTGGCGATGGCGCTCTCGCTGCCGCACGGCGAGGTCCGCGACCTGCTGGTCTCGGTGACCTATATCGTGGTGGTCTTCTCTATTCTGGTGCAGGGACTCACCCTGGGACCCTTCATTCGGGCGACCGGCCGGCGGGCCGATCTGGAGTTCTCTGCCAGTCGATGACCTGCCGATGCCATCAGTTCCCGCCCTAGGGTCGGCGCGCGCGCTCCAGCGCGGCCTCCGCGGCCTGCACCTTCTGCTGGGCCGCGGCCACCCGCCGCTCGTAGTCAGGAGTGGAGATGCGGTCGCCGCCGGGGGTGACCTGCCAGTCCTCCGCGCCGTGGATCTTCGTCTGCTCCAGTTCAGCCGTGGCCTGGATCACGGCCTGCTGGGCCTGCCTCACCTGGTCTGGATTCGGCGTCGGGGCCGTTTCAGGCGGGGGCGTCGCCGGGGTCTTGGTCTCACCCGGCGCGTCTGGTGCGCCGGTGCGGACCTGCAACTCCTGCACGGTTCGCGCGCCACCCGCGGGCGGGGCCGCCGAATAGGTCACACGGCCCTCGGCGTCCACCGATTTGAAGATCGCCTCGGCACCGACCGGCCCGGCGACGGCCAGTACACAGACGATCACCCACGCGCCGCGCGGGCGGGTCAGGGGGCGTATCCAGGAGCGGATGGAGACGAGATTCATCTGGGCGTTACCATTGAAGTCAGGCCAGGACCCGGTGGGAGCGGCTTCAGCCGCGACCCGCCCTCGTCGCGGCTGAAGCCGCTCCCACGGGCGGTGGCGCGGGCGCCATGGCGGCTAATGTAACGCGGCGGGCAGGTGCTTGGCTACGCGCCTTTACGCGCCTTTAATGATAATGCTCGGTGCTGTACTGTCCCGGGGCATTGCGGCGATGCCGCACCAGTCCGCGCGCCTCCAGGAGGAGCTTGACCTCCTTGATCATGGCGGCGTTACCGCACAGCATCACGTGACTGGCGGCCGGATCGATGCGCACCCCCACCCGCGCCTCCAAGTCCCCACTGGTCAGCAGATCGGTGATGCGCCCAGCCAGGGCTTGGGGGCAGGACTCCCGGCTCACCACCGGGACGAAGATGAACCGCTCTCCCCAGCGCTGGGCGATGGCGGCGATGGTCTCGCCGTAGACCAGATCGGTGGCACTGCGCACCCCATGGACCAGGACCACCCGCTCAAAGCGCTCCCAGGGGTCCGGGGTGCGCAGGATGGAGAGATAGACCCCAATGGCCGTGCCAGTGGCCAGCAGCCAGAGGGTCGCGGCGGCCTCGACCGCCTCCAGGGTGAAGATGCCCCCGGCCTTGGCCGAGACCCACACGGTGTCACCGGGGTTGAGGGCCGAGAGATAGGGGGTCAGCGGCCCCCCCGGCAGCTCGTTGAAGAGGATCTCCAATGGACGCTCAGACGGCGGATTGACCAGCGAGTAGGGCCGCCCCACCCGCTCGCCCGCGATATCCATGGCCACCTTGACGAACTGGCCCGCCCTGAACTCGCCCAGCGGGGCGTCCAACTGGATGCTATAGAGGCCCTCCGTCCAGGTATGCTTACCGACCACCGTCCCCTTGACCCATTCGTTCATCATCGTCTCTTACCTGCCCAGGAGTTGCCGAATCTCAGTCCCAGGGGGCCCCGCACCCCCTGTCACCTATGTGCGGGGTTAGATTGGTCCGGCGGGACGCGCATTCAAACCGCGGCCAGCCCTCAGTCCCCATACTCCGCCGCCCGCCGGGCGTCGCCCCGCACACGCTCCGCCGGATAGCGCTGCTCGTTGATGGCAATCTTGCGGTAGGCGGCGGCGATAGGGTCGACCCCGAGGCGCTCGGCGATCCGGATCAGATAGATGAGGCAGTCGGCCACCTCCATGGCCACCTGCTCCTTCTTCTCCGGGGCCAGGTCCAGACTCTGCTCCTGGGTCAGCCACTGGAAGTGTTCCAACAGTTCGCCCACCTCCCCCGCCAGGGCCATGGACAGATTTTTGGGTGAGTGGAACTGCTCCCAGTCACGCTCCTGGGCAAAGCGGATCAGGCGGGCATTGAGATCGTCCAGGCTGTCCATCGCCGTTAGCCCGCGGCCAACCGCGCGCGGGCGCGGGCGATGGCGGCGCGCACCTGGGCCGGCGCCGTGCCCCCCAGGTGGTCGCGGGCGGCCACCGAGCCATCCAGGGTGAGAACGGCGAAGACATCGGGTTCGATGCGGTCCGAAAACCCGCGCAGTTCATCGATGGTCAGCAGTGCCAGGTCGCGCCCCTCCCGCACCCCCAGGGCCACCGCCTGACCGACGATCTCATGGGCGTCGCGAAAGGGGATGCCCTTGCGCACCAGATAGTCCGCCAGATCCGTGGCGGTGCTGAACCCCTGGGCGGCGGCGGCGCGCATCCGCTCCCGTCGGCAGGCGACGTGGCCCATCATGTCGGCATAGACCTTGAGACAGCCCTTCACATTGTCCACGGTGTCGAAGAGTGGCTCCTTATCCTCTTGATTGTCCTTGTTGTAGGCGAGCGGCTGACCCTTCATGAGGGTCAATAGCCCCATCAGATGGCCGAAGATCCGCCCGCTCTTGCCGCGCACCAACTCAGGCACGTCCGGATTTTTCTTCTGCGGCATGATGGACGAGCCGGTGCAGAAGCTATCCGACAGCTCCACGAAGGCGAACTGCGCGGACGACCAGAGGATCAGCTCCTCGGAGAAGCGCGATAAATGCATCATCAGGATCGCCGCCGCGGCGCTAAACTCAATGGCAAAGTCGCGATCCGAAACGGCGTCCAAGGAGTTCTCCGCCGGGTGGTCGAAGCCCAGGAGTTGCGCGGTCAACTGACGGTCGATGGGGTAGGTGGTGCCGGCCAGGGCGGCGGCCCCCAGCGGCATGACGTTGACGCGGCCCCGGCAATCGGCCAGGCGCGCGCGGTCGCGCTCCAGCATCTCGAACCAGGCCATCATGTGATGACCGAAGGTAATCGGCTGGGCCACCTGGAGGTGCGTGAAACCGGGCATGACCGTGTCCGCCTCGCGCTCCGCCAGGTCCAGCAGGGCGGCCTGGAAGCGAACGATCGCCTCGCGGATGGTGTCGATCTCATCGCGCAGCCACAGGCGCACGTCGGTGGCGACCTGGTCGTTACGCGAGCGCCCGGTATGCAGACGCTTGCCGGCCTCGCCGATGGCCGCCGTGAGGGCCGTCTCCACATTCATGTGGACGTCCTCCAGCGGGATGGACCAGATGAAGTCGCCGGCGTCGATGCGCTCACGCACCGCTGTGAGGCCGGCGACGATCTGGTCGGCCTCCGTCTGGCTCAAGATGCCCTGACGGGCCAGCATGGTGGCGTGGGCGATGGAACCCTGGATGTCGTAGCGGTAGAGTCGACGGTCGAAATCTACCGAGGCGGTAAAGGCCTCGACGAAGGCGTCCGTCGGGGCGCTGAAGCGCCCGGCCCAGGGTTTCCCGGCGACGGCGGACGGGGTGTGACTTGGCTCGTGCATCATGAGGTCTGACCGGTGACAAATGGGTCATTCTACATGCGCCCCGTCCGCGTCGCACGGTCGGCCGCCAATAAACGCCAACGAACGCAAATAAATTCAAGGGGTTCAACCCGCTGGTGGAGAACGCGGTATGACAGCAGCAACGACGAGCCAGGTGGATGACAACGCCCGCGACGCGGCCGAGCCGGGGCGACGGCGCTCGCTCAGCGCGCGTTACCTGGGCGGACTGCGCCGCGTACCGATCGATGACATCATTTTTCTCCTGGCCGAGCACAAATATGTCACGGTGCGCCACACCGGGGGCGAGCTCCTGGTGGACGAATCGCTGAAGGCCCTGGAGCAGGAGTTCGCCGACTGCTTCCTGCGCATCCACCGCAACGCACTGGTGGCGCGTTCGCGGCTGTTGGCCGTGGAGAAGGGCGCGGCCGGCGGCCTCGCGGTGCGGCTGCGCGACTGCCCGCAGCGACTGCCGGTGAGCCGTCGACACCTCGCCGAGTTGCGCCGGTGGCTGAGTAGCAGCGCGCGCCCGCGTGCCGCAGAGTAAAAATCGCAACGCCGCCTGACGCTAAAGTGGACCCCATGCGTTGGTCCTCAGCGATGGGTACAATCGCACCCATCGCGCAGGCGCTAGACCTGCCCCACTGCCGCCCGGCGTCGCCGGGCCGATTTAGAGGTGACCATGCCCGGCTTGCTCCCCGCCGTCGATCCCGACGGCCTGCTCGAATATTCGGTGGTCTTCACCGACCGCTCGCTCAACCACATGTCCCAGTCCTTCCAAGGCGTGATGCGCGACCTCTCCGCCATGCTCAAGGAGGTGTACCACGCCCACGCCGTGGCGATCGTGCCCGGCGGCGGCACCTACGGCATGGAGGCCGTCGCACGCCAGTTCGCCACCGGCAAGAAGGCGCTGGTGATCCGCAACGGCTGGTTCAGCTACCGCTGGACTCAGATCTTCGACATGGGCTCGATCCCGGCCGAGTCCGTGGTGCTCAAGGCGCGACCGGTGGACGCGGGACCGCAGGCGGCCTTTGCGCCGGCGCCGATCGAGGAGGTGGTGGCCGCGATTGCCCAGCACCGGCCGGACATCGTGTTCGCGCCCCATGTCGAGACCTCGGCCGGCATCATCCTGCCCGACGACTATCTGCGCGCGGTAGCCGAGGCGGTACACGCCGTCGGGGGGCTCTTCGTGCTCGACTGCGTCGCCTCGGGCGCCATCTGGGTGGACATGCAGGCGATCGGCGTGGACATCCTGATCAGCGCACCGCAGAAGGGTTGGACCAGTTCGCCCTGCGCCGCGCTGGTGATGCTGAGCCCCTTGGCGCGCGAGCGCATCGACGCCACCACCAGCACCAGCTTCGCCTGCGATCTCAAGAAGTGGCTACAGATCATGGCCGCCTACGAGGGTGGCGGTCACGCCTACCACGCCACCATGCCCACCGACTCACTGGCGCAACTGCGCGACGTGATGAAGGAGACCGCGGCCTATGGGTTTGAGAAGGTGCGGGCGGAACAGTGGGAACTCGGCACCCGGGTGCGTGCGCTGCTCGCATCCCGCGGCATCCGCAGCGTGGCGGCCGAGGGCTTCCAGGCGCCGGGCGTGGTGGTGAGCTATACCAGCGACGACGGGCTCAACAGCGGCGCCAAGTTTGCCGCCGTTGGCGTGCAGAGCGCGGCCGGCGTGCCGTTGCAATGCGACGAGCCGGCGGGGTTCAAGACCTTCCGTGTCGGCCTCTTCGGGCTCGACAAGCTGCACAATGTCGAGCGCACGGTGGCGAACCTGGAGCGGGCGCTGGATCAAGTGCTCTGAGGCACCGGGTCATTCCGCTTAGTGGAGCGGGCGCTGGATCAAGTGCTCTGAGGCACCGGGTCATTCCGCTTAGTCGCGGCCTGGGGGCCGCTCCTACGGCGTAGGAGCGGCCCCCAGGCCGCGACCGGTCGCCACAGGAGTGCCCGGCATTTTGATCACGGTTGGAACGCGAAGAGGGGCAAAACGCCATGCAGAAACCGTTGTTCGTCCATGCTGACTGGGATGAAGAGGCTGGCGTCTGGGTCGCCGACAGCGTCGAGGTCCCCGGCCTGACCACTGAGGCCGCAACCGTCGAAGACCTGGTCGCCAAGCTCAAGGTCATGATTCCCGAACTGTTGACCGCCAACGGCACGCCGATTCAGGAGGCGGTCCCCTTCGAACTCCTGATCCGGCGCTTCGACACCGCTTACCGTGCCGCGGCCTGATGGGCAGCAGCCTCACCCCTGAGTTGAAGCGGCTGCTGACACAGGCCGGCTGCGCCTTTGAACGACACGGCAAGGGCGACCACGACATCTGGTACAGCCCGCTCACCGCGCGCCGCTTCACGGTCGACCATAAGATCGTGTCCCGTCACACGGCCAACGGCGTACTGCGGCAGGCGGGTTTACCCAAGGCGTTCTGATCCGGCCAGCCGCATCCATGCATACTGCCCGGCGCCCGCCATGGTGGATGCGCTGCCCTTACCCACCCTACGGCTTTGATTGTGTGATGGAGTCCTTGCCATGCCCCGCTACCTGCTCGCCGCGCTGCTGCTGGCCGCCCTGCCCTGCCTGGCCCAGGAAACCGGCTTCTCCCGCGAGGAGATCCGCACCATGCACGACTTCGGGGTGCGGATGGCCCTGGAGGGCGAGCGCAGCCCCTATGTCATCCCCGCCGACCTCGACCCGGGGCGGCTGGTGCAGGCCGAGACCGTCAGCTTCCACGGGCTCGACCTGCAACGCCTGCCGCCCTGGCTCGGGCGCTTCACCCGGCTGCGGCACCTGGATCTGTCCGGCACCCAGGTCAAGGCGGGCCAACTCGCCCCCCTGCGGGGGATGAGCGTATTGGAGCACCTGGACCTGACCGGCGTCCCGCTGTTCGCCGCCGGGGGCGGCGCGGCGGACATGGACCCACTCTGGGGCGCGCTGCGCAATCTGCGCATCCTCAAGCTCGGGGGCACCAAGGGTACGGCGGGCGCCTACGGCACATTGGGGCAACTGACCAACCTGACCCACCTCGACCTCTCCGGCAATGGCCTGTCCGACCTGGCCCCGCTGGGTTTGGCCTCGCTCCAGTCGCTGCGCACACTAAACCTGAGCGGCAGCGCGCTGGGCCGACTCGACCCCGGTCTGTTGCCGCCCAATCTGAGCGAACTGGATCTGGGCAATAGCCGACTCACGGCCTTCACCTGGCGCGACGGGCTCGATTTTCCGCAACTGGCTCAGTTGAAGCTCGGCGGCAATCCGGGCCTGACGATCGATCCGGGCTGGGGGGATGTCTTTCTCATGCAGCGGCTGGTGGCGCTGGAGGTGGATAGCACGGTGGCGGTTCCCAAGGGCTGGCGGGAGAAACTGATCCGCCCCCAACTCGACGCCTTCAAGCAGGCGCAGCCCGGGCGCATGGCCGCGATCAAGGCCGGCTGCTTTGCGATGGGTGAGAAGGGCCAGACGCACCAGGTCTGTGTGGACGCCTTCAAGATCGGCCGCCATGAGGTGACCTTTGCCGATTACGACCTGTTCTGCGATGCCACCGGCCGGGCCAAGCCGGCGGACGCGGGCTGGGGCCGCGACCAGCGGCCGGCGATCAATATCGATTGGCAGGATGCCACCGCCTATGCAGACTGGGTCAGCCAAGTCACCGGCGGGCGCTACCGGTTGCCGACCGAGGCCGAGTGGGAATATGCCGCCCGCGCCGGGACCGGTACCGACTATTGGTGGGGCGATGCGATCGGCCAAAACCGGGCCAACTGCGATGGCTGCGGGAGTCGATGGGACAACAAACAGACCGCCCCGGTCGGGAGCTTTCCGGCCAATCCCTGGGGGCTGCATGATACGGTCGGCAATGTCTGGGAATGGACCTGCTCGGCCTATGATGCGACCTATGGTGGTGGGGAGAAGACATGCGCACGCAAGAATGATGCCGCTGCCCGGGTGTTGCGTGGCGGCTCCTGGCTCTCCTACGCGAGGCGCGCCCGCGCGCCGGTACCGTTTCGGGTACGGCGCCGGCTACCGCTTCCTCAACCTCGGCGTGCGGCTCGTCCAGGACTATTGACCTTTACACTTTATGACTTTTTCCCTTTTTCTCTCGTTCCCACGCTCCAGCGTGGGAATGCCGCGCGGGCGCTCCGCGTCCGGTCTGGCCGCTGGACGCGGAGCGCCCGCACTTGCTCCCACGCAGGAGCGTGGGAGCCAGAGTAACGGGGTACAATCAACGGGTCCGGGCGGTTCGCCGCCGCCCGGCTCAGTCCCAGCATCCATCTCTGCCGATTGGGGTCGCTCGCCATGGTCAGCCGCATCGCCGCCTCTTCCGCCCGGGTCGATCAGGACCGCCGCCGTCTGTTGCAAGCGCTCGGCGCCACCCCGGCACTGTTCCTGCCGGCCGGTCTGGTTGAGGCCAGTGCCATGGACGTGACCCGCCTGCACCCCACCCGCTTCGTCGGCGGTCTGATCCTGGATTTTGCCGCGGCGGTGCTGGTGAACCTGGCGTCCGGCTATGTCGCCGACCAGTTGCGCGCCGGTTCGGTCGCGGCCGGCCGCGTGACCCTTGCCACCGCCGTGCCCCAGAACGAGGGCGGGGCCGGGGCCTTCGACCATGTGGGTTACAAGGTGTCGGTGGTGCGCCTGGGTGTGGTCGACTACCAGGCCAATCAGCGTCGGCTGCTGGCCCTGCTGCTCAAGGAGCCGGGCCAGGAGGCGCGCTTCGCCGCCCTGCGTGACTATCTGCGCGACGAGCGCATCCGCGTCAAGCTAGCGGACGGCGACTACTCCCAGTTGCTCGGCGCCGACCTGACCCCGGACGACCTGTTTACGCTCGACTATCTGGACGTCCCCGCCGAGCGGCTCCCCGCGCACTACCGCAACCTGATCCAGGCGAGCGGCGCGCGGGTGTTCGATACCTGGTACGGCTGACCGTGGCGATGCGCCGCCGCGACAACTGGAGGTCGAGGCTTCAGCCGGTGGAGTCCGGCTGAAGCCTCGACCTCCGGCAGCGTCTTGGGCGGGCGAAACCTCATCGCGGCCCCCGATCCGCCTCCCATCCCTTGCAGGCAAGCGCGATATAGCGCGGCACCGGTCGAGCGCCGGTGCCGTAGGCGCTCACCGTGCGGGGTGTCAGGCCCAGGGCGGCGGCGGCCTGGGCGAGCGACAGGCCATGACGCGCGCGCCACTGCACAAAGGTGCGGGTGTTTTCGTCCGGGGCCTGTTGCGCCTGTACGTCCAGCCAGAGGGTGTCGGCACCGATCTGGATGTCCAGCGCCGGCCAGGTGACGGCCCAGCCCTCGCCGGGGATCACCCTGGCCCCGGCAAAGGCGGATGCCTCGCGCAGCGGGGCGAGGCCCGGGGAGGCGTCGAGCAGCGGCGTGAAATCGAGCGTGTAGGTCCGTCCGTCAACGAATGTCAGGCGCAGCCGGTGCCCGGTAAGGGCTTCCGCGCCGCTCAGGCGGGGGCGTTTCATGAGTGCCATCGGTGCCATTCCTCCATCAATTCGTCGCGATGCGCGGTAACCCAGGCCAACACGTCGGCTTGCAGTCCGCGGGGCCAGACGCCATCCGAGTCCAGGGTCGCAAGATCGATGATCACATCGACGCTGCCACCAACCAGGTGGACGTGTGCCGGCGCGTGGTCACGCTCGCGCAATTCCAAGCGGTACTTGCCGCGAAAGCGGTGTTTGCTGGTCATGCGTCGATGGTATAGAAATTATTTCTAGCGCGCAACAGCGTGTAACCAGCGTTCCCGGCTCAGAGGGCCGGTACAGGTGTGACACCGCTAGAGAGATTGTGAAAGTATTCGATACGTGTTGTCGTCGTAGCCTGGATGGTGTGCAGCGGAATCCAGGTCTCGGCCGCAACCAACTGATTCATAGTGTATCTGCGAGGCCGCCCCCGGATTCCGCTGCGCTCCATCCGGGCTACATCGGGCACGCTCCGAATACTTTCACAGTCTCTGGAGCAGTGTCACGAGGGGAAGCCTCCCCTTCCGCCGGGCGGGCGGCGCCCAAAACAGGATGTTTTATTTGCGTTTATTGGCGTTCATTTGCGGACACCCAATCTTCTCAGGTTGAGTAACCCCCGCCGATCCCCGATCATGCCGACCCAACCCGCAGATCTTGAGCAGTGCGCACATGAAATACGCCGACCTCCGTGACTTCATCGACCAACTGGAAGCCCGCGGGGAGCTCAAGCGCGTCCGCCTGGCGGTGGACCCGTACCTGGAGATCACCGAGATCTGTGACCGCACATTGCGCGCCGGCGGTCCGGCGCTGCTGTTCGAGCGGCCCAAGGGGTCGCGGGTGCCGCTGCTCGGCAACCTGTTCGGTACCCCGCAACGCGTCGCCCTGGGCATGGGCGAGGAGTCCGTGACGGCCCTGCGCGAGGTCGGGCGGCTGCTGGCGTTCCTCAAGGAGCCGGAGCCGCCCAAGGGGATGCGCGAGGCCTGGGCGGCGCTGCCGATCTTCAAGAAGGTCCTGGACATGGCCCCGAAGGTGCGGCGCAACGCGCCCTGCCAGGAGCAGGTCGTTGCCGGTGAGCAGGTGGACCTGGGGCGCTTTCCTATCCAGCACTGCTGGCCGGGGGACGCCGCGCGGCTGATCACCTGGGGCCTGGTCATCACCCGCGGGCCGGAGAAGGCGCGGCAGAATCTCGGCATCTACCGCATGCAGGTGTTGGGGCGCAATCGGGTCATCATGCGCTGGCTGGCGCACCGCGGCGGGGCCTTGGACTTCCGGGACTTCCAACGCGCCCACCCGGGCCAGCCCTTCCCGGTCGCGGTCGCCCTGGGGACGGACCCGGCGACCATCCTGGCGGCCGTCACCCCGGTGCCCGACAGCCTGTCCGAGTATGCCTTCGCCGGGCTGCTGCGGGGCAGCCGCACCGAGGTGGCCGCCTGTCTGGGGTCGGACCTGCAAGTGCCGGCGCGCGCCGAGATCGTGCTGGAGGGCCACATCTACCCGGATGACCTGGCACCGGAGGGCCCCTTCGGCGACCACACCGGTTATTACAACGAGGTCGACCGCTTCCCGGTCTTCACCATCGAACGGATCACGGCGCGCGCCGAGCCCATCTATCACAGCACCTATACCGGCCGGCCGCCGGACGAGCCGGCGATCCTCGGGGTGGCGCTCAACGAGGTCTTCGTGCCGATCCTGTGCAAGCAGTTCCCGGAGATCGTGGACTTTTACCTGCCGCCCGAGGGCTGCTCCTACCGACTTGCAATCGTTAGTATGAGGAAGCAGTATCCGGGGCACGCCAAGCGGGTGATGATGGGTGTCTGGTCATTCCTGCGTCAGTTCATGTACACCAAGTTCGTCATCGTGGTGGACGAGGACGTGAACACGCGGGACTGGAAGGACGTGATCTGGGCCATGACCACCCGCATGGACCCCGTCCGCGATACGGTGCTGATCGAGAACACCCCGATCGATTATCTGGACTTTGCCTCCCCGGTATCCGGGCTCGGCTCCAAGATCGGCTTCGACGCCACCAATAAGTGGCCGGGGGAGACCACCCGCGAATGGGGTCAGCCGATCCGCATGGATGAGGCGGTGCGCGAGCGCGTGGATCGGATCTGGGCCGACCTTGGGATTGCCGATTGACTGTGAAAGTCGCGCCGGGAGCGCGCTCCACGTCTCCCTCGCCTGTTGGGGGAGGGTGGCGCAGGCGCCATGGCCGTTAGCGACGCAAAACACCAATAAAATATGGTTATGCGTCCGGTTGCCCGGTATGGCATAGTTGGTCCGGCGCCACCGACTTCGGTGAGAAGGACTTTGGTATCGCTATGATTTCTGCGAGACTTACCCGACTGTGCCAAGCGACCACCATCACTCTCACAGGTCCATGCCGAGGAAGGCCGTGCAATTCCCAGATACCGAGTATTTTTCGCTTGAGCTTGCGAGTCCGCAGGGCGACGGCGCAATCGAGCCAAAGCACCAGGCCTGCCTGATTCCCCAGGCAGCAAACGCGACGCCCTTCGCCCTGGATGCCCCGCAGAGCATCGTCGGGCGCGGCCACGACGTGGACTATTGCATCAACGATGTCCGGGCGTCGCGTCGGCATGCCAAGGTGCTAGCCTTGCACAATCGCTACTATGTGCAGGACTTGGGCAGCACGAACGGCACTTACCTTAACGGCGACCGCATCGAGAACGAGCGTCTGGCCCACGGCGACCTGATCACGTTCGGCCGCACCCAGTTCCGGTTCGAGATCGGGACCGACCTGGATGCCAATTATCTAAAAAAACTGACACTGGATACAGTGACATCCCTGGCCGAGGCGGTCGACAAGAAGGATCCATACACGGGGAGCCACTCACAGTCAGTCGCTAAGATCAGCGAGCGCTTGGCCCTGGCACTGGGTCTGGACCAGGCCGCCGCGGAGCGGGTGCGCATCGCCGCCCGGCTGCACGATATCGGTAAGATCGGCGTCCCGGACGCGGTGCTGCGCAAGCCGGGGCCACTCACCGCGGCGGAATTCGCCCTGATCCGTAAGCATCCGGTGGATGGTGCGAGCATCCTCGCCCCGCTCGGCTTTCTGGCTGACCTGTTGCCGGCGATCCGGCACCACCATGAGCGATTCGACGGCGGCGGCTATCCCGACGGGCTGGTGGGTGCGGCCATCCCGCTGGCGTCCCGCATCATCCAAGTCGCCGACACCTATCATGCAATGGCCTCCAACCGACCCTACCGGCGCGCCCAGCCGCCGGAGTTCATCCGTACGGAGTTGACCCGGCACGCAGGCACCCAGTTCGACCCAGAGGTCATCGCCGCCCTCCTGGATATGTTGTCGTCCCTGCATGCGCCCGACTGAGGAAGGCGCACGGGCCGGCCGCTGGGTGAACAACCGGTAAGTTGTAGAACGCGGCCCCAGCGTATAAGGTTGCCTCCTTTCGCCAGCCAGCGAGCGCGGGACGCGGGCACTGCGCGGCCGACCTCGTCACCCATTTACCTTACGGATTACCCCCTCCCTATGCTCCAGGCGGCGAAGCTCGAATGTCGGCGCGGCGACCGCTTGCTGTTCTCCGGGCTGGATTTTACGATCGACGCGGGGACCCTGCTGCATGTGCGCGGGCGCAACGGCAGCGGGAAGACCACGCTGCTGCGCACCCTCTGCGGGCTCTTCACCCAGGAGGCGGGTGAGGTGTACTGGAAGGGCGAGTCGATCCGCACCCTGGCTGAGGATTACCGGAGCGATCTGCTATATTTCGGTCATCTCAACGGCATCAAGGGCGATCTTACCGGGGTGGAGAACCTGCGTCTGGCGGCGACCCTGGATGGGGACCGGGTCGGCATTGATGCGGTATGGTCGGCCCTGGGGCGGATCGGTCTCGCCGGTTTCGAGGACCTGCCGACCCGGATGCTGTCCCAGGGCCAGAAGAAGCGGGTGGCCCTGGCACGGCTGATTCTGAGCCGCGCCCCCCTGTGGATACTGGACGAGCCCTTCACTGCACTGGACATGGACGCGGTGAACCTGCTCCAAGGGCTGATCGCAGACCATGTGGCGGCGGGGGGGCTCGCGGTACTCACCACGCACCAGGAGGTCCCACTGACCGCGGGCCAGGCGCGTCACCTGGACCTGGGCGCCTGATGTTCAAGGTCTTCTGGAGTGTACTGCACCGCGACCTGCTGCTGGCCATGCGCCGGCGCACGGACGTGCTGACCACGCTCTTTTTCTTTGTGATCGTGGTGAGCCTGTTTCCCTTAGGCGTCGGGACCGAGCACGCGGTGTTGCGGGTCCTGGGCCCCGGCGTGGTCTGGGTGGCGGCCCTGCTGGCGTCCATGCTGGCCCTGGAGCGGCTGTTCGCCGCGGACTACGAGGACGGGACCCTGGAGCAGCTCCTATTGACCGATCAGCCGCTGGTGCTGCTGACCCTGGCCAAGGTCACGGCCCATTGGCTGCTGACCGGACTGCCCCTGGTGTTGATCGCCCCCCTGGTCGGGATGCAGTATCGCCTGACCGACACGGCCGTCGCGGTCATGATGGTCTCCCTGCTCTTGGGCACCCCGGTGTTGAGCTTGATCGGGGCCATCGGCGCGGCCCTGACGCTGGGGCTGCGCGGCGGCGGCATCCTGTTGGCGTTGCTGATCCTGCCGCTCTACATCCCGGTGCTGGTCTACGGCGCCGGGGCGGTGACGGTCGGCGCGCTGGCATTCGGCGACGCCAGACCCTATTTGACACTGCTCGCCGCGTTCCTCGTCGCGGCGCTTGCCCTGGCGCCCTTCGCATCCTCCGCGGCATTGCGTATCTCCATTGAATAACAAGCACCTGCAGCAATAACCGATGACACTTTCCTGGTCCAGATTTGCCTCCCCGGCGACCTTCTACCCACTGGCTGGCCGGCTGATCCCGGTCTTCTGGGTGCTGGCGGCCGCCCTGATCCTGCTCGCGTTTTATTGGGGCTTCTTCGAGACCCCGGACCAGCTCGGCGGCAGCAATGCCCAGAAGGGGTATTACCGGATCATCTTCATCCATGTCGGCACCGCCTGGATGTCGATGTGGCTCTACGGCATGCTGGTGCTCTGGGCCGCGGTGGGGCTGGTCTTCAAGACCCGGCTGTCCTTCATGATGGCCAACGCCATTGCACCGACCGGCGCCATCTTTACCTTTCTGGCGCTCTGGACCGGGGCCATCTGGGGGCGCCCGAGTTGGGGGACCTATTGGGACTGGGACCCGCGCCTGACCTCCGAGCTGATCCTGTTCTTCCTCTATGTCGGCTATATTGCCCTGCACTCGGCCATCGACGACAGCCGCCGGGCGGATCGGGCGGCCTCGCTGCTGGCGATCGTGGGACTCGTGATGGTGCCGGTGATCTTCTGGTCCATCAACTGCCCCGACCCCAACCAGTGTGCGGCCCTGCACCAGCGCTCCGGGCTCGGCAAGGTCGACGGCAATATCCTGTTCGCGATGCTCACCATGACCCTGGGATTTTGGATGTATTCATTTGCCACCACACTGATGCGCCTGCGCGGCATCATCCTCACCCGCGAGGCCGAGACCACCTGGGTTCAGGACCTGTTGCGCAGTGAGGGCCGGCCAGCATGAAGTCAGTCACGGAATTTCTTGCACAGGGCGGCTTCGCCGGTTATGTCTGGAGCGCCTATGGCATGACGCTGGCCCTGCTGATGGCCGAGACGGTGGGCCTGCGCCGCCAGCGGCGAACCATCCTGGCCCGCCTGGGTCGCCTGCTGCGGCTGCGCAACGCCGGAGAGCAGACATGAAGGCCAGACAGAAACGACTGGTGCTGGTGGCGGTAGCGATCCTCGGCGTCGGCGCCGCGGCGACGCTCGCGATCAGCGCGTTGCAGAGCAACATCTCCTATTTCTTCAGCCCCAGCCAGGTGGTGAAGCATGAGGCCCCGACCGACCGGGTCTTTCGGATCGGCGGGCTGGTGTCCAAGGGCTCGCTCGCGCGGGCAGCGGACGGGTTGACGGTAACCTTCGACGTGACCGACCTGGCGCAGACCGTCAAGGTCTCCTACACCGGCATACTGCCGGACCTGTTCAAGGAAGGGCAAGGGGCCGTGGCCAGGGGGCGTCTGGGACCGGACGGGGTGTTCCGCGCCGAGGAGGTGCTGGCCAAGCACGACGAGGCCTATATGCCGCCCGAGGTCGCCGATAGCCTCAAGACCGCCCATGCCGAAGGCGTGGCCAAAGCGGCGGCCAACCCGCCCAACCTGCAGGGGGCCGCGCGCCCTGAGAAGGTAACCCAATAATGACCCCCGAACTCGGACACTTCGCCCTCATCCTGGCCCTGGGGCTCGCCATCACCCAGGCGGTCGTGCCGCTCTGGGGTTCATTCAACGGCCGCCGCGCCTGGATGGAGATGGCCCGGCCGCTGGCCTGGGGGCAGTTGACCTTCTTAGGTATTGCCTTCGCCTGTCTGGTCCAGTCCTTCCTGACCAGCGACTTCTCCGTACTCTATGTCGCCAGCAACTCCAACAGCCTGCTGCCGACCATCTACAAGGTCTCCGCCGTGTGGGGCGCCCATGAGGGCTCGCTGCTGTTGTGGGCGTTCCTGCTCGCCGGCTGGGGCGCGGCGGTCGCCAGCTTCAGCCGCAACCTGCCGCTGCCGATGATCTCGCGGGTCATCGCGGTCCAGGCGATGATCGCCATCGGCTTCCTGCTCTTCATGCTGCTGACCTCCAACCCCTTCGAGCGGATCTTTCCGGTGCCGATGGAGGGCCGGGACCTCAATCCGCTGCTCCAGGACTTCGGGTTGGCGATCCACCCGCCCATGCTCTACATGGGGTATGTGGGCTTCTCGGTCGCCTTCGCCTTTGCCATCGCGGCGCTCATCGGCGGCAACCTGGACGCCGCCTGGGCGCGCTGGTCGCGGCCCTGGACCACGGTGGCCTGGATCTTCCTCACCATCGGCATCGCACTCGGCTCCTGGTGGGCCTACTACGAGTTGGGCTGGGGCGGCTGGTGGTTTTGGGACCCGGTGGAGAACGCATCCTTCATGCCCTGGCTGGTGGGCACCGCGCTGATCCATTCGCTGGCGGTGACCGAGAAGCGCGGGGCCTTCAAGAGCTGG
The DNA here is from genome assembly GCF_903946935.1 of uncultured Thiodictyon sp. Lineage (GTDB taxonomy): Bacteria > Pseudomonadota > Gammaproteobacteria > Chromatiales > Chromatiaceae > Thiodictyon. The sequence continues at coordinate 67,420 of NZ_CAJAXH010000214.1, forward strand.
ACGGTACTGCTCGCCATCGCCGCCTTCTCGCTCTCGCTGCTGGGGACCTTCCTGGTGCGCTCCGGGGTGCTGACCTCGGTTCACGCCTTTGCGACCGACCCGGCGCGCGGCGCCTTCATCCTGATCTTCCTGGTGATTGTCATCGGCGGTTCGCTCGCGCTCTATGCCTGGCGCGCCCCAGCCATCTCCGGCGGCGGGCGCTTCGATCTGGTCTCGCGCGAGAGCTTCCTGCTGATCAACAACCTGCTGCTGGCCACCCTGGGCGCGCTGGTCCTCTTCGGCACCCTCGCCCCGTTGATCTATGAGGCGGCCGGCTGGGGCAAGATCTCGGTCGGTTTCCCCTGGTTCAACATGATGTTCGTCGCACTCACCCCGCTGCTGGTGCTGGCCATGGGCATCGGCCCACTGGTGCGCTGGAAGCACGATGAGCCGGCCCGGCTGCTACGCCTGCTGTGGGTCGCGCTGGCGTTGAGCCTGGCACTGGGGGGGCTCGCCGCCACCGGCAAGGTCCTGCCCGGCAATTTCCATGTCGGACTCGGGCTCGGGCTTACCGCCTGGATCGTACTCACACACCTGATCGCCCTGGGCGAGCGCCTGACCCATCGTGGGCTGCGTGGGTTTACGACCGACCTCAAAGGGCAAGGCCGCAGTTGGTACGGCATGTGGCTGGCCCATATCGGCATGGCGGCCAGTATCGTCGGTGTCGCCATGGTCACCAGCTTCGGCATCGAGACCGACGTGCGGATGTCACCCGGGGCATCGCACGAGGTGGCCGGCTACCGCTTCCAGTTCAACGGCGTGACCACCCGCACCGGGCCGAACTACCAGGCCAGGCGGGGCGAGGTCGTGGTCTACCAGGGCAGCCGCAAGGTCACCGTCCTGCGCCCGGAAAAGCGCGCCTATGTGGCGGGCGGCATGCCTATGACCGAGGCCGGGATCGACCCTGGCCTGCTGCGCGACCTCTATGTCTCACTGGGTGAGCCCGTGGGCGACCAGGGCGACTGGGCCGTACGTCTCTACTTCAAGCCTTATGTACGCTGGATCTGGCTGGGCGGGATCCTGATGGCGCTGGGCGGCGGACTCGCCGTGAGCGACCGCCGCTACCGTGCTTCAGGCCGCCGCACGAGCGCTGCGCCTGCATCAGGCGCTGTCGCGGCGGCGGCCTGAAGGATAAAGAATCGAATCGGCATTTCAATGCATCAACAATCCGCTCGAGTAACCCATGAAATCCGACAATAATCCGCATCCAGAGAAGGACCAGCCTCGTAGCGCCAGCCGCTATTTCTTTTATCTTATCCCCTTGGTGGTATTTATACTGCTGGTCTGGCTTTTCTTTAAGGGGCTCGGACTGGACCCCAGCAAGGTCCCCTCCCCCCTGGTCGACAAGCCCTTGCCGGCCTTCCAGCTTGAGTCGCTGAAGGACCCCGGCAAGATGATCGGTTCAGATCTGCTCAAGGGCAAGGTCTCACTGGTCAACGTCTGGGCCTCCTGGTGCCCATCCTGCCGCCAGGAGCACGCCGAGCTGGTACAGATTGCGCGTGAGTCCGGGGTTCAGGTCATCGGTTTCAACTGGAAGGACGAGCGCGCGGCCGCCTTAGAGATGCTGCACCGCTTCGGCGACCCCTACGCGATGGTGTTCTACGACCCGAACAATCAGGTCGGGATCGACCTGGGGGTCTACGGGGCACCCGAGACCTTCATCGTCGACCCCAACGGGATCATCCGCCACAAACGCATCGGACCCATCGACCGCAAGGTCTGGGAGGAAGAGATGCTGCCCGTTATTCAACAGTATGGCCCCACGAAATGAGCACCAAACACCTGCTCGCCCCCGCCCTGTTGGGCGCCCTGCTCGCCTGGGGCCTGGTCCCGACCGAGGCCCCGGCCGCTTCGCTTCAGGAGTTCACCTTCGACACCCCGGCCCAGGAACAGGCCTTCCGCGAGCTGACCGGCAAGTTGCGCTGTCTGGTGTGCCAGAACGAGTCCCTGGCCGCCTCCGGGGCGGAGGTCGCACAGGACTTGCGTCGCAAGGTCTACACCATGATGAAGGAGGGTAAGGACCAGGACGCCATCGTCGCCTTTCTCGTCGACCGCTATGGCGACTTCGTGCTGTACCAGCCCCCGGTCAAACCATCGACCTACCTGCTGTGGTTCGGTCCATTCATCCTGGTCGGGGTCGGCGGCTTCTTGCTGCTGCGCAGCCTGCGCCGCCAGGGCACCGCACCCGAACCCACACTGAGCCCGGCCGATGAGGCCCGGATCGCGCAACTACTCGCCGCCGGCGACGACCAACAAGACCGAGCCAAATGACTATTTTCTGGATACTCGCCGCCGGACTCACCGCGCTCGCCGTCCTGTTCATGCTGTGGCCCTTGCTGCGCACCCCGACGGCGGGCGCCAGGCCGAGCCAAGGGCAGTTGAATCTCGAGGTCTTTCGCCGTCGCCGCGAGGAACTGGACGGCGACCTGGCCGCCGGGGTACTCGAACAGGCGCAGTACGACACGGCGCTCAAAGACCTGGAGCGGGAACTGCTGCATGATCTCGCCGGGGGCCCCGCAGTCGCGGCGGCGCCCCCGGCCGGTGCCGGGCGGGCGCCCATCCTGGCGCTGGTCCTGGCGCTCGCGCTGCCCGCGGGGGCCATCCTCGCCTATTTGCAACTCGGCGATCCCGGCATCATCGGGGCGCTCGCGGCGACCGGCGGGGCCGGGGACGCCGCGGCTGGCCCGGCGGACCAGGCACCGCCCTTGGATGCCTTGGTACAGGGGCTGGCCAAACGCCTGGAGACAGACCCCGGCAACGTGGACGGTTGGCTGATGCTCGGACGCACCTACTTCGCCATGGAACAACCGGCGAAGGCCCTGGCGGCGGTGGAACACGCCTACCAACTCGCCCCCGGGCAGGCGAACGTATTGGTCGCCTATGCCGAGGCCCTGGCCGCCAACGCCGGCAACAACCTCAACGGACGCCCGGCGGAGCTGATCCGCAGCGCCCTGGAGCGGGAGCCCACCAACCCCGGCGCCCGCTGGCTGGATGGCATGCTGGCCTATCAAGAGGGGCGTTTCGCCGCGGCGGCACAGGCCTGGCAAGGGGTCTTGGACGAAATCGACCCGGCCGGTCAAGACGCCCAGCAAATACCCGAGATGACCCAAATGGTCGCGGAGGCACGCCGCCGCGCGGGCCTGCCGGCGGCCGCGGCGCCAACACCGGCCCCGGCGGCGGAGCCGGCCGTGCCGGCCGGGGACGAAGCGGCCAACACGGGCGCCCTGGCCGCGGGCGGGCGCATCCAGGTGACTGTCGCACTGGCACCGGCGCTCGCCGCCCAGGCCGCCCCGGACGACACCGTGTTCATCTTCGCCCGCGCCGCGAATGGGCCACCCATGCCGCTGGCGGCCCTGCGCATCAAGGCCGCCGACCTGCCGACCACCGTGACCCTGGACGATAGCATGGCGATGATGCCGGCCATGCGGCTCTCCGCCTTCCCCGCCATCGTGGTCGGGGCGCGTATCTCCAAGCGCGGTGAGGCCACGCCCAGCCCGGGCGACCTGGAGGGACAGACGGGCCCGCTCAAGGCGTCCGAGGGGCCGACGGTCGCGGTGACGGTCGACCATGTCAGGCCCTGAACCGGATCGACTGACGCGGCGGCTCGGCCACATCAAAAGGATTGAATAAATCTGAGAACCAATGCCGCTTTTGCATCTCGACCTGTGGTATCTTACGTTAAGATTTCTTGACAATTGCGGCCCGCGACCTTAGTCCCCCGGTCGGCCCCCGGCCCAGAAAGCGCAGCGAAGTCAGCATTGAAGATGAAATTCCAGCAATCACATAGCCGATGATCGACAACCCGGCCTAGAATCACGCCATGGAACCTGGCTCAAGATCGGCCGCCGAGACCACGACGAAGTCAGCCGTTAGCTACCTAACGAACGATCGAGGGTCATCATCGGGTTATCAGAACAAAATCGCCCTAGAGACGGTTTTACCACTCCCTAGCTGTGCGTCCTTCGGCGGCCGAAAGGCCGCCTTTTTTTGCCCGGCGTTTTGTGTCTACGATCATGCCGCGCGCGCACATTTCACGCCGCCAACGGCCGGGCCGGGCGGGAAGTTACGGTATAATTTCCGGCTTGTGACCCATCCAGACGGGACCCGACCGGCCGATCTCCGTCGATCCGCGCCCGTCATGCCCGTTACCATCCAACACAGGATCACCGATGTCTGATTACAATGCCGAGGACGTCCGCAACATCGCCTTAGTCGGGCACGCCGGCAGCGGCAAGACCACCCTGGTCGAGGCCCTGCTCGTCGCCGCCGGGGTGCTCCCCGTGGCAGGCAGCATCGCCAAAGGCACCACGGTGTGCGACTTCGACCCGCTGGAGAAGGAGTTGCAGCACTCGCTGGACTCCGCCATCACCAGTCTCGACGCCCACGGCAAGCACATCAACATCATCGACACCCCCGGCTACCCGGACTTCCTGGGGCGCAGCATCTCGGTGCTGCCGGCGGTGGAGACCGCCGCGGTCGTCGTCAATGCCCAGGCGGGGATCGAGTCGGTCACCCAGCGCATCATGAAGCTGCTGGACAACCGCAGCCTGTGTCGGATCGTCATCGTCAACCAGATCGACGCACCCGATGTCGACTTGGGCGAACTCACCAGCCAGATCCGCGAGACCTTCGGCGCCGAGTGCCTGCCCATCAACCTGCCGGCGGACGGCGGCACCCGGGTCATCGACTGCTTCTTCCAGCCGCAGGGCGAGGGTGCGGACTTCTCCTCGGTCGCCGAGGCCCACGGCCACATCATCGACCAGGTGGTGGAGGTGGACGAGGCCCTGATGGAGGTCTATCTGGAGCAGGGCCAAGACCTGGCCCCCGAACAACTGCATGACCCCTTCGAGGTGGCGCTGCGCGACGGCCATCTGATCCCGATCTGCTACTGCTCCGCCACCACCGGGGCCGGCATCCCGGAGCTGCTGGAGATCCTGGTGCGGCTGATGCCCAACCCGTCCGAGGGCAACCCGCCCGCCTACATGAAGGGCGAAGGCGCGGGGATGGAACCGGTCAGTGTCGCGCCGGACCCGACCCGGCACGCCCTGGCCCATTGCTTCAAGATCATCAACGACCCCTTCCGCGGCAAGCTGGGCATCTTCCGCATCCATCAGGGGCGCATCGCCCAGAACAGCCAGTTGTTCATCGGCGATGCGCGCAAACCGTTCAAGGTCAACCACCTGTTCCGGCTCCACGGCAACCAGCAGATCGAGGTGACGGAAGGCGTCCCCGGCGACATCCTGGCGGTCGCCCGGGTGGATGAGATCCACTTCGATGCGGTGCTGCACGACTCGCACGACGAGGATCACCACCACCTGAACACCATGGAGTGCCCGGTGCCGGTGTTCGGGCTCGCCATCACCACCGCCAAGCGCGGCGACGAGCAGAAGCTCAACGACGCACTGCACAAGCTCCAGGCCGAGGACCCCTGCTTCCACGTCGAGCACCACGCCGCCACCAACGAGACCATCATGCGCGGCCTGGGTGAACTACACCTGAAGGTCCTGCTGCGGCGGCTCTCCGAGCAGTTCCATGTGGACGTGACGACCAGCGCGCCGAGCATCCCCTACCGCGAGACCATCACCGCCAAGGCCGAGGGGCACCATCGGCACAAGAAGCAGACCGGCGGCGCCGGTCAGTTCGGCGAGGTCTTCCTGCGGATCGAGCCGCTGGAACGGGGTGGCGGGTTCGAGTTCGTCGACGCCGTCGTCGGCGGCGTCATCCCGGGCAACTTCATCCCCTCCATCGAGAAGGGCGTGCGTCAGGTGCTGGCCGAGGGCGCCATCGCCGGCTACCCGCTGCACGACGTTCGGGTCACGGTGTACGACGGCAAGTTCCACCCCGTGGACTCCAAGGACATTGCCTTCTCCACCGCCGGGCGCAAGGCCTTCATCGACGCCATCGACAAGGCCAAACCGGTGATCCTGGAGCCGATCGTGAAGATCCGCATCGCCGCCCCAGACTCCTGCATGGGCGATCTGGCGGGTGATCTGTCCGGCCGGCGTGGGCGCATCAGCGGCAGCGAGACCAAGACTGCCGGGCACATCGCCATCGACGGCGAGGTGCCGCTGGCGGAACTCAGCGGCTATGACGCGCGCCTCAAGGCCCTGACCGGCGGCGAGGGGACCTATGGCATCGAACTCAGCCACTATGAGGCGGTCCCGGCCAACATCCAGAAGCAATTGGCGGACGCCTATCAGCGCAGCGAGGACTAGACACCCTTGAAACACTGAGGTTCCGCCCCCATTCTGCGGAGCCTTGGCGCGTCATCGCGCCCCCGCCTGCCCGGCGGGGACGCCGCATCCCGCCTATCGCGTGAGAGTCCACCGTCGGCCGCACGGCCGATCAACCAGCATGGCACCGGCCAGGAACGAAGAGCATGAGCAAAGAACGCAGCCCCAAGAAAGAGACCAAGAAAAAGTCCGATCTGAGCCTCAAGGAAAAGCGCGCGGTCAAGAAGACCAAGCAGGACAACAGGTCCTAGCAAGCCGCGGGCGGGCCTGGGGCTGCGTGCCCCGGCGGCCCGCCCCCAAGACGTTTTTTTCGCCACCCCATCATGCTTACATTAGCCCCCCTCTTCATTTTATTCTGCTTTATGCAATAAGCCACAAAACCTCATCATGCCATACCCCATCCATTTAACAGATATGCGCCCGATAGTGGGGCCACCACCTATTGCCGTCCGAATAATCTCGGGATTTGTTTGGGAACACTTTATTGAGCCAGAATTACATAGAAGCAGGACAAGTGGCGGACCTCTTCCCAGAATGGGCACGCCTGGAACAACGAGAATATATATTACCGACCCACAATCTGTGGCGGTATGCACTCGGGCTGAAGACTTCGCTTTTCGGATGTCTTTTCCGTCGACCCCCAGCCCAATGTTCAGCCCTACACCAAGGCCACTCCCCATTGATGCAGACCCCCTTCGATTAATAAGATCATATGGATGCGTCCTCGTATTTTTTGTACCTCCTGCTGTAAGAATTGAAAGCCCACCCCCCACATCTGTAAACGGCCGAAACCCCTCTTCCCCAGGCTTAACTCTTGGAGGCGCCAGAGAGTGGGTTATGTACGCAAACCCGGAAATCAACTTATTGAGTATGGAGGCATTCTTTATTTCACCTTCTGGCACCCGATGGGGACCGATTCAACAATAACCTAAAGTGAGAAAAATTATGGATTGGAAGAAGACAATTACTGAATCACTGACCGGAGAAGCATTTAACCTCCCCGAATCTCGCCTCGACTGGACAGGCTATTCAGCCGTTTACTCTCTGTTTGCCAATGCCAATTCAGACGAAAAAGGCAAGATCCTTCTCGCTATAAGGGAGATAATCGAAGACTCCTTACAGTCCTGGGACGAGCAGCGTTGGCGCGTCGCCGCGAATATAATACACCTTAGCTCCTTTTTAGGCGGCACCATTGAAATACTAGGACCAACCATTGCCAAGATTAGACTCACTCGCGCACCATCAACGGAGCTGCAAGAAATAATAAACTACTCATGCGCAGCTTATTGGTCATCCAATCCTTCGCACGAAAGATTAAACACCTTTGGAGATGCCTCGATTGAGGCTCGAGAGAGTAATGCACGGCAAAATCACACAAGAGAAAAAATCATTGATTCAGACGACCAAATAAGTTGAGCTAGACCAGGTAACCGCGACTTGGGCCATTTTCCTAACGGCCGCCCTGGCTAACGTATTGAAAAACAAGAGCACCTAGAATTAATCGAGGTTAAGGAACCGTTGGACCGACGGGTACCCCGCGAGGAACCCCTGGCGCTTCTATGAGCAACCACAACACATTGATTATAATAATTCTAAGGCGAAGGAAATAGCTAAAGTCGAGGAAACAGGAGTGGTGCTCACACTATTTCTCGCCATCCATCGTATTGTCGGCGAAAGCCACCCATCAAGCACAAAGCGTAAGCCATAAGTCACTGCCTTACTAAGCCCAGGCAGACTGATCGATACTCAAACCAAGGCCCTTTGATTCAGGCATCGCTCGCGCCATTGAGGCGTTTACCCAGCTCACCGACCGGTTCCGAAGCATGTCCGACGACTTCGACAGCCCGTGGAAGGATATCCTGGAAGGCTACTTCCCGGACTTTATGGCCTTCTTTTTCCCCGCGGCCGCCTTGGAGATCGACTGGTCGCGTGGCTTCGAACCGCTCGACAAGGAACTGGCTCAAGTGGTCCGGGACGCCGAACTGGGGCGGCGCTATGCTGACAAGCTGATCAAGGTCTTCCTGGCCGACGGCCGCGAGGAATGGCTGCTAGTCCATATCGAGGTCCAGGGCCAACGGGACCCGGATTTTCCGGAACGCATGTTCGTCTACGGCTACCGCATCTACGACCGCTACCGCCGCGAGATTGTCAGCCTGGCAGTCTTGGCCGATACCGCACCCGGTTGGCGTCCAGCCGGATTCGCGGTCGGGCGTTGGGGCAGCCGTCTGGGGCTGGTCTTCCCCAGCATCAAACTGCTCGATTATGGGACGCGACAGGCCGAGTTGGAGGCGGACAGCAATCCGTTCGCGACAGTGGTGCTCGCCCATTTGGCCGCCCAAGCGACGCGCGGCGACGACCAGGCCCGGTACGCGCGCAAACTTGCTCTGACCCGGCGCCTCTACGAGCGGGGCTTAAGTCGGCAGCAGATCATCGATCTATACCGTTTTATCGATTGGATACTCCGACTACCTGATGACCTGGAGTTGCAATACACCGATGAGGTCTACCGAATCGAGGAGGGTTTGCAGATGCCATATGTGAGTTTTGTCGAACGTCGCGGTATCGCTGTCGGGGAGGCGCGCGGCGAGGTGCGCGGTAGCATCCGCCTATTACGCGGCCTGCTCGAAAAGCGCTTTGGAGCACTGCCCCCGGATGCGCTCGAGCGTCTGGAGTCTGCCGATGTCGACCGGTTGATCGTATTGGCGGAGCGGGTCTTTGAGGCCCACACGCTGGACGAACTCTTTGCGGACGATGCCTAATCATTCATGCCGGAATTCCCAGATGCCGAGCTGACTCCATGCGCTTTTTCAACACCGAAGGCCCGGTTCGACCGCAAGACCACTATTGCCTGCCGCCCCTGCAACGCTGGGACCTCGACGAGGTCCTGCGGCTGATTGAGCAGAAAAAATACTTCCTGCTCCATGCCCCGCGCCAAACCGGCAAGACCACCTGCCTGCTGGCGCTGATGGAACTCCTGAACAGCGCGGGCCAGTATCGGACCCTCTATGCCAACATCGAAGGGGCACAGAGCGCGCGTGAGAATGTCGACGACGGGATGGCCACCATCTGTAGCGTGCTGGGCCGCTCGGCTCGGCTCTATCTGGGGGATGGGCGGCTCGCCGACTGGTATCGGGACGGCGGCGCCGCCGTGCCGGCCGGCGACCGACTCGCCCAACTGCTGGAGTTCTGGGCCGCGGCCGACCCGCGGCCGGCGGTGCTGCTGTTGGACGAGGTGGATGCCCTGGTCGGAGACACCCTGATCTCGGTGTTGCGCCAGTTGCGCGCGGGCTACACCCAGCGCCCCACCGCCTTCCCGCAGACCGTCATCCTGTGCAGGGTGCGCGATCTGCGCGACTATCGGATCCATGCGCGCTCCGAATCCAGTCCCATCACCGGCGGCAGCGCATTCAACATCAAGGCCAAATCACTGCGGCTGGGAGATTTCACGGCCGCCGAGGTGAGCACGCTGCTCGGCGAGCACACCGCCGAGACCGGCCAGGTCTTCACGGCTGCGGCGCTGGCGCTGGTCTGGCAGCTCACCCGGGGCCAACCCTGGCTGGTCAATGCACTGGCCTATCACACCTGCTTTGAGATGCCGGCGGGCCGCGACCGCACACGCCCGATCACGGTGGACCTGATCGAGGAGGCCAAGGAGTATCTGATCCTCAACCGGGTCACCCATCTGGATCAACTGTCTGACAAGCTGCGCGAGGAGCGGGTGCGCCGCGTCATCGAGCCGATGCTGGCCGGCACCCAGTTGGGTGAGGTCGCCGAGGACGACATCCAATATCTGATCGACCTGGGGCTATGCCGGATGGCTCAGGGTCAGGGGCTCACGATCGCCAACCCCATCTACCGCGAGGTGCTCCCCCGCGCACTGACCTTCACCTCCCAGGCATCGCTGCCTCAGATCAATCCGACCTGGCTCAACACCGACGGCACCCTGAACCCCGAGCGCCTGCTGGACGCCTTTCTCGTCTTCTGGCGCCGCCACGGCCAACCGCTCCTGAGCAGCGCCCCCTATCACGAAATCGCCCCGCACCTGGTCCTGATGGCCTTCCTGCACCGGGTCATCAACGGCGGCGGCGCGCTGGAGCGCGAATATGCCATCGGCTCCGGGCGCATGGACCTGTGTCTGCGCTACGGGGCCTTGACGCTGGCGATGGAACTCAAGGTCTGGCGCGACGGGGCGCCGGACCCGCTCGCCGAAGGACTGGACCAGTTGGATGGTTACCTGGCCGGACTGGGACTGGACACTGGCTGGCTGGTGATCTTCGACCGCCGGTCGCATCAGCCGCCGCTCGCGCAGCGCACCGCGAGTTGCGAGCAGACCAGTCCGCACGGTCGGCGCATTGAGGTGATCCGCGCCTGAGCGGCGGATTGCGGCATCCGGCACCCAACGTGACTCAGCCCCCGCCACATCCTGACCCCGCCGCCCCCCAGTCCCACTGGGAGGGCGGCCGGCTGGCACTGCTCGACCTCTGGCACGACCGCCGCGCCACCCTGGTACTGGTGCTCACAGTGGCCGCCATCATCGCCCCACTGATGCTGCTGCTCGGGCTCAAGACCGGCGTCATTGCCACCCTGCGCCAGGACCTGCTGAACGACCCGCGTACCCGCGAGGTCATCATCTACGGCGCCCACCATCTGGACCGCGCCTGGTTCCAGACCCTGGCGCGGCGCCCCGATGTCGGCTTCCTACTACCCCGCACACGCACCATCAACGCCACCATCGACCTGCTGGACGGCGCCCTGCGCCCGGCGGAGGCGATCGACCTGATCCCGACCGCCGCGGGCGACCCACTCCTGCCGCCCGGCCTTTCCGCCCCGACCCGCGCGGACCAGGTGCTGCTGACGCAGACCCTGGCCAAACGCCTGGGGCTCGCGTCCGGCGCGCCACTGAGCGGGGTGTTCCGCCGCTCCCGCAACGGCAGCCCGGAGCAAGCCCGGCTGGCCTTGGAGGTCATCGGCATCATCCCGGAGGCGATGGTGGCGCGTGAGGCGGTCTTCACCCACCTGGCGCTCTTGGTCGCCGCCGAGGACTATCGCGACGGTCTGCGCCCCACCCTCGCCGACCTGCACACGCTCAACGCCGACACCCGCTTGGAGTTCGCCGGCGCCCGACTCTATGCCCGCGATCTGGAGGGGGTCGACACCCTGGCCGCGACCCTGCGCTTACAGGGGATCGAGATCCGCACCCAGGCCGAGCGGATTGCCACCGTGCGTGCCTTCGACCGGACACTCTCATTCATCCTGCGGGTCATTGCACTGATCGGACTCACCGGTGGCGCGCTGGCCCTGGGGGGCGCACTCTGGGTGAACGTGGGGCGCAAACACCGCGACCTGGCACTGCTGCGCCTGTTCGGCTTCCAACCCGGCACCGTGCTCCTGATCCCGCTGGTCCAGTCCGCTGTCATCGCGGCGCTGGCCTTCCTGCTCGCCGCGCTGGCCTATCTGGCGGGCGCCCTCGCCTTCAACCGCAGCCTCGGTCAGAACCTGGCCGGCCAGGGCTATGTCTGCCGGCTGGAACCCGCGCACCTGGCCGGCGCCGCCGCGGCCACCCTGCTGGTCGCCCTGATCGCCGCGGCTGCCGCCGGCTATCGGGCGAGCCGGATCGATCCGGCGGAGTGCCTGCGGGACAGTTGAAAGCGCAAGCGTTGGGCGCTATACGCCTGCTCGGTTCACCCGCAGCCAGCGGCGGGCTTGCGGGAGGTCAAGCAGCCGCCCTGGGTACGGGGCCTCGGGGTCCAGGTAGGCATGCAGGTTCATGCCCTCCCCGATCGGCGGCCACGGCGGCGGCGGGCGCTGGAAGCGGCCGCGAAGGTCACGCATGTGGCTGCGGTCGCTCGCAAATTCGCGCCGGTAGTCGGCTGCCGGGATCACTCGGAGCAGCGGGGCATAGATGGCCGGCAGTTGGTCGGCCAGGGCAAAGGTCCGATCCAGCCAGTCCAGGCCTGGGGTCGGCAGCGGCAGGCGGGTATCCTGGTCCCAGACCCTACCCTCACCGTCCACCACCACCACGTGATAGTCCCAGGCGATCAGCTCGCCCGGCGGGGCCTCCCGCTGGTGGAGCAGCGGACAACGCCCGACGCGGCTCAAGAGAAAGACCACATGGCGCTCGCCAGCACCCAGGAGCGGCTCGATGCACAGCCACCAGGTGTTTTCCTCGCAATAGAAGGGTTGGTAGTGGAAGTCGTGGTTCAAGGTCGCGACAACGCTCAGGGCCAACCCTCAACCGACCGTCCGGCAATTGCTCACGCCAAGTTCACGCATAGAGGCGTAGGCCCTGGGTCTGCGCCAGCCAATCCGCCTCGTCTGCCGCCAGGCACTGTTCCAGGTCGCCGGGGCGCGCCGCTCGATCATCCACCCACTCGCGCAGATCGGTGCCGCCGGCCAACAGGTCGATGGCGAGCCGCTCGGTCTCGTACTCATAGGGAAAGGCACGCCACAGCGGATAGTCCGGGTATTCCAGGCGCAGCGACTTGAGCAGGAGTGCAATCAGCCGATAGGGCCTGAACTGGTCATGGCGGTACTGTGCGTTATCGGTATGGAACTGGAGCCCGGAGCAGAGTTGGCCGGCGTGTTTGTGAAAGGTCGGCTCAAACCAACAGGGCCGGATGAAAACACCCGCGGTCCACGCGGCACACTCGGACTCCATGCGCGCCAGGATGCGCCCGAAGTCCAGGTCCGGGGCACCCACCAGTTCCAGTGCAACGGTGGTCCCCCGCCCTTCCGACAGGGTCGTCCCCTCAAACAGCACGGTCCCGGGAAAACAGCGGGCCATGTTCAGGCTGGAGGCGTTGGGGCTGGGGTTGACCCAGGCCAGTTCCGCCAGCGGCCAGCCGTAACCCGGCGCCTCATCCGGCCGATAGTCATCCATCGGGATCACTTGCAGGTCGATGTCCAGGCGGCGCTCACCGACGAACCAACGGGCCAACTCACCCAGCGTGAGCCCGTGGCGCATGATCAGCGGCCCGGCCCCGACAAAACTCTCCCAGCCGGGCTTGAGGATACTGCCCTCGACCGGGCGGCCCGCGGGGTTGGGCCGGTCCAGGACCCACAGCGACTTGCCCGCAGCGGCGCAGGCCTCCAGCAGGTAGGCGAGTGTGGTCACATAGGTATAGATGCGGGTGCCGATGTCCTGCAGGTCCACCAGCAACACGTCGAAGTGCTCCAGCATCGTCGGGGTGGGATAGCGCACGTCGCCATAGAGGCTGAAGATCGGGATACCGTGGCAGGGGTCGATACAATCGGCGCTCTCCACCATGTTGTCCTGCTTGTCCCCGCGCATCCCGTGTTGGGGGCCGAAGGCGGCGGTGATCTGTAGATCGCCGAGTTCCATCAGGACATCCAGGCTGTGACGACCGCTGGATGTGACCGAGGCGGGATGGCCGAGCACGGCCACACGGCGACCGCGCAGAGGCCGACGGAGCCCCGGGTCGGCGAGCAGGCAATCGATTCCGAGCTGGATCATGGGCAGACCTGGGGAACGGGACAGGGCCGGGAATTGTCGCCGCATCCCCGGCGCAACTCAAGCCGCGCAGACGCCAGCCCGGGAACCCGGTAAACTGCCGCGCCCGAGCGCCCGCGGGCGCCCTTCCAGTCAGCAGCGAGATCCGTCATGTCCGAGTTCAGCCAAGTCACCGTGGTTCGCGAGGCGAACATCTTTTTCAACGGCGGGGTTACGAGCCGCACCGTCCTCTTTGCGGACGGCACCAAGAAGACCTTAGGGATCATGCAGCCCGGGGAATACGAGTTCAACACCAGCAGCGGGGAGCTGATGGAGATCCTGGCGGGGGACCTAGACGTACAACTCCCCGGAACGGACGCCTGGCAGACCTTCGCGGGCGGCCAGGCGTTCGAGGTGGGGGCCGGGGAACGCTTTGGATTGCGGGTCCGATCAGTGACCGATTACTGCTGTTCCTTCCTGCCCTGAGTCCGCCGGGGCCGGACCTTCAGGGCCGGCGCCGACTCACCACTGCAAGCGCTGGCGCAGTTCCTCGCGCCGCGCCTCGGTGGGAAACACCTCGACGCCGGTGTCGTCAAAGAGCGCGATGGACAAGCTCGGGCAGCCCTCGGCGACCTCGCGCAACTGCTTCTCGGCGGCCAACCGACCGGTGGTGCCGGCCTTGTACTCCTCGCCCACCTCCACCTCGCGGAAGGTATCGGGGCACACTACCCAGCAAGTCCCGCAGCCAATACAGGTCGGTACGTCAACTTCGACTTTTTGAATCATAAGGCCGTCTCCTCGCGGCAGAATAAATGAAGGACCGTCGGTGTCGGGTCTGCCGACGGGGGCGCCAATTGGCACCCCACGGGCCGGACATTTCAGGTCGAGACTGGTCCTTGAGTGGCCCGGGACACCCGGCGCCGGCCCGGCCGCGACCCTGAAGGGTGACAACGATAGACGCTTTCGCTCCCGGCAAGCAAACCGACGACGTCCGATCGCTGCGCGACCGGACGCGCGGGGGGGTTGCCAACACTCGCAGGGGCCGGCCCGGGCGCTGGCCAACCCCAGCGGCAGTCGGGCGCCGATCGCCGGATACTGACCTCGCACCACGACATACAGGGCCTTGGCGACCCTGTAGGCACTAGATGTTGTAATCCGCCCTGGACATCTGCGCACCTTTGCCTAGAATGGGCAGATCGCGCAAGCGCCCCCAACGGCCCGCGCCGACCCTGCAACGATCGCCAACACCGAGGACCCGCCGCCATGCTCAATTGGGATGATCCGCTCGCCGTGACCCGGCCCGCCGCACGCACCGCAAGCGCCGCGGTCCAGCCGGCCCGGCCCACCCAGTCGCCGCCGGCACCCGCCCGCTGGAGCGCCCACGACACCAGCGCCCATGTGCGCCCGGGTCGCGGGGTGGTCGAGAACGCGACCCTGATGAGCACCGCGGGCAGCGCCCCGGTGGTCGACCCCAACCCCTTCCAACCCCAGGTGGAACTGCCCTTCGAGGACACCCTGCTGTCCGGCTTGGGCGGGCGCCAGGCGCCGGCCGGGGCCGACACCGAAGCCACGGGCGGGGCCTCCGGGCTGGAGTCGTTGGAGATGGGTGCCGGCCGGGTGCGGGTGGATGACAAGCGCATCATCAACTGCCGTGCGGATCTGAACCAGCTCGTGCCCTTCAAGTACGACTGGGCCTGGCAGAAATATCTGGACGCCTGCGCCAACCACTGGATGCCGCAGGAAATCAACATGAATGCGGACATCGCGCTGTGGAAGGACCCCAACGGTCTCACGGACGACGAGCGCACGATCATCAAGCGCAACCTGGGCTTCTTCTCCACCGCCGACTCATTGGTCGCCAACAACCTGGTGCTGGCCGTCTACCGGCACATCACCAATCCCGAGTGCCGCCAATACCTGCTGCGCCAGGCCTTCGAGGAGGCCGTCCACACCCACGCCTATCAATATGTGGTGGAGAGCCTGGGCCTGGATGAGGGCGAGATCTTCAATATGTACCGCGAAGTACCTGCGGTGGCACGCAAGGCGGAATGGGCACTGCCCTTCACCCGCTATCTGGCCGACCCGCACTTTCATACCGGCACCCGGGAGAACGACCAGAAGCTGCTGCGGGAGTTGGTCGCCTTCTATGTGATCTTCGAGGGGATCTATTTCTATGTCGGCTTCGTGCAGGTCCTCTCCATGGGCCGGCGCAATAAGATGACCGGCACCGCCGAGCAGTTCCAATACATCCTGCGCGATGAGTCGATGCACATGAACTTCGGCATCGACGTGATCAATCAGATCAAGATCGAGAACCCGCACCTGTGGACCGAGACCTTCAAGCAGGAGCTGATCGATATGATCCGCGAGGCGGTGCAGTTGGAGGCGCAATACGCCCACGACACCATGCCGCGCGGGGTACTGGGGCTCAATGCGCCGCTGTTCGAGGAATATCTGCAATTCATCGCCAACCGTCGCTGCGCCCAGATCGGCCTGGCGGAGCAATACCCGGGCGCGACCAACCCCTTCCCCTGGATGTCGGAGGTGCTGGATCTCAAGAAAGAAAAGAACTTCTTCGAGACGCGGGTCACCGAATACCAGACCGGCGGCGCACTCAATTGGGATTGAACCCCTCATCGGGCCGCTGAATCGTGAAGAAAGAGTCTCACGCCAAGGCGCCAAGGCGCCAAGTAAGCAAGCGGTTGGGCCTTGAGCATCAATCCGGCCACTGGGCGCGCCGCACCCCAGTGCGGCCCGATCTCGCAAGCGGCCGCGGCGTCGCGTTTTGCCGATGGGCCGGGACGCACTGGGGTGCGGCGCGCCCAGTCGGCGGTATCGCAGAAGAGAGCCTTGGCGTCTTGGCGTCTTGGCGTGAGACAGTCCGTGTCTAGGATGAGCGACGCCATGGAACCCGATCCCGCAGCACCACCACGCCCCGGCGACCCCAAGTCGCGCGGGGCCTACTTCACCCCCACGGATGTTGCACGCTTCATCGCCGTGTGGGCCATCCGCGGCGCCGCCGACCGGGTGCTGGAGCCGTCCTGCGGCGAGGCCGCCTTTCTCACCGAGGCGGTGGTGCGCCTGCGCGAACTGGGTCTTACCGACACCGGTTGGCCAGCGGCCCTGCACGGACACGAGATCCATCGTGAGACCGCGGCGGTGGCGCGGCAACTGCTGGCCGGGTTGGGGGCCGCGGCGACCATCGCGGAGGGCGATTTTTTCGTCCGCGAGGCGCGGCCCGAGTTCGACGCGGTGATCGGCAACCCACCCTATGTGCGCTATCAGCACTTCAGCGGGGAGGCGCGCGCCCGCGCACTGGCGGCGGCGCTGCGCCAAGGGGTGCGACTCAGCGGGCTGGCCAGCTCCTGGGCGGCCTTCGTCGTGCATGCCGGCGCCTTCCTGAAACCGGAGGGGCGCCTGGGCTTGGTGCTGCCGGCCGAACTGCTGTCGGTCAAATACGCGACCGAGATCCGCCACTTTCTGCTGCGGCGCTTCGCCCGGGTGCGGCTGGTGCTGTTCGACCACCTGGTGTTCCCCGGGGTGCTGGAGGACGTGGTCCTGCTGCTCGCCCAGGGGTCCGGCGGGACCGACCATTTCGAGGTCTATCAGGCCGCCCGGCCACAAGACCTGATGCAGTCGCTGGCACAGGAGGGCTGGACCGGCTTTCACCCCCGTCCCGACACCAAATGGACCTCGGCCCTGTTACCGGCCGAAGTGCTGGCGCTCTATGGGGCGGTGAGCGAGGGCGATGGCTTCGAGCCGATGGCCCGGTGGGGCGGCAGCTTCCTGGGCTCGGTGACCGGCAACAATGGCTTCTTCGCACTCTCACCGGCGCGCGCCGCGGCCTTGCGGCTGCCGGCCCATGAACTGCTGGCCATCTCACCGCCGGGCGGCCGGCACCTGATGGGCCTGCACTTCGACCGCGCGGACTGGGAACGGCTGGGTCAGGCCGGGGCCGCCACGCTGCTCTTTGCCCCCGGTGAGACCCCCACCGCGGCGGCCCGGCGCTATATCGCCCAGGGCAAGCGCGAGGGCGTGAGCGACGCCTATAAGTGTCGGGTGCGCAGCCCCTGGTGGCGCGTGCCCCTGGTGGACCGACCCGATCTGTTCTGCACCTACATGAACCATCGGCGCCCGCGCCTGCTCGCCAATCAGGCCGACGCCTTGGTCCTCAACTCCATCTACGGGGTGCGGCTCACGCCGTCGCGCCGCGACCTGGGGCGTCGGCTGCTGCCGCTGGCGGCGCTCAACAGCCTGTCCCTGCTCGGTGCCGAGATCGGCGGGCGCGTCTACGGCGGCGGGATGCTCAAGCACGAGCCGCGTGAGATCGACGCCCTGCCGGTCCCCTCCATCACCCTGGTGACGCAACTGGCCGCGGAACTGGAGGCGCTGCTGCCCGAGGTCGAGCGGCTACTGGGCCAGGGGGACGAGACCCGCGCCACGGCGCGCGTCGATGACCTGATCCTGCGCCACGGACTGGGACTCGCCCGCGAGGCGCTCGACACCCTGCGAGCGGCCCGCGAATACCTGCTCGACCGCCGACTGACCCGGGGGCGCGGCACCCATGGCTGAGATCGACGACGCACTCACCGCGGCCCTGGCCACCCTGCCCCCCAAGCCCGGCGACGAGGCACCCCAGGCGGCCAAGAAGCGCTACAGCGAGCTGGTCTCCCAACAGGTCGCACTCGCACTGGGGACCGAACTGCGACGGCGCGGGCTCAAGGAGGCGCGGCCGGGCGCCGGCACCGAGACGGGCGCGGGTGCGGGTGCGGAGCGGCGCATGGCCGGCGGTCTGGGGGCGAAAAAGGTGGACGTGACCTGGGCGACCGAGGAGTCCGGTCTGCTGCTGGGGATTTCGGTCAAGACCATCAATTTTCGCGACAGCAAGACCCGCAACTTCCAGAAGAACCTGGTCAACCGGCGCGGCGACATGCTGATGGAGGCGGTGACCCTGCATCGGCGCTTCCCCTACGCGGTGCTCGCCGGGCTCTTCTTCCTGGACAGCGAGGCGGCCAACGACGGCACCGACAAGCGCCGCTCCACCTTCCTCAACGCCCACGCCCGGCTGCAACTGTTCACCGGACGCAACGACCCGGCGGACCGCGAGGAACAATTCGAGCGCTTTTACCTGATTCTGCTGGACTCGGGCCAGACCGGAGCGGCTCCCGAAACGGCGGCGCCACCGCCGCCGACACCGCCCACCCCAGCGGGTCAAACCGACGATCTTTTTGCCACCGCACCCCTGGTAGCGGCGACTCCGCTTACCCCCTCCCCCCTGGTGGGGGAGGGTCGGGGTGGGGGGGGAACCCCCCTATTGCGCCCCTTTCAGGTCGGCACCCCCGACCGCGAGTTGGCGCTGGGCGACATCCTCGACGACCTGCTCGCCCTGGTGGCACAGCGCAACCCGGATTTTTATGAGCTACGGGATGGGCGACTGATACCGGCCTAAGCACCGACCTTGGTCGTCCTGGCCGGGATGCCAGGACCCAGGCCACGGACGGTATCCCTCAGGCCGGTCGAGGCATAGCAGCCTGGATAGCGGCCCAATTACCATAGCTTAACGGATGGTGAACGTGTCGACAGCGACCCGCCCTGCTACCGCAGCAGCCGGGTCACGACGCTGCTTCTGCCGACGCCCGCCAAGACCCGCGCCCCCGCGCCACCGCCCCGGCGACTCATCAGCACCCTGCCCAGCCTGGCCCGCCAGCCGGCCGCGACCGAGCCGAGCGCCGCACCACCGGCGCCAGCCCCCACGGGCGACCCCGCCGTGCTCCTGACCAAGCTACGCCAACTGTGCAAACCACTGCCCACAGGCGGCTACCCTGCCACGGACATCGGCCAGGCCCTCCAGAAACTCGGGCTCGATCTCAAGGCCCGACGGCACTTTCTCACCAACACCCCCGGCATCAAGGTCGAGGGAACCTCGACCAACAAGGTCTACCGGTTCTGAGCGGGCCGCATTCCCACCGGATGTCGGCGCTCCCGCAGCGCGCTCAATCCTCCGGCGGGCCCGCCGCCGGGCCATCGCCATCCACCGGCGCCGGGACTCGCTCGCCGCTATAGGTGAGTTGGCTACGGGGCACCTGCTCTTCGAGCCATTCGCGCCAGACGGCGAGCAGCACGGCGATGACGATGGGGCCCAGGAACAGCCCCAGCAGGCCGAAGGCGGAGATGCCGCCCAGCACTGAGAACAACACCAGCAGATAGGGGATGCGGGTGGAACTGCTGATCAACATGGGCCGCAGCACATTGTCGATCTGACTCACCACCAGGAGCCCCCAGGCGGCCAGCCCGAGACCGGCCCAGGTGTGGCCGTTGGCCATCAACCAGACACTCACCGCCCCCCACACCAGGGGCGTGCCGAAGGGGACCAGGGCCAGGATCGCGGTCAAGACACCGAGCAACACCGGGGCCTCCACCCGCACCGCCCAATAGCCCAGACCGGCCAGCACGCCCTGGGCGAGCGCGGTCAGCACCAGACCGTAGAGGACCGCCCTGGTGGTGGTGCCGATGGCGAATAGATAGGCCCCGGAGCGGGCGCCGATCAACCCGTAGAGCAGACGCCGCACCTGGTCCAGCAACTCTTCGCCGTCACGGTAAAAAAAGAATGCGGTAAACAGTGCAAAGATGAATTTGAAGGCGGTGAAGCCGATGCCGCCCAGGACATCCAGCGATTCATCCACCCAGGGTTTGCCCCACTTCACCACCTCCTTGCGCAGGGCCTCGGGGTCGTCGGCGGAGAGTGCCAGCACCCGCTGAACCTCCTCCCCGAGCCACGGGATGTGCGCGATAGCGGGCGGCACCGACTCCGGCCCGCTCAATAGGACCTCGACCGACCGGCTATAGGCGGCCGGCACCTCTTTCTGCAGCATGCCGATCATGGACAGCAGGGGCAGCGCAAAGGTCAGCGTCAGAAAGAGCGTCATCAACAATGCGCTCAGGTTGACCTTGCGCCCAAAGAGCGTGCGCAGCCGGCGGTAGATGGGCCAGGTGACATAGACCAGAATCGCGGCCCAGGCCACCGGTATAACAAACGGGGCCAAGACCCGCCAGCTCAACAACAGGAGTGCGGTAAGGAACAGCCCGAGCGCGATACGCGCCCCCAAGATATTCGTGAAGTTCGTATTTTTCATTCGTTGTCGACGCTGCTGTCAAGACGGCTCATGTAACCCGTAACGGCGGATCAGCCGATAGATATTGCGTTCGCTCACGGCCAGCACCTGCGCCACCTTGGCGCGGTGCCCGGAGTGTTTGGCGAGTTGCAGTCGCAGATATTCGGCCTGGAGTTCATCGAGTGTGGGGGCCTGCTCGAAATGCATCGAGACCTTGACATTGGCCTGGCCATGACCCGCACCGAGGGCCAGGTGGTCGGCCCGGATGGTCTTGGACTCGCGGGAGAGGATGATAGCACGCTCGATCAAGTTCTTGAGTTCGCGCACATTGCCGGGCCAATCATAGGCGGTGAGTTGGCGCAGCGCCGCGCCGCCGACGACCTGGGGGACACGGCGCGAACAGTTGTGGTGTTGCATGAAATGGGCGACCAGCGCGGGGATGTCTTCGCGCCGCTCACGCAGGGGCGGCACCGCGATGACGAAGCTGCTCAGGCGGTAGAAGAGGTCGGAGCGGAATTGCCCCTGACCGCTCATCGCGTACAGGTCGCGATGGGTCGCAGCGACGATACGGGCATGGGTCCGGAGGTCCTTGGTGCCGCCGACCCGCCGGAATACGCCGGTCTCCAGGACGCGCAACAACTTGGCCTGGGTCGACGGCTCGAGCTCGCCGACCTCGTCGAGAAATAGGGTGCCACCCTGAGCGCTCTCGATCAGACCGCGCCGCTGCCGGTCGGCCCCGGCGAAGGCACCCCGCTCGTGACCGAAGAGTACGGATTCAAAGTCTCGCGCCGACTGCGTGCAGCAGTCCACCGCGACGAAATGGCGGCGAGCGGGGTCGCCGCGCTCATGGATGGCGCGGGCGACGAGTTCCTTGCCGGACCCACCCTCCCCCTGGATCAAGACGTTGATGTCGGTGCCGGCCACGGCCCCGATGCTCTCCTCGATCCGCCGCAGGGCGGCACTACGCCCGATCATGCAACCGCCCGCCCCCTCGGTCGACTTGAGCCGCTGCCGATAGAACCGGTGGTCGCTGCGCAGGGCCGCGTCGTCCAGTGCGCGCCGCACCGTCAGGGCCAGTTCCTCCGGGCTCGCCGGTGTCAGCAGATAGTCATAGGCCCCGGCCTTCATGGCCGCGACCGCGCTGCGCACCGAGCCGAAGGCCGCCAGCACCACCACCGGCTGATGGCTCACCAGATCGGGCAGGCGCTCCAGGGTATCGCCATCGCGCAACCGCACGTCGGCGATGATCAGGGGCGACTCATGGGCGGCCAGGAAATCGTCCGCCGCCCGCCACGAGGTCACGCCCGTCGCCGGGTAGCCCAGCCCTTGTAGCTGGGTGACCATCAACTGGTTCAGGGCCAGGTCGTCTGCGACGATCAGGAGGTGGTTCTGCATCGGTTCGGGTCCGCGGCGCTGGCAAGTCCGCAGGGTATCACACTGACAAGATGTCAGTACCGCCGCCCCAACCGGGCAGGCATACTGGCCACCGACCACGGAGGCGCCAACGCGCCATTGCCGGGCCCTCGGAACATGCCACTTTGGCATAGCTCACCCACTCGCCGGCCCGGCGTCGGCTCGTCTAGAATCTGCGCAGCAGCGCAGTGAACAGACCTAAAGAAACGGGTTGTCGCCAAAAAAAGAGGTTTATGAAAACCCGATCCGGCGGCACCCACGAGGAGGAGCGCGAAACAATGAGCGACTTGATCCACGCATACCGCCAGCCGGCGGGGGGGGCTATCGGTGGCCTGCGCCAAGCGGTGGCCGACGACCTGCTGGCCCTATCCCGGCTCCACGGCGGCAAACTCGACTGGCACACGATCACGACCCTCCAGCGACGCGCTTACGATGACGTACTGGAGCTGCCAGTGCGGGGTGAGCCGGCGCTGACCGCCCTGGCGATGCTGCGCGCGGGGCTCCCGGTGATCCCGACCTCGCTCGTTGAGTACACCCTGAACCGGCTCAATGCCGACTATGCCAAGATCTATCCGGCCTATCTGGATGAACTGCGCGCGCTTGGCCAACTTACGGGACCTGCCACGCGCCACTGCGGGCGCCCTCGACACGCGCCGGGCCGGGGGGGGGGGGGGGGGGGCGAGCCGGATCAGCGGTCAGCGCATTCAGCCCAACCGCGCGGAGGCCATGATGAAGACCATCCTGAA
>NZ_CAJAXH010000215.1 GCF_903946935.1 uncultured Thiodictyon sp.
CTCGCAGCGCAGCGGCGGCAGGTCGAACACTTGGCGGGTCTCGACCACGACCGCCGTACCCAAGGGGCGATCACAGGTATCGCACTGGCTCGCCGGGGGATGCGTTTGAATCCGATCCGGCTGCGCCACGCGCTTGAGGGTGTGACCGGCGTGGCCCTTCTGGCCGCCCGTCGGCTTCTCCCCTCGTGTGCGCAACGACTTCGGCTTGGGTTTGTTCAGCCCGTCCGAGGACGGTGGCTTGCTGGAGTTGCGGCTGTTTTTCGCCAGCCGACCTTTCAGTTCCTCGACCGTTGCCGCCAGCGCGGCGACGCGCGCCCACAACGCCTCAATCAGGGCGTCTTTCTCGGCAGCGCTCAGACGCGTCAGGTCGGGCAGGGGTTCCATGGCTGCGATTATCCGCATCCGCGCCGCGTGTTCAAGCAAAACCGGCGAGGCCGGTCCGCGGGACCTGAGTAGTTACCGCCAAAGACGGATTGGTCTTGCCGGTCGCGTAGCGTGAGAACGCATTAACAGCACGACCAAACAGTTCGGCCGCTTGGCGCCGGTCGAATGCGAACTTCTTGCACACGTTGGTGATGAAGGCAGGATCAACGATCGCGGCGTTGACCTGCTTCGAGAAGGCTCGCATCTCACGCATGACACGATCAGGTTCCGCCGCAGCCAAGACGGATTCAGCGCAGGCCGGGCAGAATTCGCCCGTTGCTGCTGCGGCCTTGATCATACCTCCAGCCGCCGGAGTTCCCGGCGCGGAGCTCCCGGGAGCGCCGACAGTCTGTCGGCCAACCGCCGCAGGCGGTTCGCGGTTTTGCGGTGAATCGCAAAGGGCCTTGTTTTACCGAGCAAACGGCGCTTCGCGCCGTCGCCGACAGGCTGTCGGCGCTCCCGGGCGCGGCGGGGTTTGGTGTCTGCGAATACGTGCCCAGTCACCGGAGCGGTGTCACGAGAGGCGGGGTGGCCGCAGTGATGATCGACGCCGCCACTGATTCCCACGGCGGCAACGATCAGTCTGGATGACGCGATGTTTGTGGGTCGGGCTGCCGATATGTGCGGGCCGCTACACCCACCAGAATCGCCTGGCGCGCACAATCAGCCTGCCGGCCCGGCCATGTCAGCATCATGGAGCGTCCACCACGCCCACTCCCGGCGTCCAACAGGAAGCGGTTGGCCCCTATCCCCCGCGTACGCAGGTACTCGGCCCGGAACTCGTCGGCCATGATCAGGGTTTCAATCGCGGTAGCGCCCCGGTAGACCTTGGACACCAGCGGATCGGAATGATCCCCTAGGTCGGCACCGTGGGCATTCAGTACCTCCTTGAGGGCAGGCCAGTAGGGGCCGTAGTCCCGATAGCGTCGTGGGTCCTGGTCCAGGCGCTCCGTGATCACGCGCAGGCCGAAACCCAGCAGGTCGAAAATACCGCGGTTTGCCTTCAGGTGAGCCTGGCGCTCGGCTACCCTGGAGCGGATATAGTCGGGGTCGAAACGGTGTTCGGTGAAAGTCATGGCGTTCTCGGATGGACGTGGTGACCGCGATGAGTATTCACTCGACGATCCCGACAGCGTTGTGATTGAGCTCACAGGTCGGACCTCGGATTTGTCATCCGTCGGGAAGTCAAAATCCGCCCCGATTTACTCTGACTTCGATTGGTCGTGGGCCAGCGCCCAGGTGGAGCCTCGACAGGGCTTGGCGGCCGGATCTAGGTTGACAGTACCGCCCACCGGGGGCTAGCGTTCCGCAACCACACGAGGCCTACGCCCTGGATGGGCCCGGTGGGAGCGGCTTCAGCCGCGACGCGACCTACCAAGCTGCGGCGGCTTCGTCGCGGCTGAAGCGCTTCCACCGGGGCGAAACGGTTAGCCACAACGACAGGAGAGTCACATGAGCACTCCCCCCGCCAGCTCCGCCGCGCCGTGCCGGCACCTGGGCGTGCTGTCCCTGGCCGCCTTGGGTGTGGTCTATGGCGACATCGGCACCAGCCCGCTCTATGCCATTCACGCGGTATTTGCCAACGACCGCCATCCGGTCCCGATGGATACGCAAAACATTCTGGGCGTGCTGTCCTTGGTGTTTTGGTCGCTCACGATTGTGGTCTCGCTGAAATACGTAGTCATCATCCTGCGCGCCGATAACCGGGGCGAGGGTGGCATCATGGCACTCATCGCCCTGGTGCAGCGACGCCTGGCCCACCTACCCTTGGGCCACCGTTTGATTGTGCTGGGTGTGTTCGGCGCGGCATTGTTCTATGGCGACGGGATCATCACCCCCGCCATCTCGGTGCTGTCCGCCGTGGAGGGCCTGAAGATGATCGCGCCCCACCTGGATGCGTGGATCATTCCCGCGACGCTGGCGATCCTGTTCGCACTGTTCGCCATCCAGCGGCACGGTACGGCGCGCGTGGGGGCCTGGTTCGGACCGATCATGGCGATCTGGTTTCTGACCCTGGGCGCCTTGGGCATCGGCGCCATTATCGAGCAACCCGGCGTACTGGTCGCACTATCGCCCACCTATGCCGTGGCCTTTTTCATGGCGCATCCGCTGTTGGCGTTCTTCTCCTTAGGCGCCGTCGTGCTGACGATCACGGGGACCGAGGCGCTGTACGCGGACATGGGTCATTTCGGCCGCACCCCGGTACGCCTGGCCTGGAGCATGCTGGTGTTCCCTGCCCTGGTGCTGAATTATTTCGGCCAGGGGGCGCTCCTGCTGAGCCAACCGCAGGTCGTCGATAACCCCTTCTTCCGACTGGCCCCCGGCTGGGCACTGGTGCCCCTGGTGGCACTGGCCACGGTGGCAACCGTCATCGCCTCCCAGGCCGTGATCTCCGGGACCTTTTCGCTGACCACCCAGGCCATCCAGCTCGGCTATCTCCCGCGCATGACGGTGTTGCACACCTCCAGAGCGGAGCGTGGCCAGGTCTATGTCCCGGTGGTCAACTGGATACTCTTTGTCGCGGTGACCGGGTTGGTGTTGAGCTTCGGCAGTTCCGACGCATTGGCCGCCGCCTATGGGGTGGCCGTCACCGGGACCATGAGTATCACCACCGTGTTGGCGTTCGTGGTCGCGCGGCGGCGTTGGCGCTGGGGTCTCACCCGCACCTTCGTCGTGCTGGGGCTCTTTCTGGCCGTCGACCTGGCCTTTTTCGGGGCCAACCTGCCCAAACTCGGCGATGGCGGCTGGCTCCCGCTGACCTTCGCCGCGCTGCTTTTTATCCCGATGAGCACCTGGAAGCGTGGGCGGACACTGCTCATCGCGCGCCTGACCAAGGACTGTATGCCGCTGGGGACCTTCGTCCCGCTGATCGAGGGCGAAGGCATCCCCACGGTGGCTGGGACGGCGGTCTATCTCTCGGGCCGCCCCGGGCAGGTGCCCCATGCGCTATTGCATGTGCTTAAACACTTCAAGTGCCTGCACGAGCGGGTGATCGTCCTGCACATCGCCGTGTCGAGCAAGCCGCATGTCGCGCGGGATAAACGCGTGCGGATCGTGCCCATCAACGCCCGTTTCTATCAGGCGCGGATGGACATCGGGTTCATGGACGCGCCAGACATCGCCGATGCCATGCGTCTGTGCCAACGTCTCGACATCCCCTGCGAGTTGGAGAATACGACCTTCTTCCTCGGACGCGAGACCCTGATACCGACCCGCGGCGCCCCGATGGCCGCCTGGCGACAGAAGCTCTTTGCCGGCCTGTTCCGCAATGCGAGCAGCCCGGCGGCCTATTTGGGCCTGCCGCCCAACCGGGTGGTTGAGCTCGGCGCGCAAGTAAACCTCTAGGCGACGCTCTGGTAATAGAGGTTCTGCGGGTGGCGGGCCTCAGCGAAGAAATACCAGCGTTCGGCCAGCAGCCCGGCATACTGGATGAAGAAGGCAACGATGGCCAGGGTCCGAGAGTGGGTCAAGTAGGCCGTGCCGATCATCAGGATCGGCACCGGGAAGACCAGGATGACGAATGAGCGGCGCACCCACTCCAGGGTGGCCTCGCTGCGGCCATGGAAGAACTCCCGGGTATTGAATGAACCACCGGTGGCCCCCTGTGCCTTCTGTACCACGAACTGGTGGCGCACACCGATGGCGCTCTGGGTCGTGCTCTTCTGCTTGAGATGGGCGTTGCGGTAGAGCGAGGCCAGCCGGGAGAGCATCGCCAGCACGGTGAACACCACCCACCAACCGCCGTAGACGGCGGCCAGATGATTGCCGCTATAGGCCGCAAAGCCGGTCGCCAACAGGAAGCCTGAACTCAATCCGAAGAGGGTAAAATTGACCACGGTGAAGGTCGAGCGCCATTCCCGCAGAAAGGGGACACCGGCATAGACCATGGCGGTACAACCGAACAGGGCAAAACTCGCCAGCGTAGCCGCCAGGCCGATCGTGAGTGTCGGGTCCACCCGCAGCCAGCCCCCCAGGGTGAACCAGGGCTGGGTATAACCCAACCAATGAGCCAGCCCAAAGGCAGCGGTCAGGGCCATCACCAGGGGCAGGAGCAGGACTTCGCGCGACAGCCAGGACGAGCGCCAGCGGGCCGCCGTCCGCCAGGCCCGCTCCGGCCGCCCGAGATGAAAGAATGAGGCCAACAGCCCGGCGAGCAGCAGGAGCAATGCCAACAGGCTGCCGAAGGTATAAAACTCGGTCGATTGTTCAGGCAGGAAACTTGCCAGGGAGTAACACTGACCGGTATAGAGGGCCAGGAACAACCCCTGACCGGTGCCGATCAGGGTGGTCAGAAAGAGGACTGAGAAGGCGGGGTGCATGGCGAGTCAGTGACCAATGATTAGTGATTAGTAAATAGTGGGTTGGTGGTCAGGCACTGAGCGGTCACACCGCACCGGCATGCTCCTGCCGAACTGGCGCGCACGCCCCGGCGTGGGAGCAAGCGTGGACGCGGAGCGCCCGCCCGGCATTCCCACGCTGGAGCGTGGGCACGAGAAAAGCTCGCCACTGACCAATAGCCACTGGCCAGCCCCTACCAGGCCACATCGTCCAAGGTCTCATCGCCTTCATCGCCGATGAACTCTTCTTTGAGCAAGGGGTTGTCGACCCGGGTGAGCTCCTCGGGGTGGATATACATCCGCGTCTTGCGCCGCGGCAGGTAATGGTTGGCCGGTTGGGTGCCGCACTCGGGCAACAACTGGTACCCGCCCCGCTCACGGATGGCAATCGAGACCTCGGAGTCCGGGTCATGGACGTCGCCAAAGAGCCTGGCACTCGTCGGGCAGGCCATGACACAGGCGGGCCGACGCTCCCGCTCGGGCAGGGTCTGATCACTGATGCGGTCGATGCAGAGGGTACACTTCTTCATAACCCGCTGTTTCTCATCGAACTCTCGGGCGCCATAGGGACAGGCCCAGGAGCAGTATCTGCAACCGATGCACTTATCGTAATCGACCAGAACGATGCCGTTGTCCGCCCGCTTGTAGGAGGCGCCAGTGGGGCACACCGGCACGCAGGGCGGTTCCTCGCAATGCAGGCAACTCTTGGGGAAGTGGACCGTCTCGGTATCCGGGAAGGTGCCGACCTCGAAGGTCTGGACGCGATTGAAGAAGGTCCCGGTGGGGTCCGCGTCATAGGGATTCTGATCGACCAGAGGACCCGCCCAGCCGGAGGTATTCCACTGCTTGCAGGAGGTCACGCAGGCGTGACAGCCGACGCAGACATTCAGGTCGATCACCAGGGCCATCTGGGTCATGGGCGCTTACTTCTCATTGGCATTGTGCAGCGGTCTTACCGTGAAAGTCGCGCCGGGAGCGCGCTCCAATTCTTCCTCCCCTATTGGCGGAGGGCGGGGAGGGGGAACGGCCAAGGCGCCCGCCACGTTCATCGTTCGGGGTGGTGCGGGCACCATGGCCGTTAGCGTGACTCAGGAACGGCCGCGGCCGTCGTCATCCAGGTCGTCCTCCTCTTCCTCGTCGTCATCCTCCTCCTCGTCGTCGTACTCATCGATCATCAACTCATCGGCCAGGTCGGACGGCTCCACCTCCAGCCCCATGAGCTCGGCGTCCCAGTTGGTTCCGACCATCACCCCGTCCTCCTCCATCCCGGCCAGCCAGGTATCGATGAAGAGGTCCAGGTGCAGACTGGACGGCTTATAGCCAGCCCAGTCGTCGGAGCTGTGAACACTCGCCTGCGCCTCGGTGGACCAAAACGGGTAGACGTCGGTATCCTCGTATTCATTGGACTCGCAGACGGCCCAGCCGCTGTCCGACTGTAGACCCCACACCAGACCGGAGGCCCGAACCTCGCGCACAAAGCGGTCGTGGCTTTCTTGATAATCGGCTGAAAGGTCGGTCATGACGCTACCTGCTTGAGGTGAAGTGCTTAGGGCGGACAGGGCGCGCGGTGTACGGTTCGGCGCGCCGCATCCAGTTCTATTTCCGAAACAACCCGGCCACATACGCCTGCCAGCGGCCGCGTCGCCGCTCCTGTCCGGGCAGCAGTGGCATGGGCGTAAACTGGGGTGAGGTCTCCTTGGGCTCCTCGGCACCGGCCTTATCGACCCGTACCCGGACATCGAACCAGGCCGCCTGCCCGGTCACCGGGTCGGCATTGGAACAATGCTCGCCGCTCGCATGGGCGGGCAGTTCCTCGTTGATCAGATGATTGAGCAGGAAGCCCTTGCGTGACTCATCGGCGCGCTTGCCGAGGCCCCAGGCCCCGGCCGCCTTGCCGATGGCGTTCCAGGTCCAGACGGTACCCGGCTCCACGGACTCCGAGAAACGGCACATGCACCGCACCTTGCCGTGGGCGGACTCGACCCAGATCCAGTCGCCATCGCCAAACCCGTTGGCCGCCCCCACCTGCGGGTTGACGAACAGATAGTTGTGGCTGTGGATCTGCCGCAACCAGGCGTTCTGACTATCCCAGGAATGATACATGGCCATGGGCCGCTGGGTCAGGGCATTGAGCGGATAGCGCTGGGTATCCGTGAGTCCGTGCTCCAGCGGCTCGTAATAGAATGGCAAGGGGTC
The DNA here is from genome assembly GCF_903946935.1 of uncultured Thiodictyon sp. Classification (GTDB taxonomy): domain Bacteria; phylum Pseudomonadota; class Gammaproteobacteria; order Chromatiales; family Chromatiaceae; genus Thiodictyon. The sequence continues at coordinate 6,957 of NZ_CAJAXH010000215.1, forward strand.
GAAATAGGTCTCGACGCGCTGGGCCAGTCGCTCCGGCGGCCGGCGCCCCGGCAGCTTGCCCTGGGCGGCGAGCCGGAAGCGCTGCAGGACCTCCGAATAGATATGAATCAGGATGGGGTCCGAATGGCGGGTCATCGCATGGACGCGCGACCAGTGCAGATAACCCTGGTTCCAATTGCGATTGTACTGATAGGAGCGCGGCAACTCGTGGTGATAGAAGCAGCCGTGCTCGGCGTAGCGCTCCCATTGCTGCGGATTGGGCTCGCCCTTCAAAAACTTGTCGCCATCCTTACCGCGCCAGCCGGCGAGAAAGCCGATTCCTGAGCCGGGAGAGGTCTCGTAATTGACGATGAAGTCAGGATAATCGCGGTATTTGCGGCTGCCATCCGGATGGACGAAGGCCGGGAACTTAAGCCGCGAGGCCAGCTCGATCAGCACCTCCTGGAATGGCTTACACTCGCCCAGCGGGGGCAGCACGGGAATCCGCACCGAGTCCACCGGGCCGTCGAACTCGGAGATGGGCCGATCCAGCATGGAGAGACAGTCGTGGCGCTCCAGATAACTGGTGTCCGGCAGCACCAGGTCGGCAAAGGCGACGGTCTCCGATGAGAAGGTGTCGCACACCACCAGGAAGGGGATCTTATACTCCCCGTCCGCACCCTTGTCGGTGAGCATCCGGCGGACCTCGACCGTATTCATGGTCGAATTCCAGGCCATGTTGGCCATGAACAGTAACAGGGTGTCGATCGGATAGGGGTCGCCGCGCCAGGCATTGGTGATGACGTTGTGCATCAGCCCATGGACGGCGAGCGGATATTCCCAGGAGAAGGCCTTGTCGAGACGCACCGCCTCCCCCTGCGCATCCACGAACAGGTCCTTAGGTCCAGCCGGCCAACCCAGCGGCATACCGTCCAATGGGGTGTTGGGCTTGACACACTCGGGACCCACCGGGGGCTTGGGACAGGGTGGGATGGACCGCGGATAGGGGGCCTTATGGCGGAAGCCGCCGGGGCGGTCGATAGTCCCCAGGATGCTCATGAGGATGGCCAGCGCCCGGGTGGTCTGAAACCCGTTGGAATGGGCGGCCAGGCCGCGCATGGCATGGAAGGCGACCGGGTTGCCGGTGACGCTGGCGTGTTCATTGTCCCAAGCATCGGTCCAGGGGATCGGCAATTCGATCTTCTCATCGCGCGCAGTCACGCCCATTTCGTGCGCCAGACGGCGGATGGTCGCGGCCGGAATACCGGTGATACCCTCCGCCCATTCCGCGGTACACTCCTCCACCCGCTCCTTGAGTAGCTGGAAGCCGGGCTTGACCGGGGTGCCGTCATCGAGCGTATAGCGGCCCATGAGCAGCGGATCGGCCCCTGGGGTATGGGTGAGCACGGCGCCGTTGTTGCGATCCCACCACAGCTTGTTCTCGGGGTCGATACATTCGGGGTCCACATCGGTATCGACCCGCCGGAAGAGCCCGTGATCCGCCAGCGCCGGGTCATCGACCACCAGCTCGGCGGCGTTGCTGCACTGGATCAGGAAGTCGCGGTCATAAAGCCCCAAGCTGATTAGCTCACGGATGATGGCCAGCAGCAGTGCGCCGTCCGTCCCCGGCTTGATGGGCACCCACTCGTCGGCGATGGCTGAGTAACCGGTGCGGATGGGATTGATTGAAATAAAGCGCCCGCCCCGCCGCTTAAATTCAGCGATGGCGACCTTGAGCGGGTTGCTGTGATGGTCCTCGGCGGTGCCGATCATCACGAAGAGCTTGGCCTTGTCGAGGTCCGGACCACCGAACTCCCAGAATGAGCCGCCGATGGTATAGATCATCCCTGCGGCCATATTCACGGAGCAGAAGCCCCCGTGGGCGGCATAGTTGGGGGTACCGAACTGCTTGGCAAAGAGTCCGGTCAGGGCCTGCATCTGGTCGCGTCCGGTAAAGAGCGCGAACTGTTTGGGGTCCGTGGCGCGGATCCGCTCCAACCGCTGTGATAACAGGGTGAAGGCGTCCTCCCAGGAGCATTCCTCAAACTGCGAACTGCCCCGCTCCGCCCCCGGCTTGCGCCGCAGCGGTCGGGTGAGGCGCGCCGGGGAGTACTGCTTCATGATCCCGGAGGACCCCTTGGCGCAGATCACCCCGTGATTCAAGGGATGATTGGGGTTGCCCTCGATGTAGCGGACCTGGCCGTCGCGCAGATGTACACGGATGCCGCAGCGGCATGCGCACATGTAACACGTGGTCTCTTTGACCTCGACCCGGCCGACGCCAGCGTCCGAGTGGGTGGTGGGGTCCTGCATGGGGCGACCTGGCTGACTGACGGGCTGATAATTTCGCGGATTCTAATAGTCTTCCGTAACCCGGTGCAAACCCGCGTGGCCAGGCCGCCAAGTCAGCCGCGCGTTCAGCCCCCTGCGGGGACGTGACACCACCCGCCTGGAACGCGCATTCGACCGAAGTCCCGGAATGACTCACGCCAAGGCGCCAAGTTCGCCAAGAAAGACATAGAGCCTGGTTTCAGTCTCCTGGTCACCCGCCGGGTTATTCGCTCAAGGTCGATAAGATACTGAAAAACCTTAGCGAGCTTGGCGCCTTGGCGTGACAATGCCGCTTTCCAGGTTAAACTGCGCAGATTGGCTCCGGCGACCAGCAAGGTGAACGGCATGTCGATGCAGTGTCCAAAATGCGGTGCCGAACAACCGACAGACAACCTGATTTGCGCTCGGTGCGGCATCGTCTTTGCGAAATATTACAAGTACCACCCGCGCCGAGGAGAGGAGGCCCCCGCGCCACCCCCGGCGCCGGTGCAGCGGGCGCGCGCCCCGAGCGTACACCATCAGGCGCCCGACCCCGAGTGGCCGGACTCGCTCATTTTACCGGCCAGACCGAGCGGGGACTGGCTGTCGCTCGGCGCGCACGCGACCCTGTGGGCGGTGCTCCTGGTCTGGGGCCTGACCCTGATGCTGGCCTCAGTGGAGAGCGGCGCTGTCGGCGGGTCCTTTCTGCACCTGGTCAACCTGCCCTTCCACGAGTTCGGGCACATCCTGTTTCGGCCTTTCGGGCACTGGATCATGTCCTTGGGAGGCACCCTGGGCCAACTGCTGATGCCGGCCATCTGTTGCGGCGTGCTGCTGATCCAGACCAGGGACCCCTTCGGCGCCGCCGTCTCACTGTGGTGGTTCGGCGAGAATTTTCTCGATATCGCCCCCTATATCAACGATGCGCGCGCCGGCGTGTTGCCGCTGGTGGGCGGCAATTTCGGCGAGTCCTCCCCCTACGGATTCCACGACTGGGAGTATCTGTTGGGCGAAACCGGGCTGCTGGACCTGGATCACCGGCTGGCCCAATCCAGCCGCGTCGTCGGTTGCCTGGTCATGGTCCTGGCGCTGGCCTGGGGCGCCTGGCTGCTGGCACGCCAGTTCGGGTACCTGAACAGGCAGGACTGACACCTGAGAACAAGCGTTCTCATACCAAGGCGCCAAGGTTATTCCGTGCCTTGTCAGCATCGGGCCAGTAACCCGACGGAAGCCCCAGACCGCCTGGGGACTGCGCTATTTCTGTCTTGGCGCCTTGGCGTGAGCCAATCCAGGGTTGGGGGATCAAGGGGTGCGCGCCACCGCCCAAACCTCCACGCGCCGCGCGCCGGCCCGCCGCAACACCCGCGCCAGTTCACTGACGGTACTGCCGGTGGTTACGACGTCGTCCAAGATGGCGACCCGCTGCCAGGGACAGGGTGTCTGTGCCGCGAAGGCCCCGCGAATATTGCGCCGCCGCGCCGGCTCATCGAGCCCTGCCTGGGGCGGCGTGGCCAGCACCCGGCCGCAACAGGCGGTATCGACCGGCAGTTCGAGGGCGCGCCCAACGACGCGGGCGATCTCCAGTGACTGGTTATAGCCGCGCCCGGCCAGCCGCGCGGGGTGCAGCGGCACCGGCACCAGCACCTCGGGCCAGGGCGCGGGCAGCCCCAGGGCCGCGTCCGCCAACAACTGACCGAGCAGACGCGCATGATTAAGCCGCCCGCGAAATTTGGCCGCACCCACCAGGGTCGGGATGGGCGTCTCATAACGCAGCGCAGCCAGCGCCCGCACAAAGGGCGGCGGGCGGCGCTGACAGGCGCCGCAGAGCGTCCCCGCGGGCAAGGGGGTGTCGAAGGGCAGCGCGCAGCCCGGGCAGGCGTGGCGATTGTGCGGGAGCTCCGCCGCGCACCCGGCGCACAGGTCGCGCCCATGCGCGCCGGGCGCCCCGCACAGGAGGCAGGTCGGCGGAAACAGCGTATCCATCAACCAGCCGGTCTCGAGGTGTGACAACGTCATGGCCTATCCGGTGTGACCAAAAATACTCACAGCACCACTACAATCAGCCATCAGACTGCGGTAACGGCCAGGGCGCCCGCACCACCCACCGAGCATCGACCATGGATACCGACCACCCCCCCGCGGATGTCGCCGCCTCCCCGGCACCCATCACCGTCACCGTCACCGCCATCCCGGCGGACGGCGTGGCCCCGGCGTCGCTGCCGCTCGCGCCGACTGCGAACGGGGAGTACCCCTTCAGCCTGGAGTGCCTTCCGGGCGCCGATGCCATCCATCTGGCGATCGCGGTCGGGGGCCGGCCACGCCTGCGCGCCGAGGTCCGCGCCCAGCCCGGCGAGTTGGTCCGTTGCACGCTGCGCCTCACCGACAACGGCGAGCCCCTCTTGGACGCGGGCAGCCACCAGGTCCTGTTCCTACCGGTGGAGCGCACCTACGGCCCGCTGCCGCCGATTCCACCCCCCGCGGCGCCGTCCGCCTGGGATATCTGTCTGGTGATCGACGCCACGACCCGCGGCGGCGCCCAGGCGCACGCGGACGATCGGACCACTATGGACGCCGACCGGCCGGCGCCGACGCTGGACACCTTGCTGCTGAACCAGCCGGACCAATGGGCCGCGGTGGTCGAGCCGGCGATGGAACTGTTGCGGCAACTCGCAAGCGACTGCCCGCCTGACCAGGGCTGCCGATTCGCCGTCATCGCCTTCGGCGACGAGGCCCCGCCCCCGGGGGTCTATGCCGCCGACCTGGTGCCCGCGTACCGGTTGCGCTCCCTGCCGGCAGACCGACCGGGGCACCTGCTGGTTCCGTTGGCGGCGGCGGCGCTGGCCGACCTGCTGCTCACGCGCATACTGGCCACCCCGGGCGGCGACTTCGTGGACGCCTTGGCCGACGCACTGGACGCGGCCGGGGCGCTCCAATGGGGCGACGAGCGCCGCCGATTGCTGGTGCTGATCGGCGACTCCCCGGGCCATGCCACCGCCCACCCGATACCCTATGGCGGCGATGCGCTGGCCCGCCGCGCCGATGTCGACACCGCGGTCGCCCGGCTGCACCGCGACCACCACGTGGAGGTCTTGACCCTCTACCACGCGCCGGACGCGGCCTTGGTCGAGACCCTGCTGGACGCCCAGCGGGCACTGCTCGACCACGCCCGCGACCAATACCGCCGACTCGCGAGCGAGCACCGACTGGCCTTGACCGCCGCCGACTTTGACCCGCAGGCCGTGGCGGACATCCTGCGGGGGCGCACCGCGCCCTTGGGCCGCGGACCCAGTTGGGGGCGGTGGGTGTAACGCCCGCTGGGGGATCGGGCAAACATCGAAGGGGCCAGGGGGATCAGACCGGGGCCTTGTAGTGACGCATCACCTCATCGTCGCGGTAATGCGGATCGGTCCAGCACTTGGGGATGGTCTCGTTGGAGCAGAAGGACAGTTCAGCCTTGTCGAAACTCTCCGGGTCCTGCGCCTCCTCACCGTAGTGATAGCGCCCGATCACTGTCTCGTGCATGGGGTTGAACAGGTCCCGCAGGCTCAGGACCTCGACCATCTTGCCGGTGATTGAGTGTTTGAGAAACATGGCGTTACCTCCATCGCTAGTGGTGAATCACGGCCTCCTTGAAGATGGAGCCACGGCCGCGAAATGCCAACGGCAGCCAACCACTGCCTCGGCAAAGTAGCGGACCCGGCGCCCCCTCAACCGGCCGGCTCGGCCGGGAGTTGGGCCTGGATGGAGAGCGCGTGCAACTCCCCGCTCGCGATCTGCTCGCGCACCGTATCCATCACCAGACGGTGCCGCTTGATGGGTGTGAGTCCGGCGAAGGCGGCACTCACCACCACCGCCTCGAAGTGGCTGCCGTCCCCGGTTACCTGCACCTCGGCCCCCGGGATGCCGGCGCGAATCAGCCCGGCGATGATCTCAGTCTCCATGTATTGCCCCTGTGTTTCAGTGGCGCCCTGCGCCAGCGACATTTATAAAAATCAATGATAACCGGGCCGCCCTCGGCGTCTTGGCCGAAGCCCAAGGCCACCGCGGTCGTGCCCAGCGAACCCTAGCATGAGCCGAACCTCAGCCTTGATCGCCGTTGCGGCCGCCCGTCGCGGCCAAGGGGCCGCTCCTAAATGGGCAGGCGCGTGACGCATATCAACCGCGAACCGCCTTGCCCGCCGGCCCCGGCGCGGATAATATAGCCGTCATAAGTACATCACTAGTTACTTATGCACTCGCGGATGGTTGACTTTGCTGTCCGTAATCCAGTTTGGATGACCATGGCCCGCAGCCGGGAACCGAGGGCGAGCACGGCCCAGGGTACCTGACAGTCTTGTAACCTGTAACGCAGTGGAGATTTCATGACGGCACCTATCGCGACTAGCCAGACGATTCTCGTGGTCGGCGGTGGCATCAGCGGCATGACGGCGGCACTCGAGGCGGCTGAATGCGGACGTGACGTGGTCCTGGTCGAGCGCAATCCGACGCTCGGTGGACGCACCGCGCTGCTGTACCGCTATTTCCCCAAGATGTGCCATCCGACCTGTGGGCTGGAAATCAACCTGCGGCGACTCAAGGCCAACCGCCGCGTGCGGGTGCTGACCATGACCGAGGTGGCGGGCATCACCGGGCAGCGCGGCGACTACCAGGCCACGCTGAAGATTCGCCCACGCTACGTCAACGAGCGCTGCACCGCCTGCGGCGACTGCTCGGCCGCGGTCAGCGCCGAAATCCCCAATCCGTACAACTATGGCATGGGCCAGATCAAGGCCGCGTACCTGCCGCACGCCATGGCCTATCCGCAGCGCTATGTGCTCGCCCCGTCGCTCATCGGGACCGCCGATGCCGATCTGGCCAAGGCGGCCTGCAAGGTCGGCGCCATCGATCTGGAGATGCAGGAAGAGACGGTCCAACTCTCGGTCGGCGCCGTCGTCTGGGCGACCGGCTGGCGGCCCTACGATGCCGCGAAGATCCAACCCTATGGGTATGGGCGCTTCCCCAATGTCATCACCAGTGTCGAGTTCGAGCGGCTGGCCGACCCATCGGGGCCGACCGGCGGCAAGCTGCTGCGCCCATCCGACGGCAAGGAGGCGAAGAACATCGCCTTCATCCAGTGCGCCGGCTCACGCGACGAGAACCACCTGCGCCACTGCTCGCGCATCTGCTGCATGGCCACGCTGAAGCAGACCCAGTATGTACGCGAGGCGCTCGGCGAGGACGGGCAGTCGACGGTCTATTACATCGACATCCGCTCCATCGACCGCCTGGAAGATTTTTACCAGATGGTGCAGCGGGATAAGACCGTCAAATTCGTCAAGTCCAAGGTCGCGCGGATCGCGCAGGCCGACAACGGCGACCCGATCCTGCACGGCGTGGACACCGAGGGCTACCACCGCTACGCGACCCCTCACGACCTGGTGGTGCTGGCGATCGGCATGGAGCCGGAGTCCAATTCCATCGCACTGCCGCAGGATGTGATCACCGATTCGTCCGGTTTTATCGAGGGCTCGCCCGATGGCGGCATGTGCGGGGCCGGCTCGGCCTCCAGCCCGCTCGACGTGAACCGCTCGGCACAAAGCGCGACCGGCGCGGCACTGCGCGCGATCAAGGTTATTCACCAGACAGCCAGAGAGGAAGCATAAGGTGGCAGACAATAAATTTGCCGCGTACCTGTGCGCCGGCTGCGGCCTGGGCGAGGTGCTCGATTTCGAGACCCTGGAGAAGGTGGCGAAGCGCGAAGGCAAGATGCAGGTCATCAAACGCCACGACTTCCTGTGCAGCGCCGAGGGTGTGCAGACCATTCGCGACGACATCGCCAACGAGGGCGTCACCCATGTCCTGATCGGCGCCTGCTCGCGCCGCGCCAAGACCGATGCCTTCGATTTCCCCCAGACCCCCATGGCGCGCGCCAATCTGCGCGAAGGCGTACTCTGGGTCGTCGCCCCGGGCACCGACCATGACGAGGTCCGTCAGGAGATGGCCGACGACTACATCCGCATGGGGTGCGCCGAGCTCAAGAAGATGGCGGTGCCGGCCGGCAACCCGGACTGCGCATCCAACAAGCGCATCCTGGTGGTCGGTGGCGGCATGACCGGCCTCACCGCGGCCATCGAGGCGGCTGAGACCGGCTACGAGGTGCTGCTGGTCGAAAAGCAGGCGCAACTCGGCGGCTGGGCGGCCAAGCTACACAAGCGCGTGCCCTTCCGCGAGCCCTATGCCGAGCCGCAAGACACCGGCCTGGCCGAGCTGATCGCCCGGGTCGAGGCGCACCCCAAGATCGGCGTGCATCTGGCCTCCACCCTGGCCGAGACCGCCGGGGCACCCGGCCGCTTTGCGGTCAAGATCGCGACCGAGAGCGGCGCGGTCACGCAAGAGACGGTCGGCGCCATCATCCAGGCCAGTGGCTTCTCGACCTACGATCTGGCCAAGCTGCCGGAGCTGGGCGGCGGCCTGCCCGGCGTGGTCGATCAGGCCGGGCTTGAACAACTGGCCAAGGCCGCCGACGGCGGCGCCATCCAGCGCGCCGACGGCCAGGCGGTCAACAGTGTGGTCTTCGTCCAGTGCGCCGGCCAGCGCGACGAGACCGGCACCCACCTGCCCTACTGCTCCGGTCACTGCTGCGCCACCAGCGTCAAGCAGGCCATGTATTTCAAGGACGCCAACCCGGACGTCGACACCGTGGTCCTTTACACGGACTTGCGTATGCCCGGCATGGGCGAGGACTTTTACCGCAGCGCCCAGACCAAGGGGGTGATCTTCACCAAGGGCAAGGTGAGCACGGTGACGGCCGCCGGCAGCGGTTGCAACGTCAATTTCCGTGACCTGATCCTGAACGAGGAGGTGACGCTCGGCGCCGATCTGGTGGTGCTGGCCACCGGCCAAGTGCCCAATTCGGGCGTGAACATCGACCTCGTCGTAGAGCTGGCGACTGAGGAGCAAGCGTCCGGCGACCAGGCCCCTGCGGAGGCGACTCCCGTGGCGACGCCCGTCGACCTACCGCCCTCCATCCTGAACCTGACCTATCGCCAGGGACCCGACCTGCCGCAGCTCAAGGCGGGACTCACCGACTCGCATTTCATCTGCTTCCCCTATGAGACGCGCCGCACCGGCATCTACGCGGCCGGCCCGGTGCGCCGTCCCATGGACATGCTGCAAGCCACAGACGACGCCACCGGGGCCGCGCTCAAGGCGATCCAGGCGGTGGAAAACGCCGCGCTGGGCCGCGCCGCCCATCCACGCTCGGGCGACCTGTCTTACCCGATCGTGCGTTTGGAAGGCTGTACCCAGTGCAAGCGCTGCACGGTGGAATGCCCATTCGGCGCCATCGACGAGGACGAGCGGCGCTTCCCGGTCTTCAACGAATCGCGCTGCCGCCGCTGCGGCACCTGCATGGGCGCCTGCCCGGTACGCGTGATCTCGTTTGAGAACTATTCGGTCGATACCGTGGGCAGTCAGATCAAGTCGCTGGACATGCCTGACGAGTTCTCCGAACGGCCACGCATCCTGTTACTGGCCTGCGAGAACGATGCCTATCCGGCCTTGGACATGGCGGGCCTGTCACGCACCCTCTATTCCGCCTTCGTGCGCGCCATACCGGTGCGCTGTCTGGGCTCGGTCAATACCATCTGGATCACCGACGCACTCAACAGCGGTTGGGACGGTGTCATGCTGATGGGCTGCAAGCGCGGCGACGATTACCAGTGCCACTTCGTCAAGGGGTCGGAACTGGCGCACTATCGCCTGAGCAAGATCGACGACACGCTCAAGCAGTTGAGCCTGGAGACCGAGCGCGTGGCAAGCTACGAGGTCGCCATCACCGACAGCCAGCGCGTGGCCGCCCTGATCAACGACTATGCGGAGACGATCAAACGCATCGGCATGTCGCCGATGAAGGGGTTCAACTGATGCAAGCACTGCGCACCACCGGCCACCAGGGCATTCCCGCGGTCGCCGCACGCTACCGCAACAACTTCTTGAAGGAAGTCGAGGCGCATGTCGAGGACGGCGAATGGGTCAAGATGTGCATGCAGTGCGGCGTGTGCGCCGGCTCCTGCCCGTTCGGCCCCCATTGGGAGCACCCGCCGCAAGAGATCTTCATGATGATCCGCGCCGGCAAGCGCGATGAAGTGCTCAAGTCCGATGCGATGTGGATGTGTACCTCCTGCTATAACTGCGTGGTACGCTGCCCGCGCAAGCTGCCGATCACGCAAATCATGCATGGCATTGCCAGCTATGCCCAGGAGCTCGGGCTGGCGCCCAAGAACCAGCCGACCCGGGACTTTTCCATCCAGTTCTGGAACAACTGCACCAAGACCGGCCGGGTCAATGAGATGAAGCTCACCGTTGGCCTGTATTTCAAGGATGGCCTGGTGTCGGGCATCAAGCAGGTCATGAACATGCTTCCGGTTGCCATTGGCCTGATCAAGGCCGGGCGGCTCAACCCGTTCGAGCTGATCAGCGGCCACAGTCCCAAGGACCAGAAGGGCATTGCCGCGATGCTGAAGAAGGCCCGCGCAATCGAGGCGCAGCGCGCGCCCGCCACCCACTGAGGCAATGACCATGGCCAAGAAGGAATACGCGTTCTACCCCGGCTGCTCCTCGCAGAGCAAGGCCTCCGCCGCCAACCTCCAGACCTCGGTCGCGGCGATGTGCAAGACGCTGGACATCAAGCTCACGAATATCCCGGACTGGAACTGCTGCGGCGCCTCCATCGCCTATGCCGGCGGCGGCGAACTGGAGCGCGCGGTGATGAACGCGCGCAACTTCACCCTGGCGGCAAAGCACCTGCCGGGCCAGGACATCGTCGCCACCTGTGCCGCCTGCTGGCTCAACTCGCGCGAGTCCAAGGACAAGCTCGACGGCAACCCGCAGATGTTGGCGCAGGCCAACGAGGCGCTGAAAGAGGCGGGCTTGAACTACCAGGGCAGCGCGCCGGTGCGTCACATGGTCGAGGTGCTGATCGAGGACTTCGGCTACGACGCACTCAAAAAGCCGGTGGTCAAGTCGCTCGCCGAGATCAAGTTTGCCGGCTATGTCGGCTGCCAGACCAACCGCCCGTTCGGTATTGCCGGCGAGTCCTTCGAGAACCCCATGTATCTCGACCAACTGGTCGAGTCCATGGGCGGCGAGGCGCTGACGGCCTATGACCAGAAGGTCACCTGCTGCGGCGGTGCCCTGGCCTTCTCCGAGCCGGATAAGAGCCAGAAGCAGATCCGCGACATCGTCGAAGCGGCCTACGACCAGGGTGCCGACATGCTCGTCACCCCCTGCCCGCTGTGCCAGGCCAATGTCGAGGTCTACCAGTCGGAGATCAACCGCAAGCAGGGCACCAAGTTCAAAATGCCGATCGTCTATTACTCGCAACTCATGGCGGTCGCCTATGGCAGCTCAGTCAAAGCGGCGGGACTGGATGGCCATATCATTGCGCCGACCAAATTGCAGCAGATTGCGGCCAAGAAGTAGGCGCGAGGATCGGCCATCGCCGGGCCGCTCGTAACACCGCACCGGCGGTGGTGTCACGTATATGTGTTGGGCGTGTTCTACCCCGCGGCCGGATCAGGATCAAGGGGAATTCTGCTGGCTAACACGGTCCTGCGTGGGGGCAAGAGCGGGCGCTCCGCGTCCGGTGGCGGGACCGGACGCGGAGCGCCCGCACGGCATTCCCACGCTGGAGCGTGGGAACGAGATGCCCGCAGCGAGCCGCCGGGTCTTAACTTAACGGCATTGGGCTCAAGGCACCTCACTCATTCGGGTCCTCATACATCTCATCCTGCTCCATCGCGCGCCGCGCCGCGGCCTCGGTGGCGAGGCGCTGTTGCCGCTCCATATGGCGCAACCGCCGCTGTTCCGCCGCTTCCCGGCGCAATGGGATGGTCTCCTCGCCGAACAGGACTTGCCGCAGAAAGCGGAAGCCGAACTGCATCAGCGCCACGTCGTCGCACAGGATGTTTTTCAGCTCGTCGGCCGGCAAGTCGTAGATGTCGCTGAAGCCCTCGCTGGCCACGAATTGACTGAAACGGTCGAGGTCATAGCAGACCATGAAGAACAGCTCCAGGCTGCGCTTGGACGGTTTGCCGATACTTGGGCCGGATGATTTCTTTTTCAGGATCAATTGGCGCCAGCCGCGCGCCAGGTTGTCATAGTCTTCCAGCCCCTGCTCCTTGCGATAGTCCGCCACGCTGATTGGGCGCGGCTCCTGGTGGCCGAGGCAGTGCGGCTCCTCGACCAAGGCATAGGATGAACGGTCGGTGTATTCGTCCTGGCGGCGCAGCGACAGCAGCGCCACCGGGTAATAGCGACAGGCGGTCGGCCGGTCTTCGTAGACGCTGCAACCCGCCGGGGTCATGAACTGGCAGGCGGTGCCATTGGCGACCGGGCGCAGCTTGACCCCGGCGATGCTGTCCTGCTCGATCTCGTAGGGGACCGTGTATTCACGCAGGAACTCGCCTGAGCTGGTGGCGAAGCGGCGCTTCAGACGCAGGATGTCATAAGGGGTCAGTGAGATATCGATGTTGCTGCAGCAGGCATTCCAGCAGGCGATGCCCGGGCGGCATTGGAACTGGATCACCTTGCTGTCATCAAAGGTCTGGGGTACCACCGGACTGCTGGGAAAGGGCGGGGTCTGGTCATCTGGCATGGCGGTTACCTTGTTGATCGGCGGAAGGCGTTGGTAAGGGTTGATTATAGTTCCGTGAACCCGGAAAGAGCAGTTGTCACGCCAAGGCGCCAAGCTCGCCAAGATTTTTCAAAACGTTATCGCCGTTCGGCGACTCACCCGCAGGGTGATGCCGATGCTGCGCACATCTCTTTGTTTCTTCTTGCCATCTTGGCGCCTTGGCGTGAGCGATTCCCGGCTTTAGGGTGAAGCGTCCGCGCAGTAACCGGTCGCGGCCGGGGGGCCGCTCCTACGGCTTAGTGCGGCGCCATGACCAGCAAAAAAATGGGCCGGCCGCCTTGCGGCGCCCGGCCCTTGCTGCCTTAGGCGATGCGCGCCGGGGGCTTAGTGTGCCGCCGCCTTGAACAGCTTCGTCTTGTCCACCAGGTCGACATGCTTGCGCTTGAAGCAGGTCCACTGCTTGGTGGTCTTGTCATAGATCGAGTTGACGAAGCAATGCCAGTTCTCCTCATCGACAAAGTTCTTGTCGGTGCGGTAGTAGAAGCCCGGGTAGCGGGACTCCTCACGGAACTGGATGTGCTTCATGTGGGCCTCGGCCGTGATGATGCGGTGATAGTTCTCCCAGGCCCGCAGCAACTCGTGCAGGTCCTTGGCCCGCATCTTGGCCGAATCCTCCTTGAGCATCCCCAGCTTCTCCTCCGCCACCCCCAGCATCTTGTCGTTGGTGTTGTAATAGGTGGAGGTGCCGGCCACATACTCGTCCATGATCTTTTGCAGGCGGAACTGCAACATCTTGGGCGTGATGTAGTGCGGGTTGATGTCGATGGCGGTGGTGTAGTCCTTCTGCTCCAGGTAGTTACGCACCGGCTGATAGATCTCGGCGGCGAGTTGATCCACCGGGGTATCGAGCTCGGGCGTCCAATCCTTGTTGTCCAGCGCATACTGGAGCATGGCCTTGGAGGCCAGCCGGCCTTCGGTATGCGAACCCGAGGAGAACTTGTGACCGGAGGCCCCCACGCCGTCGCCGGCAGTGAACAGACCCTTCACGGTGGTCATCGAGCGATAGCCCCAGTTCCAGCCGCGCGGCAGGTGCGCCGGCACGCCGTCGTAATCGCCTTCAGCGGCCGTGGGGGCACCCACATCGGTCGGCCCCGAGACCCAGATGCCGCAGCAGCCGGAGTGCGAACCCAGCAGGTAGGGCTCGGTGGGGATCAGCTCGGAGTTCTTCTTCTCGGGCTCGATGTTCTCGCCGACCCAGATACCGCACTGCCCGATACACATATCCAGGAAGTCTTCCCAGGCCTCCGCCTCCAGGTGCTTCACTTCCTTGGGCGAGAGGGTCTCGCGCAGCTTGGCCAGCGCCGTCACCGTATCCATATAGATGGGGCCGCGGCCTTCCTTCATCTCCTTGAGCATCAAGTGATTGCGCAGGCAGGAGGCAGGCACGGCGGCCTGGCCGTAGGGCGGGTAGTCGTTGAGCATCTCCTTGTTCTTGACCATATAGTCTTCGCCATAGGCATTGGTCGCCTTGGCCTTAAACAGCAGGAACCAGGCACCGACCGGGCCGTAACCGTCCTTGAAGCGGGCGGGCACGAAGCGGTTTTCCATCATCGTCATCTCGGCGCCGGCCTCGGCGGCCATGGCGTAGGTCGAGCCGGCGTTCCATACCGGGTACCAGGCGCGACCCGTGCCCTCACCCACCGAGCGCGGGCGGAACAGGTTGACGCAACCGCCGGCGGCCAACAGGATGGCCTTGGCCTTATAGACATGGATGGTATTGGTGCGCACCGAGAAGCCGACCGCGCCGGCAATGCGCGAGGGGTCGTTCTTGTCGTTGATCAGCTTGACGATGAAGATGCGCTCTTCGATACGCGACAGGCCCAGCGCCTTCTTGGCCGCCTCGGCGACAATCCATTTGTAGGATTCGCCATTGATCATGATCTGCCACTTGCCCGAGCGCACCGGCTTGCCGCCGTCTTTGAGCATCGGCAGCCCTTCCTTGATCGACTCGGCGCCATCATGACGCACCCCATCGGCATCGGTCTTCCAGATCGGCAGACCCCACTCCTCGAACAGATGCACGGAATCGTCGACATTACGACCCAGGTCATAGGCCAGGTCGTCGCGGGTGATCCCCATCAGGTCATTGGAGACCATACGGGCATAGTCGGCCGGGTCCTGCTCGGAGCCGATATAGGTGTTGATAGCCGACAGACCCTGGGCCACGGCGCCGGAGCGGTCCATGGCGGCCTTATCCACCAGCTTGATCCGCAGTTCGGTGCCGGTCTCGGCCTTCACCGCCTCGGCCCAACGCATCATCTCATAAGCCGCACCGCAGCAGGCCATGCCGCCGCCAATCAGCAGGATGTCGAGTTCTTCCTCGACGACGGTGGGATTCTCAAAAGTACCTTGCGACATTGCATTCACCTCTACATTGGTTGGCGACAGCGCTGGCCCGGCGCGTAGGGCCGCGGTCTGTCCCACAATAAATCAGGATGGTTAAACCGGCCTATTTGCGGATCAGTTCGTCCGGTCGGCCGGCACGGTAGCCACCCATCATTTCCTTGGTGAATACCCCGGGGGCGCTCAGTTCGGCGACCTTGGGCATCGGCTTATCGCCGTAGGGATCGATCGAACCCTCGGCCGTGGTGCGGATCGGGAATTTGAAACGCTTCATGGTGCCGTTGCGGAACTTGATGGTCCACATGATCGCGTCGGAGCCGCGCAACGGCTGCACCGAGCCGCCGAGCGGGACGATGTCGGCATAGTGACGCACTTCGATGGCGTTCTGCGGGCAGATCTTGACGCAGGAATAGCATTCCCAGCACTGCTCGGGCTCCTGATTATAGGCCTTCATGGCATGTCCGGTCTGCGATCCGTCCTTGTCCAGGGCCATCAGGTCATGCGGACAGATGTACATGCAGGCAGTCTTGTCCTGGCCCTTGCAGCCATCGCATTTGTCGGTTCTTACATAGGTTGGCATGGTTGTCTCTCCTCTCTCAGGTTGCAGAACGTAGGCGATGTCACTCGCTGTCAAGGCTCGCGTAGTACTCGCGCAAGACGGCGAGCACCTCCGCGCGGCTAAATTCGGTCGGCACGTCAGCGCCTTCGGACAATGACTTGCGTAACTGGGTGCCGGAGACCTGTAGCCGGTCGGCATCGGTGTGTGGGCAGGTGCGCCCGGAGGCCATGCCGCCGCACTTGTAGCACCAGAAGGACACATCGATCTTCATCGGCTGTGTCTGCAAGGCGCCGGCGGGCAGACGGTCGAAGATGTGGTGGGCGTCGAACGGGCCGTAATAGCTACCCACGCCGGCATGGTCGCGCCCGACAATCTGGTGCGAGCAACCATAGTTCTGCCGAAACACTGCGTGCAGCAGGGCCTCGCGCGGGCCGGCATAGCGCATGTCGAGCGGATAACCCGCCTGCACGATGGTGTTCTTGACGAAATAATTGTCGACTAGGGTGCCAATGGCCTTGGTGCGCACCTCGGCCGGGATATCGCCGGGCTTGAGATTGCCCAGCAGCGAGTGGATGAGCACGCCGTCGCAGGTCTCGATCGCGACCTTGGCCAGATATTCGTGCGAGCGGTGCATCGGATTGCGGGTCTGGAAGGCCGCAACCTTGGACCAGCCCAAGACGGTGAAAAGCTCGCGGGTCTGCTTCGGCGTCTTGAACAGTTCGCCATACTTTTCCGGAAAGCCGCCGGTGGACAGCACCTTGAGTGGGCCGGCGAGGTTGATCTCGCCCTGGTCCATCACCAGCTTCACACCAGGGTGTGCCGGGTCGGTCGTCTGAAACACCATGGCGCATTCATGCGACTTGTCGATGGCATATTTTTCGGTGACCCGCATGGTCGCCAGGATACTGCCGTCATCCGGGTCGGTGAGCGCAATCTCACCGCCGACCGAGATGGCATCGGCCGCCGCCGCGGTCGCCGAGAGTGTAATGGGGATGGGCCAGAACAGGCCGTCGGCCATTTTCATGCCATCGCACACGCCTCGCCAGTCCGAATGTGTCATAAAGCCTTGCAATGGCGTGAAGCCGCCAATGCCCAGCATAATGATGTCGCCCTTCTCGCGCTGACTGACGCGCAGGGTGGGCAGCGTGGCCGCGTGCCGGCGCTCACGCTCGAGTGCCTCACCTTCAAACAGCAAGGGCAGCAAGTCACCGCCACCATGTGGATCAACCAATTTCATCGCCATTTGTCCTCATTGATCGGAAACCCGGGGCGCTACCTCAGGGTAGACTGGAGCTTCTCATGTGATTTTCAGGGTGGTACGCATGCGAGCGGTACAAGGGATGACAGGTCTGCACAGGATGACGCGTGCCTGCCCGTGCGCGATGAGCGCTTGTTGCGGTGACGCCGATGGCCGCCGCAATGGCGGTGCCATCCGCAACGGTGACGGTGTTTTCACCAGGAATCGTAAAGGCAACGGCCGCCACTGGGGCGCCCGCGGGGGTGATGGGGATGGGCCAGAACAGGCCGTCGGCCATTTTCATGTCATCGCACACGCTCTGTTATGAGGCGTGCGTCACGAGGCCGCGCGGCGGCGTGGAGCCGCCGATGCCCGGCATGATGAGGTCGCCTTTTTCGCGCAAACTCCGACGGATAGGAAATTCAACCATCCGAAACCGCATAAGTAGCTGTTGATGTACTTATGCCGGCTATCTTAGCCGCGTGCAGGGCGCCGGGCAAGGCGCTTGATGACGGTTGATGGCTGAGGCAGCCGGCTTTCGGCAGTTAGGACACTCAACCGGCAAGACCGGAGGTGGCTGGGCGGGACGGCGGGGTGCAGATGCCCGGTTAGGATCGGCCAGGGACAAGCGAGAAGGTCCGGCGCCAGTGGTGTTGGTGGGGTTTAGCAGCCCATGCCCCGTGGGGCCGCGCGGCAGCCGGATAAGGTCAGGCACACCGGCCCTGGCCTGGATTCCGGCGTCGCGGCCGGAATGACGCCCCCCGCGGGACCTGACCGCCCGCGCTGTCCGCTCGCTGCCGCTCGCTCCCTGCGCGGGCAGTCCGGCCCCGCTCCCTATCCGTCTGCCTGCCCCTGCTTGGGCTGGGGACCTAGGACGAGCCGGAAACCGGCAAACAGGAAGCGGCCGCCGGGACCGTAGTGGTGGCGGTAAGCGCAGCGCAGGTAGCGACCGAAGCTGATCCAGCTACCGCCGCGCTGCACACGCCACTCGCCCGAGGCGTCTTCCCAGGAACGACCGTCCGGGGTTGCGCCCTGGTAGTTGTTGTGCCAATGGTCCTGGACCCACTCCCAGACATTGCCGTGCAGGTCGTGCAGCCCCCAGGGGTTGGGCCGCTTCTCACCGACCGGGTGGGTCTGGCCTCCCGAGTTGCCGTTGAACCAGGCGTGATCGCCCAGGGCCTGTTCGTCGTCGCCGAATGACCAGCGGGTCTGGGTCCCCGCCCGACAGGCGTATTCCCACTCCGCCTCGCTCGGCAGGCGATAGGTCCGGCCGGTCTGCTCGGTCAGCCAGACGCAATAGGCGACGGCGTCCGCCCAGGACACCTTGATGACCGGGCGCCGGCCGCGACCCCAGCCCTGATCCCCAGGCCGTGCGCGACCGGCGACGGTACAGAACCGGTCATAGTCAGCGAAGGTGACCGGGACCCGGCCGATGGCGAAGGGCCGTGCAATGCGGACCTCGTGCTGGGGCCGCTCGTCGTCGAAGGCCATCTTATCGCCGGCCGGCGAGCCCATCAGGAAGGTCCCGGTTGGCAACCACACCAGTTCCGGACCTTCGCTGCCGTCCTTGAGCCGGTCACGGAAGCTGGACAAGGGCGCAGGTGTTGGGGCCGTCACCTCGGTCTGTCGCGAATCAGGCTTGGCATCGGGTAGCGGCGCCAACTCCGCACAATCGCGCAGCGTTCAAGCCGATGATATATCAGTTACATCTGGCTCCCACGCTCCGGCGTGGGAGCAAGCGCGGGCGCTGCGCGTCCGGTCGCCAACGGGACGCACAGCGCCCGCGCGGCATTCCCACGCGGAGCGTGGGAACGAGAGTCCCGTAGCCTGGATGCAGCCGCAGCGGAATCCAGGTCTCGGCTGCAACCCACTGATTCCTTGTGTGTCTGCGACGCTGCCCCCGGATTCCGCTGCGCTCCATCCGGGCTACGTCTGCGCTGCGTCGAAACCCGTAGGAGCGGCCCCCAGGCCGCGACGCGACGCCGCGGTTGCCCGCTTCCCCCGCAGACTGCGTGCCCTCGTCGCGGCGGGGGCCGCTCCTACAGCTCCCGCGTAGCCGAGAACCGGATATCCGGCCAGCGCTCGATCGTCAGCCCCAGGTTGACCCGGGTGGGCGCCAGATAGACCAACTGGTCGTCGCCGTCCAGCGCCAGGTTCTCGTAGACCTTTTCCTTGAAGCGCTCCAGCATCTTAGGGTCGTCGCAGCCGATCCAGCGCACGGTGTGGACCGACACCGGTTCCACCACCGCGTCCACGTTATATTCGTCCTTGAGCCGGAAGGCGGCCACGTCGAACTGGAGCACGCCCACGGCGCCCAGGATCATGTCGTTGTTCTTGAGCGGCCGGAAGACCTGGGTGGCGCCCTCCTCCGAGAGCTGCACCACGCCCTTCTGCAACGCCTTCATGCGCAACGGGTCGCGCAACACGATGCGGCGGAAGAGCTCCGGGGCAAAGTAGGGGATGCCCTCGTATTTGAGCTCCTCGCCCTCGGTGAAGGTATCGCCGATCTGGATGGTACCGTGGTTGTGCAGCCCGATGATGTCGCCGGGCCAGGCCTCCTCCACCGCGCGGCGCTCGTCGGCCTGGAAGGTGATGGCATTGGCCACCTGCACCGTCTTGCCGATGCGCACATGGCGCATCTTCATGCCCTTGGTGTAGCTGCCGGAGCACACCCGCAGGAAGGCCACCCGGTCGCGGTGGGCCGGGTCCATGTTCGCCTGGATCTTGAACACGAAGCCGGTGAAGGGCGCCTCACCCGGCTGCACCACCCGCTGGACGGTGGAGCGGGCGCGCGGCGGCGGGGCATAGTCGACGAAGGCGTCGAGCAACTCCTTGATACCGAAGTTATTGATGGCCGAGCCGAAAAAGACCGGGGTCTGCTTGCCGGCGCGGTAGGCATCGAGATCCAGCGGGTGACTGGCACCCTGCACCAGCTCCATCTCGCTGCGCAGCTCGTCCGCCTGGTCGCCCAGGAGCTCGTCCATCCGCTGGCTGTGCAGCCCCTCGATCACCTCGCCGGTCTGGATGCCGCCGCCGTGCTGGGCGCTGAACAGATGCGTGCGGTCGTGGCGCAGGTCATAGACGCCCTTGAAGCGCTTGCCCATGCCGATCGGCCAGGTCACCGGGGAGCACTGGATCTTGAGCACCGACTCCACCTCGTCCAGCACCTCCACCGCGTCGCGCCCCTCGCGGTCCAGCTTGTTGACGAAGGTGAGGATGGGGGTGTCGCGCAACCGGCAGACGTCCATCAGCTTGATGGTGCGCTCCTCCACGCCCTTGGCGATGTCGATCACCATCAGCGCCGAGTCCACCGCGGTCAAGGTGCGGTAGGTGTCCTCGGAGAAGTCCTCATGCCCGGGGGTGTCGAGCAGGTTGACGATGGAGTCGCCGTACGGGAACTGCATGACCGAGGAGGTCACGGAGATCCCGCGCTGTTTCTCCAGCTCCATCCAGTCGGAGGTCGCATGGCGCGCCGCCTTGCGGCCCTTGACCGTGCCGGCCATCTGGATGGCACCGCCGAACAGCAACAGCTTCTCGGTGAGTGTGGTCTTGCCCGCGTCCGGGTGGGAGATGATGGCAAAGGTGCGGCGGCGGCGCAGTTGGTCGAGAAGATCGCTCATAAGGTGGAGACTGGCATGGCGGCCGGGGTGCGGCTAAACCGCGGGATTATAAACCCGCCGCGCGAATCCCGCGCGCGGCGAGTTGGTGGCCCGGCGATTCCACATTTTTAGCGCGGTCCTGCGAAGTTGGTTTACAACCCCCTCCCCAGTTGGGCGACAATCCCCCCAACGTGACCGCTCAGGGGCTTGGATTCATGACAGAGACTTTGCAGACCTATGACACCGATGTGGTCGCCTGGGCGCAACAGCAGGCGCAACTATTACGGGCCGGCCGCTTCGAGGCCCTCGACATCGAACACATTGCCGAGGAGATCGAAGACGTGGGCAAGAGCGAGCAGCGGGAGTTGGAAAGCCGGATGGCGGTCCTGTTGGCCCATCTGCTGAAGTGGCACTATCAACCCGAGCGCCGCGGGCGCAGTTGGGAGGCCACCATCCGCCACCAACGCGAGCGCGTCAGCCGACGCCTGGAGCGCACCCCCAGCCTCAAGACATCCCTGACCGACCCCGATTGGTGGGCGGATACCTGGGGCGATGCTCGCCTGGAGACCGCGCGTGAAACCGGTATCGGGTTCGACCTGCTGCCTGCCGACTGCCCTTGGACCACGACCGAGATCCTGAACCCCGAGTTCTGGCCCACCTCAGGAACGAGGTGAATAGCAAGGCGCCGCGAGCGCCCGGTGAGGCGCCGCCAAGGGGCGCTCAATTTACCCCGCGGATACGTCGGACCCCGGCGGCGAACCATCCAGCAGGGTCTCCAGGGTCTCGGCCGCGAAGATGTCGTCAACCCAGGCGTCCAGTTGCGCGATGCTCGCCTCCTCAATACGTACAATGGCCCATGGGGGTAGCTCGCCGAAGCGACGCCAGAGCAGGCGCTTGAGCGTATCGCGCGTGCCCTCAAGTTTGCCCTCAAGTTTGCCCTCAAGTTTGCCCTCAAGTTTGCCCTCAAGCGTGCCTTCCGCCTTCCCTTCCAGCCGCCCCGCCAACAGCCCCTCGCGCTTCCACTTCTCCGTCCACTCTTCGACATATTCTGCCAGCATCGTTTCGACCTCTTGCAGTTCGTGGATTTCCGGCAGATTCTCGCCCGGCATCACACGCCGGAGCAAGACCCGCACAAAC
>NZ_CAJAXH010000216.1 GCF_903946935.1 uncultured Thiodictyon sp.
CGCTTCGCACGGTCGTTGCGGCGCGTGTCGCCCAGGTCGATCGCCAGAAATTCCTCGTCTGCCCAGCCCATGCCGCCCCCAGAAACTATGATGGAGGCGATATTTTATACCGTACACTAAAAGTTGTGTGTAATCGGATGGCCTAGACCCGGCCGTAACTGGTCAATGGTCGCGGTAGACTTCTCGACGGTGGCCCACCTTGACAACGACGATGATTAAGCGGGCGTCTTGGATTTCGTAAATCACGCGATAGTCACCAACGCGCAACCGATACAGGCTCTCGCTCCCTTCAAGCTTGCGGGTTCCCGGCTTACGCGGATCGCTTGCCAGTGAATCAATAGCCTCACCAATGCGCGAGCGGTAAGCATGGGGCAACGACAGCAGGGCCTTGCGGGCGTTGCGCTTGATTTCGATTCGATAGGCCATCACAGCCCTAATTCTGCTTTAACCGTTTCCCATGGGGTGGTCGGCTCATTCATGGCGTTGCGTGCGTCCGCAAGGTCTTCCATGTCTTCAAGCTGTTCAAGAATGGCCTCGTATTCAGCGAGCGACAGCACGACAGACGGATTACCGTCCGGGCCGGTGAGAAATTGCGGGTGTAGTTCGAGCATGGCATAACCTCTAGTCGGAAATCTCCAAGCGGTGTTCAATGCCGTCCAATGGTTGACGCTCTCGTGTTAGATCAGCTTCGCCATCTTGAGCAAGCCAGCAAGGACGATGATTTGCAGGGCACCAGCGCCGATAACCCAGCGGGTCAGGTCGGCTTTGATCTTGGCCGTCAAGGCGTTGCTCTCCGCTATCTTCGCGTCCAGCCGTAAGGCTTCGCCGTCTGGGTCCGGGGTGTTGTCGCGGGCCTGGGTCTTGGCCTTGGTTTTCGCCATCCGGTTGAGGATCTCCGCCAATGTGCGGGCCAAGGTCTCGGCTTGCTGTGCGCTGAACCCTCCCGCCTTGAGGGTGTCGGCATAGGCCAAGGTATCAAGAACAAAAGCGGTCATAGGTGCGCCGCATTGAGATAGACGGCCGCGGTCAGTCCGGCCAGTTGTTGACCGACGGCGGATAGTTGAACGCTGTTGCCTGTGACCTCCCGCTTAAGGTCTGCCAGGTCTGCCCGGATCGCCCGCAGATGCTCAAGAACAAGGCTTTCGATTTCTGCCGTCATGGTGGGGCGCTCCGCGTGTTCGGTTGTTCGTCTTGGGGTCACTTGGTGGCGGTCCGGGCGCGGGTCGGAAGCTCGGTAACCTGTGCCGTGGGGGTCAGTCCGGCCGCTCCCATGATCCGGGCGCCGTGTTGATCCAGAGCCGCCCGTACCGAATCCTCCCCGAACCGGGCATAGACCGCCGTTGTTGACTGGTTGGAGTGATTCAGAACCCGGCCGATCAGGTGCAGCGAATTGCCCGACTGTGCAAGCCAACTGCCGACGGTGCGCCGCAGGTCATGTAAGCGCACGTCCTCGACACCGGCCGCCGCGCGCACCCGGCCCCAAGGCTTGCTCACGTTGACCAGGTGGGCCCCGGCCGCTTGCCGGGCAGGATGAAGGGGTTGTCATCGGCCCGGGGCAGGTCGCGCAGCAAGGCCACGGCGGGAGGGCTCAAGGGGATGTAATGCACCCGCCCGGCCTTGGTATCGGGTAACCGAAGCTCTGCCCGGGTCCAATCCACATCAGCCCATTGGGCCTTGAGTAGTTCGGACTTCCGGCAGCCGGTCAGCAGGTAGAGCCACAGGGCCGCGCGGGCTGATTCGTTCGGTTCTTCGTTGATCGCTTGGGCCAGGCGGGGCAGTTCGTCAGGGGTTACCCAGCGGTCCCGCTTGGTTTCCTGGAATCGGTCTATGTCGCGGGCCGGGTTGGCTTGGCCTTCAGGCACGAACCCCCAACGGCGGGCAAGCTCGAACATCTTGGACAGCAGAGCAAGAACGCGGTTGGCCTCATAGGGTGCCGTCTTGCCTATCTTGCGGTGTAGAGCCTCCACATCCGGCCGGGCAATCGTCCGCGCCTTGAGGCTTGCCCACTTGGGCAGGATGTAGCGGTCTATCCGCCGTTGATCCTCGCTCCCTGACTTCTTGGCGTTGCCGTGGCGGTCCATGTAGGCCTCGCACAGGTCCCGCACGGTTTCGCCTTGGCGTTCCTGTTCCCGGACTTGTGCAGGGTCGGTGCCGCGTACCACATCGCCAAGGGTGACAATCGCCAGCTTGCGGGCTTCGTCCGCGGTCAGGTCCTTGCCGAAGGTCCCCAAGGTCAGGAACCGCTTGCGGTTCCCCACACGATAGGCAACGAGGAACGCCTTGCGTCCGCCCGGATAGACCCGCACCCCGAAGCCCTTAACCTCTGGGTCCCAGGCATAGCACGCACCGTTCCCGGTGCCGGTGTAGGTCAGGGCGTCAACCGCTCGCTTCGTCAGCTTGACCGCCGCCGCTTGTTTCGTCTCGGTGTCCGCGTTCATAATCCCCGCTCGGTTGGCGCCTCACACTGGCCCCGCCGGTTGGTTGCTCAGGAATCTGAGCAACCACTGAGCAACCACAAAGGGGCGAATCGGGGCGTACTGTGTCGCAAAGGATAGCACGGCTTGAGCGGGTAAGCTGTTGTTAAAACGTAGCGAAGCGTAACCGATAGCAACTGAGAGAATGCCCAAATCTCAGATTTGTAATCAGCGGGTCGGGGGTTCGACTCCTCTCGCCGGCTCCAATAAAACAAGGGGATGGGTGAAAGCCTGTCCTTTTTTTGTTTGCGAAATCGCCCGCGGGTTAACCAGGGTGGTAACCAACGACACCTGTTAGGCCCTGTTTTGGGGGGTGTTATAACCGTTTGTCGGATCGCTCTCCCGACCGGGTCGGCGGTCTACAACTGCAAGGGACGAACACGCCATGACCGCAGAGACCGAAAGTCTCGTCTTGGAACATCTGAGCGCGATCCGGGGGGATGTCTCGGACATCAAGGCGCGCCTGGGGCGCGTGGAACTGCGCCTGTCCGCCATCGAACACACCTTGGGCAGTGCGCTGTCCGAGACCGACCATGAAACCGTCCAGTGGGTCATTCGGCGCATGGAGCACATCAACGGCGCGCGCCGGTAACCGTTTCGCTCCCACCGACCCTCATACGAGCGCCATCTGCGGTCGATCGGTCACAATCACCCGCAGCAGGTCCTCCTGGACTTGGCGCGGGGCAATAGTGAGGCCCGCTTCGCGGATCGCCTGGGCCTCCGCGGCGGCACTGTCCAGGGAGGGCCAGCAAACCGGTTCGGTTGGGGCATGGTTGGCGGTAAGCCAGCCCAGGACTAGCCACTCAGCCTGGGGCTCGCCAGGCTCCGCGGCGTCTGCATAGCGCGGCACTGAGTACCCCAGGCGCCAAGCGCCGGGTTCCCATTCCACCAGGACCAAGACCAAGCGCCACCCCTGATCGACATCGGCGGTGCCCAGGACGGCATCTAACCACTCCAGCAGTTCTGTTTTGGTCATTTTGGGTCAGCGACACGCCCAATTAACCCACGACACAACATGGCGTGTCTCCAGCAGAGCGGGCGTCGCCTGGGCGGCGTCGTGTCTGGTCGCAGAGGTGTCAAATTGTTGGTTCAACATATTAATCTGTCCGTTAGGTTAATGTGTTCAGGGTATCGCTGGTGTTCATCGCATCCGCGGTGCGCCTTCCTAGGCTTTTCGCCCACTGCATAGACTACTCTGCTTGTGCATAGCCGCAAGAAGATTAATGTAAAAGTTGTGTTAAATGACGCAGAAAACATACCGGCACGGGCGATTCGCCGCCGCTTACGTCCTGGTCCTGATCTTATCTGGTGCCGCGTTCCCGGCCGCGCCCGAGGTGGCCAAAAACGTGATCCTGATGATCAGCGATGGCGCCGCCTGGGGCACTTGGGCCCTCGCGAGCGATTGGGAATTCGGCGAGAAGGGTCATCAGCCCTATTATCGGTTTCCGGTGCAACTCGGGGTGACCACCTTTCCGCTCAACACCGCCACGGCCCCGACCAACAGCGCCACTCCCCTGATGGGTTACGACGCGGCGCGCGCCTGGGACCCGACCCCGAACTTCGGCAGTCTCCGCGGCATCCCCAATTTCTTCAACGGCTACGCCTATCTGAAGGCCGGCGCGACGGACTCGGCGGCGGCGGCCACGGCCTTCGCCAGCGGCACCAAGACCTATAACACCGCGCTCAACGTAGACAATTTCGGCCAGCCACTGCCGTTCATCACGCAGTTTGCCAAGCGGCTCGGCAAGGCCGCCGGGGTGGTGACGAGTGTGCCCTTCACGCACGCCACCCCGGCCGCCTTCGGTGCGCGCAATCGTAGCCGCGCCAACTATGGCGAGATCGGTCGGCAGATGGTGGGCGAGCCGACGCTCGACCTCATCATGGGCGCCGGCAACCCACTCTATGACGTGGACGGTCGGTTGAATGGCAGCCCCCGCTTTGCCAATGAGACCGGGCCGGGCGGGGCCTATGTGGCGCGCAGCACCTGGGAGGCCCTGGTCGACGGCAGTGCCGGCTGGCGACTGATCCAGTCCAAAGGCGACTTCGCGGCCCTGGCCGCCGGCACCCTGACGCCGACCGGTCAACGGCTGATCGGGGTCCCGCAAGTGGCCGACAGCCTCCAGGTCAACCGCACCGAGGCGGTGCGGGGCGCCGACCCGGCCAACCCGAGCGGCATCGCCTTCAATCCGCAGGTGCCGACCCTGGAGATGATGGCCCGGGGCGCCCTGAACGTGCTGGCCCGCGACCCGGATGGGTTTTTTGTGATGATCGAAGGGGGTGCCGTGGACTGGGCGGCGCATGCCAACGACACCGCCCGGGTCATCGAGGAGCTGATGGACTTCAACCACGCCGTGCGCTCGGTGGTGGCCTGGGTGGAGGCCAACAGCAGTTGGCGCGAGACCCTGTTGATCGTCTTGCCCGACCATGGGACCGGGATGCCGATGGGGCCGGACTCGGCGAGCGTTGCGTTCGAGCCGATCCGCAGCCATGGGGTCGGGAAGCTGCCCGGGGTACGCTGGCACACCGGCAACCACGCCAACGAGATCGTCCTGATGCGTGCCATCGGGGCCGGGGCCGAGCTGTTCAAGGACCATTTGGCTGGCCAGGACCCGGCGTTGCGCACCGTGCTGGGCTTCAATGACGGCAGCTACATCGACAACACTACAGTGTTTACAGTGATGAAGGCGGCGATGCAGCCGGCCGAACCGGCTGTCACTGCGATAGACACGAGATGCGCATGTACTGGCGGGCCGCCGCGCGTCGGGAAGACCCCGGGGAACCGGATACTCTGGCGATGATGCGAGTCATGTCGGACGAGGAACCGCGCGACGCGGCTGAACTGGTCGACTGTGTCCGCTCGGCCCTGAACCGGTTTGAGCAGCACTTTCAGGATCAGGCGCAGGCCCTGCGCCTGATCGTCCTGGGTATGACGGATAAGAGACCCCAGCCCTGAAAGGGCGTGACATCAGGAGGCGCACCGTTATGTCACGCCCTTTCAGGGCTAGGCCGAATAAACAACGCTAACCCAGGGCGTTGCCCTGGGCTGATATGTTCGACCCCGTTGGGGTCGGTATGCAACATAAAGTGGAATGGGGTACTAACCGTCCCGTCCCGCCGCGTGCTGGGCTGGCCAGGCGATGAGGATCGCATGCACCAGGGTCGCGAGCGGGATGGCGAAGAACACCCCCCAAAATCCCCACAGACCGCCGAAGACCAGGATGGCGACGATGATGGCGACTGGGTGCAGGTTCACCACCTCCGAGAACAGCAGCGGGACCAGCACGTTACCATCCAGGGCCTGGACGATGCTATAGACGGTGGCGAGCCAGATGAAGTCCGCGGACCAGCCCCACTGGAACCAGGCGATCAGGAGCACCGGGACCGTCACCACGACGGCCCCGATATAGGGCACGATCACCGACAGCCCCAGGAGCAGGGCCAGAAGCATCGCATAGTGCAGGTCGAAGAGCAGGAAAATGAGATAGTTGACCGCCCAGACGATCAGGATTTCCCAGAATTTGCCGCGCACATAGTTGGCGATCTGCCGGTCCACCTCCGCCCAGATGGCGCTGGCGATGCGTCGGTGGTCCGGCAGGTACTGCCGGAACCAATCGAGAATCAGGTCCCTATCCTTAAGAAAGAAGAAGACCAGGAGCGGCATCAGAATCAGGTAGACCAGCACCGTGAGCACGCCGACCACGCCCGCCAGGGACCACGACAGCACCCGCTGGCCAAAGGCCATGGCGTCCGAGCGCAGCGAACCGATCAGCTCGTCGATCTGCTCCGCGCTCACCAGGTCCGGATGACGCCCGGGCAGCTCCAGCAGGACCCGGGTCCCCTCGTTGACCATGTAGGGCAATTGCTGCACCAGTTCGGTGACCTGCCGGGAGACCAGCGGCAGCACCCCGAACAGGAGCAGGCCCACGAACAGCATGAAGCCGATAAAGACCACCAGCACGCTCGCCGTGCGCGGCAGGCCGTGGCGTTCACAGACGCCGACCAGGCCCTCCAACAGATAGGCCACGACCATGCTCGCCAGCACCGGGGCCAGCATGTCGCCCAGGGTCAGGACCACGATGGTCAGGGTGAGCAGGAGCATCGTCAGGAAGACGAGCTGCGGGTCCGAGAGATAACGACGGAACCAGTCGGTAATAATACCCATAGCGATCAGCCGCCTCCCCGCAGGTCCGCGCGGGAGTCCTGAAAATAGCGCAGGAACAGGGCCTCCAGGTCGTCGATGACCTGGACCGCGGAGCGACCATGCATCATATGGGCGGTCATCAGTCCGGCGGTTTCATGCAGCATGGGGCCGCGATCGAGCATCGGGTAGGTCAGTGACAGGCGCCGGATGGCGGCGATCACCGTCTCCTGTGCCGGCCGGGGGTGCGGGATGGGCTCGCGCTCCGCATCGGCGCTTTCGTCAACCGTATCGTCTGGGCTCGCCGTGGGTGTAGGCGCCGACGGCCGCCCCGCGGCGAGGAACTCGGCAAAGGCCAGGAGGCTGTGCCGATCCGCGTCGCAGAGCCCGGCGAAAATGAGCGTCAGGCGTTGCGCCGGTGCGGATTCGGGCGCGGAATTGGGCGCGGCTTTGAGGGTCGACATGATCGCGTGATAGAGGCCTTCGACAATGGCCGGACCATATAGCATAAAAACATGATTTGAGTCCAGTTTCATCCCGCCGTCAGGCGCGGGCCTTGATCGTCGTTCCGGCCACTCCGGGGCCGGAGTCCAAGGCTTCAGCCTTGGCTGGCCAGGACCAAGGCTGAAGCCTTGGACCCCAGAAGATGGCTGCTGGCCGGAACGATGAGCAAGCCCCGCGGGCAGACTGTCGAATCGCCTGTTGCGTTTTTGCGACGATGTCTGTGATCGCAACAAATAGTGGCAATTGTGGGCCGCTTCGCCTACAGTTCGCCGGTTTAAGGCCCTGGCTGGCTGTCTTAAATGCAGGCGTTCCGGCAGTAGCTTAAGTCCACCGTCAGGCTCGGCCGGGCCGGCGCGGGAACCGACTGCCGTGTCGCCAAGGAGCCACGGCGGGTGCATGCAGCGCGTCCCCCTCCCCGCCCTCCCCCACGAGGGGGGAGGGGGCATTGGAGCGCGCTCCCGGCGCGACTTTCACGCTAACGGCCATGGCGAGGATCGCCCCGATCGAAAGCAGACAATAACTTAACTCTCTGGGGGAATCAGTTCATGCACTCGAAAATCGCACCGGCGCGCGCCGCGGCCCTGATCGCCGGCGTCATCGGCACCCTCGCGGCCCCAGGCGGCGCGCTCGCCTCCGGCTTTTTGCTGCCGGAGGCCTCGACCGCTGGTATCGGCACCGCCAATGCTATGGTCGCCAACCCCATCGAGCTCGGCGCGATCCCCTATAACGCGGCGGCGATGGGTTTCCACGACAACTCCAGCCTCGCCTTGGGTGCCCTCATGATTGCCCCCAGTTTTTCCGTCAACACGGCGAGCGGCAATCACTCAGGGACCGGGGCGACCTGGGTCGCTGGCCCCATGTTCCAGGCGGCGATCAAGCTAAACCAGAATTGGCGCCTTGGACTTGGGGTCACCACGCCCTTTGGTCTGGAGACCCGGTGGGGCTATGGCACCTTCCCGGCGCTCAGTCAGAGTGCAACCATCCCGCTGCCCCCGCCGCTCGGGCTGACCACGATCCCCACCGGCAATCACCCCGCCACGACCAAGCTCGAGGTCCTGGACTTTGCGCCGACCGGCGCCTATCGGGTCAATGATAATCTGAGCCTGGCGGCCGGCATGGACATCTACTGGGCTAAGTCGGCCCAGTTGGACTCCAACCTGGGGCAGATGAGCGGGGACGGGATTGGGCTCGGATTCAATCTCGGCGCCATGTATCGCATCCAGGCCCTGACGCTGGGCCTGACCTACCACTCGGCCTCGACTGTAAGATTAGGCGGGAATTTCACCCCGCTGAACACGACGCTGGTGATGATGGGGCAATTGGCGCAGGGGCAGCCGGCCAGTCTGAATCTCGACCTGCCCTGGCGCCTGCAAGTGGGCGCCCGTTATGAGTTTACCAAGACGTTTGCCGCAGAGTTCGACTGGACCTATACGGGCTGGAGCCAATTCCGTCAGTTGGTGGTCAGTGGCGATCGCACCGGCGGTATCATCTCAACCGAGACCAATAACTGGAATGACGCCAGCGCCTTTCGCCTGGGCCTGACCTGGCAGGTGCGGCCGACCACCCAATTGCGCTGCGGCTATGCCTATGATCAGACCGGCCAGGGCAACGGCTATTTCAGCGCCCGGGTGCCGGACAGCGACCGCCAGACCTTCAGTATCGGTATCGCCCAGGGCCTGTCCCACGGTTTCTCGATTGAGGCCGGTTACATGTATGTCATGGGCCAGAAGCGCAACTTTGCAGGCGGCGTCCCCTATACGGCCACCAGTGGCGTCAACGGGACCACCGCGCTCAATGGCCAATATGAGATGAGCGCGCACATCGTCGGCATCGAGGCCCTCGTGACCTTCTAAGCCGTAAACCCATCGCGGCCTGGGGGCCGCCCCTACACCCGTAGGAGCGGCCCCCAGGCCGCGATGAATCGGTCAGTCCGCGGCGCGGACCCGCAACCTTAGATATAGAGGCAGATATCGCTCTGGCCGGCGAACTCGAAGAAGGTCGCGGCTCCGCCGAATTCCACGCCGTCGATGAACTCGGAGGGGTTGAGATCGAAGAGATCGACCGTCATCTGACAGGCAATCAGCTTGACCTCGGCCTCCTGGCACAGTGAGCGCAAGTCTTCGATACTGGCGACGCCCTTCTTTTTCATCTTGGCCTTCATCATCGCGGTCATGATCCGCTGCATGAAGGGTAGGGCGGTCAATAGTACCGGCATGAACCGCTCCATGCCGCCGGGCATGGGCATACCGGGGTTGCCCAAGGGGGTGACCTTGAGATCCAGCTTCTTTTTCAGGAGCTGGAGGCCATAGAAGGTGAAAAAGATCTGGACCTCATAGTCCAGCGCGGCGGCGGTCGAGGCGAGGATAAAGGGCGGGTAGGCCCAATCCAGCGAGCCCTTGGTGGCGATGATAGCAAGCTTCTTTTGGGCCATCGTGTCCTCCGGGTATGGTTGTCGTCGAGGCGGGGGGGCGCCCGGCCGGGCGTTAGTTTTTCTTGATCAGAAAGTGGAACTTGCCGGCGTCTTCCTTGGACTCCAGCAGCTCGTTACCGGTCTGCTTGGCAAAGGCCTCGAAGTCGCGCACTGAGCCGGGATCGGTGGCGATGATGTGTAACACCTGCCCGGCGGTCAACCCGTTCAGGGTTTTCTTGGCGCGCAGGATCGGCAGGGGGCAGTTCAAACCGCTGGCGTCGAGTTCTTGGTCATGGGCCATGGGGTACCTCCGGGGTTTCGTTGTTGTCGACTGGGTGAAAATACTAAGAGCGGCTTATGGTTAGGCCGCCCGGGGTGAAAGGGGCGGCGCCTGGTGTCGGCCTCAGTGCCGGGGGGACGCGATTTCGTAACCGTGCCGCGCCCAGGCGAGGATCCCGCCGCGCAGGTTCAAGGCCCGTCCCCACCCCTGTTGTTTCAGGTAGGCAGTGGAATGATAGGAGCGCGCGCCGCTGTGGCAGTAGAGTACCAGGTCCCGATCCTGGGGCAGGTCGTTGAGCTGCAAGGGCAGCAGGTGCATGGGGAGCATGCGCGCCCCCGGGATGGCGCCCCCGGCGACCTCGTTCGGGGTGCGGATATCCACCAGCAAAAGGTCATCGCCGGCCGCCAGGCGCCGGTGTAAGGACTCAGAATCGATCTCGTTGACCACGTTGTCCGTCTGCAATAAGCTTCAGTAGGTTAGTATATTAGTATTTTCCGCGCGTTAACTCAATGCCGCACTGGCCCAAGCGATCTCTGACACCTATGGAATTTTTACCGATTTTTCAATCCGTCACTGGCAAGCCCTGCCTGGTGGTCGGCGGCGGCGCCACCGCGCAGCGCAAACTCGGCAGCCTGTTGCGTGCCGGAGCGGCCGTGACCCTGGTGGCCCCCAGCCTCACGGAGGACTTGGCGCGCCTGGCCGCGGCGGGCGAGTTCACCCACCTGGCCCGCCCCTTCGCGCCTGCCGATATCGCCGGGATGCGCCTGGCGATCGCCGCCACCGACGACCGCGCGGTGAACGGTCAGATTGCCGCACTGGCCACCGCGCAAGACATTTTGGTCAATGTCGTCGATGACCCGGACGCCTGCACCTTCCTGCTGCCCTCGGTCATCGACCGCGACCCGGTGGTGATCGCCGTCTCCACCGGCCGGTCCTCCCCGGCCTTGGCGCGCCTGCTGCGTACCCGGCTGGAGTCCATGATCCCCGCCGGCTACGGCCGTCTGGGGGACCTGTGCGCCCACTACCGCGACCGGGTCAAGGCGCGCTACAGCAACCCGGACGACCGGCGTCGCTTCTGGGACCGGGTCCTGGCCGGCCCCGCCGCCGAGCGCATCTTTGCCGGCCAAATGGACGCGGCCCAGGCGGCGATGGAACGCGAACTGGCCCCGGGCGCACTGGAGCGCAACCTGGGCGAGGTCTATCTGGTGGGGGCCGGACCCGGCGATCCGGATCTGCTGACCTTCCGCGCGCTGCGGCTCATGCAGCAGGCCGACGTGGTGGTCTACGACCGGCTGGTCGCCGAGCCCATCCTCAACATGACCCGGCGCGACGCCCGCCGCATCTATGTGGGCAAGGAGCGCGCCCACCACAGCATGCGTCAGGAAGAGATCAACGTCCTGCTCGCCGACCTGGCCCGCGAAGGGCACCGGGTGCTGCGGCTCAAGGGCGGGGACCCCTTCATCTTCGGCCGCGGCGGGGAGGAGATCGACACCCTGGCCGCCCAGGGCATCCCCTTTCAGGTGGTCCCCGGCATCACCGCCGCCTCCGGGTGCGCCGCCTATGCCGGCATCCCACTGACCCACCGCGACTGTGCCCAATCAGTCACCTTCGTCACCGGGCACCTCAAGGACGGCACCATCGACCTGAACTGGCCGCAACTCGCCTACCCGGGCCAGACCCTGGTCTTCTACATGGGCCTCGGCGGGCTGCCGATCATCGTCGAGCAGTTGATCAAGCACGGTGTCTCTCCCGCGCTGCCGATCGCCCTGGTCCAGCAGGGCACCACCCACCACCAACGGGTCTATGTCGGGACCCTGGCGAGCATTGTGGAAGCGGTCGCCGCCGACCCCCCCAAGCCGCCGACCCTGATCATCGTCGGCGAGGTGGTGCGTCTGCGCGACCGACTCGACTGGTTTAGCCCCGGGGCCGAGCCCGCGCATGATGCGGGGGGTCTTGGCGCCTGAGCCGGGACAGGGTCAGCGGCGACAACGACCAGTGCAGCATGACGCAACCGCAGCCGACCCACTTGGAACAGCTTCGGCGCGCGCTCGCCGCCGAGGCGATCGATCAGGCCACGTTCGACGCCGCGGCCGGCGCGATGACCGCCCAGAACGCCGCGGGCGGCGCCATCGCCCAGGGGCCGGACGCGGTGGCGGTGGGCGCGGGCGGCGTGGACATCGGCGGTGACAACCATGGCCCTATCAACACCGGCCGCGAGTTCACCGCCGCCCCGGGCGCCCAGATCGTCTACGCCGAACAGGGCGCCACCGTGGTCATCGGCGATGCCCCGGTCGCGATGACCGCGGTGGAGCGCCAAAGCACGCTCGGCCGCTATCTGCAAGTCCTCATCAGCCAGAACCGTTACCTCCAATTGCAAGGCATCCGCTCCGGCGGCCGGCTGGTCAATATCGAGCTCGATCGGATCTATGTGACCTTGCGCGCCACCCGCCAACCCGGCCAACGGACCCAGGTCGACTGGCTGGCCGCGGAGACGGCGCTGGCACCCGGCGAACGGCAGCGCGGCATGGACGAAGCGCCGCCGCACGACACCACACACATCACGGTCAATGAGGCACTGGCGGCGCACCGGCGGCTGGTCGTCCTGGGCGATCCCGGTAGCGGCAAGACCACCCTGCTGCGCTACCTCGCACTGCTCTATGCACGCGATCTGGCCGAGGGCACGCGCCTCACCGCAGACAAACTCGGCCTCGCCGATGCGGGAACCCTGCCCATCGTGCTGCCGTTGCGGCAGCTCGGCCGCTTCCTGGCGGAACACCATGCGCAGGACGACGGCACCGACGGACACGCGCTGCTGCTGCGCTTTCTGGTTCAATGCTTGAGAAACGAGCGGATCGAGGTTCCGGCCGATTTCTTCGACGAATGGCTTAACGGCGGGCACGCCGCGGTCCTGCTCGATGGACTGGATGAGGTCGCGAATCCGGGTCTACGCCGGCGCGTCGCGCGCCTGGTCGACGCATTCACCCGCGCCTATGCCGGGTGCCGCTTTGTCGTCACCAGCCGCATCGTCGGCTATAGCGATGCCTCGCGGCTCGGTGAGGGTTACGCCAACACCACGGTACGCGATTTCACCCTGGACGATGTGCGCGTCTTCCTCACGCAATGGCATCGCCTGATCGCGATCGGCCATCTGGGTCCAGGTGAGGCCGCCGAGACGCTCGCGGTCACTCAGACCCGCCAATTGCTGGACGCCATCGACAAGAACGACCGCGTGCGTGAACTGGCCATCAATCCGCTCATGCTCACCGTCATTGCACTGATCCATCGCGACCGGGTCAAGCTGCCGGATCGTCGGGCCGAGCTCTATCAGGAGGCGGTGGACGTCCTGCTGGGCAAGTGGGACGAGGCGCGCGGGGTGCAGGAGTCTTTGATCCTCAATGACCGGCCATTCGACATCAGCGACCGGCGGCTGGTGTTGCAGCAGGTGGCCTTGAGTATGCATGAGCAGGCCATCAAGGAGATCGATGCCGAACCGCTGCGGGAACTGCTCAAGGTGCAGCTTGGCGGTGCCGTGGCGGACGCGCGCGAGCTGGATGCGGCCGTGACCCGGTTTCTCAACGTGATTCAGGAGCGCACCGGGTTATTGATCGCCCGTGCCGAGGGGACCTACGCATTCTCCCATCTGACCTTCCAGGAGTACCTGGCCGCGCTCGCCATCGCTGGGCGCGACGACTACCTGGACTATAGCCTGCGCCGTTCCCCCGATGCCTGGTGGCGCGAGGTGATCCTGCTCGCCGCGGGCTACCTGAGCACTCAGAGCAAGGAGAAGACCACCCGCCTGATCCGCGCCATCGCCGACGCCAGGGCCGAGCCGGAGCTTTATCACAACCTGGTCCTGGCCGCCGAATGCGTACGCGATGCTGGCGCGAACCGAATCCTCGGCGATCTGGATGCCGAACTGCGGGGGCGGCTGCAGCGCGAATTGGAGACTCACGTCGGCAGCGGCCTACTCGGAAACATGCAGAGACTCTTCGCCCGAGCAGTCACCCCGCAGCAAGCGACCCGCCGGCGCCTTGCGGCAGCCGAGGCACTGAGTAAGATCGGTGGCAGCCAGTTCTGGACGCTGCCCTATGGCGAGCCGGAGTGGGTGCGGATTCCGGCGGGTGAGTTCACCATGGGCGAAGGGCACGAGGCACATCGGGTGCATTTGGATGACTATGCCATCGCGCGGGTGCCTATCACCAATGCGCAGTATGCCTTGTTTTTGCAGGCGACCGGCCGAGGCGCACCCAACGATTGGACCGGTCAGCGCCCACCGCGAGGCAAGGAAGGGCACCCGGTGGTGAACGTCACTTGGCATAACGCACTGGCGTATTGCCACTGGCTGAGTGAAGCGACTGGCAAGCCACTTAGCCTGCCAAGCGAGCCGGAGTGGGAAAAGGCCGCTCGCGGTGCGGATGATGGGCGCGCCTATCCCTGGGGCGATGTCTTCGATGCAGCGAGGTGCAACGTAGATGAATCAGCATTCGGTGGGACGACACCAGTTGGCATATTTCTCAACGGTGCAAGTCCCTATGGGTGTTTGGACATGGCAGGCAACGTATGGGAGTGGACCCGCAGCCGCTATCAGGACTATCCGTATCGCCTCGACGATGGCTACGAGCAGTTTGAGCCAGGAAATGCCGATACACGTGTCGTGCGCGGCGGCTCGTGGTTCTACCATCGTGACGACGCGCGCTGTGCCTTTCGCTTCAGGCTTCGACCCGGCTCCCGGAGCGACCTCTTGGGGTTCCGTGTCGTCTTGCGTTCTGCCCCTGTTTCTTCAGCTCCGTCCTCTGTCACTCCGAACTCTGAACTCTGATCCTCTGCCTCCAGAGGGGGTCCGGGGGATACTTCCCCCGGAGGCCGCGCGCAGCGCTTTCTCGTTCCCACGCTACAGCGTGGGAATGCCGTGCGGGCGCTCTGCGTCCGTTCGATCTGCTGGACGCGGAGCGCCCGCTCTTGCTCCCACGCAGGAGCGTGGGAGCGAGGCCGCCTTGACTAACGGCATTGCGCTTGACACTCGTGCTCGCAACCGGAGGTCGAGGCTTTAGCCGGTGGCGGTTCCCGACCTATCCAAGAGAAATCAGTGGCGCCTGCACGCCGGCCTCGATCATGGTTCCGAGCACAAGCGGCAGGGCGTAAGAGAAAGACTTGTTCTCTCACGGAGACACGGCACCAAGGGTGAGATCGTCTTCGGCTATCTTCCGCTCGGCCGCGCCAAGCCCTATCAGTGGGGGGATGTCTGGACGCCGCGTGCGAAGTCGAATGCGGAGTCGGAATTCCAGTAGGTTTGCGACGCGGGGGCGACCCTGGCCAACCGGGCCTGGCCCCAGGCCGGCTAATCGATTCCCAAGAAACCGACCACCTGCTCGACGATCTTCAGCACCGGCTCGGCGGTTTCGGCCAGCGACTTGGCCGCCTGCATCAGGCCATCGGCGGAGATGCGCAGGAGGCTCGGGTTCGGCGGTTCGATCTGGGCCTTGTCGACCAACTCCGCGGTCAGGGTCGCGACCGTCTCGGCCTCCTGTGTCCGGTCCGGCGGTACCAGGGCCAGGGCCGAACTGTGCGAGCAGTGCGGTCAACCGCTCCTTGGCCGCGTCGTCGACCTGCGGCAAGGTGCCGATGCCCTGGCTGACCTGCTCCAGTCTGGACTTGATGTTGATGATGCTGCCGCTGAAGTTGCCGGATTGGTGGATGGTGTCGCCGCTGGTCATCTGGCCTATCTCCCGTGCGTTAAGAATCGTGTGGTGGATCGTTACCGGTTGGGGGCGGAGGGCAATTGCCGCGTCGATCATGCGCTCCAGCACGGCATTGTGTCGGCGCTCGCTCGCGACCAATTCCTCATGGTGCTCCAGGCGCACGGCGAGGCGACCGCGTTCAGCTTCCAGCTCAATTAGCCGCTGCTCGTAGCCCGCGACCAGGCGCCGATAATCGGCGTCCTTGTCCCCCTGGTCCGGCACCGCGATGCGGACGATGATACGTCCGTCCTCGGTAGTGTCGATGGACTGGACGCGCACCTGCGCCTCGCTGCCGTCGCCGGACTCGGCATAGTGTGCGCGCAAGTCATCGAAGGCGGCGCGGAAGGCGTCCCAGTCGATGCCATTGCGGAAGATCAGGTCCACGGTCTTGAGCGCCTGCTTAAACAGGGTGGTGAAGTCACCGGGGCCAAAGGTGCCGTCACCCTGGGGTCGGCGCTCGCGGCGCTCGCCGTTCGGGCCGGCCTCCAGAAAGACATAATCGGCGACGACGCCGTCCAGGCGGGTGGCGGTGTCGATGTTCCAGCCGTCCAGCAGGGCGCCGGTCAGGGTGGCGCCGGTCAGATCGGCACCGATCAGGGTCGCGCGGCTGAGATCGGCGTCGGTCAGGTCGGCGTGGGTCAGGTCGGCACCGGTTAGTTCCGCGTCGCAGAGGCGGGCACCGCGCAGGTTCGCACCGGCGAGCCAGGCGCCGTGGAGGTCGGCGTGGTCGAAGTCGCTGCCCGCGCCGTCCCCACTCACCAGCAGTTCACGCACCCGGCGGTCGGCCAGGATGGTCCTGCGGACATGGGCGATGTGCAGGTCGAGGGCACCGCGGAAGCGCGTGCGTGTGAGGTCGGCAGGGCTGCCGAGGCGGGCGTAGGCCATCCGGGCGCCGGAGAAGTTGGCGTCGGTCAGGTGCGCGTCGCGCAGATCGGTACCGGGCCAGGCGGCAATAGGGAGCACCCAGCGGCGCAGCCCCAGAAGCTGCGGGTCTTCGGCGAGGGCGCGGCGACGAAGGTACCAGCCGACCAAAATTAAGGACGTCGTTCCCATAATAGCTAGAGCCGACATCTCAGACACAGACGCGGACACAGACGCCGCAGCAATCCGCAGAACGAAGCCCCACGCAGGTCCGCCCCGCGAAAGCTCGCTCCCCGCAGGTCGCCTTTGAAGCGTCTCCCGCGCAGCCGTTGTCCAGAAAAGTCCTTCGCCATTGTCCCGCTCCCGTTCGTCACCCCAGGAACCCGCCCAAGTCGTCGCCAGATTCTAGCCGAATGGCCACCCTTTGGGAGCCAACCGGAAGGGGAATCGGCCTCACCCTCGCCTTTGCGGACTTGCGCCGGGTCTCAAGCGCCGATCAGGCGGCCAGCGAGTTCCGCGTAGGCGGGAAACTGGCCATCAAGGCTCAAGAGTTCGGCCTGATGCTCGATTGCGGTGGCGATGATGATGCGGTCCGCCGGGTCCTTATGGTGTTGGGTCAGCGCCGCCGCGCGGACGCCGATCTCGCAGGAGACCGGAAGGCAAAGGATGCCGGTTGGTGCCAGGGCACGCTGAATCCACTGACAGGCGGGCAGCGGGAGATCGATCCGATTACGCTGCTCCAACAGGCTGACCTCCCAACAGGAGATACCGGACACCGCAGTCACATCGGCTGTCCGGATCGCTGAGACCATGGCGCGGGGCAGGTCTGCCCCGGCGCTGATGATCCACCGGAGCCAGACATGGGTGTCGAGGACGATCAGTGCAGTGCCTCCCAGTCGTCCGGGTCGCTTGCCGGGGAGATAATGTCGCCCAAGATTCGGCCCTTGCCGGCGATGTCCGGCGGCGGCTGACGGCGCGGGTACGCGGGCGGCTCATCCAGCACCAAGAAAATGGCCTCCATCCGGACGCTCGGGGACAGAGGAGGCATGTTCACGATCTGTCCATTCTCGTTCGTCTCGACGATCAGTCGCGTGGCTTGCATCTCGAATGCCTCCGACCTGTCAATCAATGCCACTGAAAGACTGCGTACTTGCCGCTCCTTTCGTATCACGCTGCAACGTGCGGTCGGCGGGCTCATTGGCCAAGAGGCGCCAGTCTTCCACCGGGGTCTGAATGCCCCCTAACGACCTGGGTTTTGGTGGGGTCCAATCCGACGCCACGGAGGGCACCGGCGGGTTGTGTGGGATTAGGATCTTGATCATGCTCGAAAAATATCATCATCGCGGGTCGACATCAAACCGCGGGGCACCCCGGGAAGCAGTGCTTCCCGGACCGCGTTCCCAAGTGGAACTTGGGAATCAGCGGAACCCCAGCGGGAAGTATCCCGTGGGAGCGGCTTCAGCCGCGACGAGACGCTGGCCGCTTGCGCGGGCGCGTCGCGGCTAAAGCCGCTCCCACCGGGGCTGGGGCCTGGCTTTCAGGGCAATCTCTCAACACCCCGCCCGATACCGCAAATCGAGCGTATACGGATGCTCCCCCGCCGGCTCCTCCGCCGGGGCGTCGATGATCCCGGAGGTGTGGCCCATCAGCCGGAAGCGGGCGATGCGCCGGCTTTCGGCCTCATAGCTGTTGACCGGGAAGTTGCTCTCACTGCGCCCGCCCGGGTGGGCGACATAGTAGGTGCAGCCGCCGAGGCTGGCGCGGTTCCAGGTGTCGACGATCTCGAATACCAGCGGACCCTGGGCCGGGATGGTCGGGTGCAGGCCGGAGGGCGGGCTCCAGGCCTTGAAGCGGATGCCGGCGACGAATTCGGCCTTGCGACCGGTGGGGCGCAGCGGCACGCGCCGGCCATTGCAGGCGAGTACGTGGCGGTCGCCGACCAGGCCGTTGACCTTGACCTGCATCCGCTCGACTGATGAATCGACAAAGCGGGAGGTGCCCTGCGCCGTGACTTCCTCGCCCAGCACATGCCAGGGCTCGATGGCGGCGCGCAGTTCCATGTGGATACCGTTGTCGGTGACCAGGTCCCCGTAATGGGGGAAGCGGAACTCGAAGAAGGGGTCGAACCAGGCGGCCTCGAAGGGGTAGCCGGCGCGCCGCAGGTCACAGATGACGTCCTCGAAGTCCACGCGGGCAAAGTGCGGCAACAGGAAGCGGTCGTGCAGTTCGGTGCCCCAGCGCACCGGCTTGCGGCAATAGGGTTCCTTCCAGAAGCGGGCGACCAGGGTACGCAGGAGCGCAATCTGCGCCAGGCTCATGCGCGCGTGGGGCGGCATCTCGAAGCCGCGGAACTCGACGATGCCCTGCCGCCCGGACGCGCTGTCCGGCGAGTAGAGCTTGTCGATGCAGAACTCGGTGCGGTGGGTATTGCCGGTGACGTCGGTCAACAGGTTGCGCAGCACCCGGTCGACGATCCAGGGCTGGGCGACCTCGCCTTTGGGCATCTGCTGGAAGGCGATGGCCAGCTCATAGAGCCGGTCGTCGCGCGCCTCGTCCACCCGCGGGGCCTGGCTGGTGGGGCCGATAAACATGCCGGAGAAGAGATAGGACAGGCTCGGGTGGTGCTGCCAGTAGGTGATCAGGCTCTGCACCAGGTCGGGCCGGCGCAAGAGCGGGCTGTCCGCCGGGGTGGAGCCGCCCAAGGTCACATGGTTGCCGCCGCCGGTGCCGGTGTGGCGCCCGTCGAGCATGAACTTTTCGGTGCCGAGCCGGGCAAGCCGGGCCTCCGCATAGAGGATGTTGATGTCGCGCACCAGGTCGTCCCAGGACTCGGCCGGGTGGATATTGACCTCGATCACGCCCGGGTCGGGGGTGACGGCGAGCTTCTGGAGCCGGTGGTCGCGCGGCGGCTCGTAGCCCTCAATGATGATCGGCATCGCAAGCTCTGCCGCCGTGTCCTCCAGACACAGGGCCAGATCCAGCCAGTGCTCCAGGTGGGTCAGCGGCGGCAGGAAGCAGTAGAGCCGGCCCTCGCGCGCCTCGATGCAGAGCGCGGTGCGCACCAGGTCCGGGTGCAGCTCGTCCGGTAGTGCAACCTGGGGGTGCAGCGCCTGCTGTGAGTGATCGGCCGGTGTCAGTCGGCCGTAGCGCGCGGCGATGGCCCGCGGGTCCGCGCCCTGTTCACGCAGGGGCTGCGGGGGTTGAGCCGGCTGCACCACCTGGCTGTAGCGGCGCGTGACCTCGTCGGTGGGCGAGCGCAAGGAGCTGACCGGCTCGAAGGGGTTGCGCTCCGGCACCTGGTCCAGCTCGGCCTCCGGGATAAACGGCAGGCTGTCCAAAGGCAGGCGAAAGCCCATCGGTGAGTCGCCGGGGACCAGGAACAGGCGCCCGTCGCGGAAGGTCCACTTGCCGCTCTTCCAGCCGCCCTGATCGCCGAAGCCCCACCAGCGCAGCGGTAGGGTGTAACCGGTGACCTGGTTCAACCCCTGGTCGAAGAGCCGGGCGAGGCGCTTGCGCTCATTGGGGTCCTTGAGCTTGTTGTCGAGCGGGTCGACATTGACGGGCAGGCGTTGCTCCTTCCACAGGTAGTACCAGACGTCCTCGTAGGCGGGTTCCGCGTGCGCCGGGTCGACGCCTAGATGCTTGGCCAGGGTGCGGATGAAGGTCGCCGCCTCTTTGGGTCCATGGCCGTAATCCTGGCTCTCCAGGCCGAACAGGGCGGGGTCGCGCCACACCGGCTGACCGTCCTTGCGCCAGTAGCAGGAGAGCGCCCAGCGCGGGAGTTGCTCGCCGGGATACCACTTGCCTTGGCCGATGTGCAGCAGTCCGCCCGGGGCATAGTGACCCTTGAGCCGCTGCAGCAGGTCCTCCGCCAGGCCCTTCTTGGTCGGCCCGAGGGCGGCGATGTTCCATTCGGCTCCCTCCATGTCGTCGATGGAGACGAAGGTGGGCTCCCCGCCCATGGTCAGGCGCACGTCGTTGGCCTTCAGCTCCGCGTCGACCTTGTGCCCCAGGTCCTCGATGGCCGCCCACTGCTCGTCGGTGTAGGGCTTGGTGACCCGCGGGTCCTCGTGGATTCGCCGCACCTCGTTGTGGAAATAAAACTCCACCTCGCACTTGTCCATGGCCCCGGTGATGGGGGCGGCGCTGGAGGGGTCGGGCGAGCAGGCGAGCGGGATGTGACCCTCGCCGGCAAAGAGCCCGGAGGTGGGGTCGAGCCCGATCCAGCCGGCGCCGGGGCAGTAGACCTCGGTCCAGGCGTGCAGGTCGGTGAAATCCTTCTCCGGCCCCGAGGGGCCGTCCAGGGACTTCTGGTCGGCGGTGAGCTGCACCAGATAACCGGAGACGAAGCGCGCGGCGAAGCCCAGGTGACGCAGGACCTGCACCAGCACCCAGGCGGAGTCCCGGCAGGACCCCTTGGCCAGCCCCAGGCTCTGCTCGCAGGTCTGGATGCCGGGCTCCATGCGGATCACATAGCCGATGGTCTCCTGGAGTCGCTGGTTGATGTCGACCAGGAAATAGACCGTCTCCCGCGGCGTGCGGTCGACCCCGGTCAGCCATTGCGTGAGCAGCGGGCCGCGCTCCTTGATCTCCATGTAGGGCGCCAACTCCTTGCGGAGCTGCTCGTCATACACGAAGGGAAAATTGTAGGCGTACTCCTCCAGGAAGAAGTCGAACGGGTTGATCGTGAGCATCTCAGCGATCACGTCCACTTCCACCGAGAATTTGCGGGTCTTCTCCGGGAAGACTAAGCGAGCCAGGTAGTTACCGAAGGGGTCTTGCTGCCAGTTGAGGAAGTGATCGGCCGGTTCGATCTTCAGCGAGTAGGCGCGGATGGGGGTGCGGCAGTGGGCCGCCGGGCGCAGCCGCACCACGTGGGGCGACAGGTTCACCGGGCGGTCGAACTGGTATTCGGTCTTATGATTGATCTGGACGAGGATCGACATGGAGGGGGTCCGGACTCCGAGGTTGGGCGCAGGCAATAGGGCGGGGAAGCAGGATTTATTCCAGCCTAGCAGCCCATGGTAGCCGGCCGGGTCGCCCACGTCCATGCGCTGGCGTTAACGCGATTCCCGGCCGCGGATCGTGGCAGGCTGCACTGTTTCGGCCCCGCCGCGGTGCGGGCTGCGCGATCTTAGGGCGTGCCGCTCGCCACCCGAGCGCGGCTGACCGCCCGGGGGCGCGGACGCGGCCTGGCTCGATGTTTGGCATGGTTTCTGCTATATATACGCAAACACCCAAGCCACAAGGAGCCCGCATCATGCTGAGGCAATTCCAATCTGGTGGCGGCGGCCAGACCCAGTCCCAGTCGGCTGGCCCCGCGATGGCCTATCACGAGTTCTACAGCGACAACTTCCTGCCCCGCGAGCACTATCGCCCGATGTGGGAGCACATCCAGGGCACCGGGCAGCAGATGCTCGGCGCCAAGGCGCACGAGGCGCACCTCGCCCTGCACACAGAGGGTGTGACCTTCACTGTCTATTCCGACCAGGATGAGGGCATCGAGCGCGTCTGGCCCTTCGATATCCTGCCGCGCATCATCACCGCGGACGAGTGGACCATGCTGGAGGCGGGGCTCAAGCAGCGCATCCGGGCGCTCAACCTGTTCCTGAAGGACATCTATCACGGTCAGCGCATCCTGAAAGACGGGGTGGTGCCGCCTGAGCTGATCTATCGCGGCAAGGACTTCCGTCGCGAGATCATGGACATCGATCCGCCACACGACATCTACACCCATATCAGCGGGGTCGACCTGATCCGTGACGAGGCGGGGCGCTATCTGGTCCTGGAGGACAATCTGCGCACGCCCTCCGGTGTTTCCTACATGATCGAGAACCGGATCGTGGAGCGGCGCATCCTCCCGGAGTTCTTCGCCCGCTACAAGGTCCGGCGGGTCGAGCACTATCCGGCCCTGCTGCTCCAGGCCCTGCGCTTTCTCTCACCGCGCGGCCCAGACGAGGCCACGATCGTGGTCCTGACCCCCGGGATCTACAACTCGGCCTATTTCGAGCACACCTTCCTGGCCAAGGAGATGGGTGTGGAGCTGGCCGAGGGTCGGGATCTCGTGTGCGAGAACGACAAGGTCTATCTGAAAACGACGCAGGGCCTGCGCCGGGTGGACGTGGTCTACCGGCGGGTGGACGACGACTTCCTCGACCCCCTGGTCTTCCGCGCCGACTCCACCCTGGGGGTCGCCGGGATCATCGACGCTTGGCGTGCCGGCAACGTGGCCCTGGTCAACGCCCCCGGCAGCGGCATCGCCGACGACAAGGCGGTCTATGCCTATGTCCCGGAGATCATTCGTTACTACCTGGGGGAGGCGCCGATCTTACAGAACGTGCCCACCTACCAGATGACCGACCACCAGGACCGTGCCTATGTGCTGGATAACATGGAGCGGATGGTAATCAAGGCGGTGGCGGAGTCCGGCGGTTACGGGATGCTGATGGGGCCCGCGTCCACCGCCGCGCAACGCGCCGAGTTCGTCAAGAAGATCAATGAGAATCCGCGCAACTATATCGCCCAGCCGGTGGTGCAGTTGTCGCGACACATCTGTTATCTGGATGGCGAACTGGAGTCCCGTCACCTGGATCTCCGCCCCTTCATCATCTATGGCGACGGCATCGAGGTGGTCCCCGGGGGACTGACGCGCGTGGCCCTCACCAAGGGGTCGCTGGTGGTCAATTCATCCCAGGGCGGCGGGAGCAAAGACACCTGGGTCCTGGC
The DNA here is from genome assembly GCF_903946935.1 of uncultured Thiodictyon sp. Classification (GTDB taxonomy): domain Bacteria; phylum Pseudomonadota; class Gammaproteobacteria; order Chromatiales; family Chromatiaceae; genus Thiodictyon. The sequence goes on from NZ_CAJAXH010000216.1 coordinate 23,132, forward strand.
CGACTGAGATGCGGTCGGACAGAATTCAGTCCGCAAATGAACGCAAATAAAGATGCGGCGATCTGCGGTCGGTTATCCCGTTTTTGTTGCGGCGTCGCTCCAGTCGCTCGGTATCCCTCGTTGGTATCGGCGAGGATGCGCGGTGCGTATTTCGTGCGTTGGGTTCATTTGCGTTCATTCGCGTTCATTTGCGGACAATCTCTTCCATGTTGAGTCGAATCGGTGAATCGCTGTATTGGATGACGCGCAACCTGGAGCGTGCGGACGACACCGCGCGGATCCTGGATATCAATGTCGTCTACATGCTGGAGGCGGATGAAGGGGCTACCGAGGAGATGCAGTGGCAGCCGCTGCTGAATATCGTCGGCGCCGATGAAATCTATCCTGTACGCTATCCGGACAAGCGGGTGACGGTACAGCGGGTCATCCACCTGCTGACGCAAGAAAAGGACAATCCCGGCTCGCTCTACAATAGCGTGAGGCTCGCCCGGGAGAATGCCCGCGTGGTGCGTGACCGTATCTCCAGCGCGATGTGGGAGGCGATCAACGAATTCTGGCTGTCGGTTGACAAGCATCTGAAGACCACGCTTCAGCCCTGGCGGGCGGCGGAATTCTACGCCCATGTCCACCGGGAGGTCGCGACCTTTTATGGATTCGCCCAGAGCAGCATGATGCGCGGCGAGGCCTATGGCTTCACCGTGCTCGGCACGCTGCTGGAGCGGGCGGACATGACCGCGCGTATCCTGGACGTGCGTTACCATCTGTTGCTCCCGGACCTGAGCCTGGTCGGCTCGCCCCTGGACTATTACCAATGGGGGGCCTTGCTCAAATCGCTCTCCGGGTTCGATGCCTATCGGCGTCAATACCATGCCGGCATCCGTCCCATCGAGGTCGTGGAGTTCACCATCCTCAATCCGGATTTTCCGCGCTCGCTGACCTATTGTCTGAATGGCATGGAGGGGGCGCTGACGCGCATCGGTCTGGTGGAAAAGGGTGAGGTCCCGCAGGCCTTGGCGGCCCTGCGGCAACATCTGGCCGTGGCCTCCCCGCGTGTCATCCTGGACCAGGGGCTGCACGAGTATCTCGATCGTTACCTGGTCCTGTTGGCGGACCTGGCCACCGCCCTGCAGGGGGACTATTTCGAGGCCCACCTGGGAGAAGCGCCTTGAAATACCGGATCGAATGTGACTTCGGCATCCGCTTCCCCACCCCGGTGCGGGAACACCATTGCCAAATCCGTCTGGCGCCCTGGGAGGACGGCAGCCAGTCATTGATACGCCTGGAACTGCGGGTCTCACCGTCGGCCGAGCCAGTCGCGCGCTATGACGGCTTCGGCAATCTGGCTCACCACTTCGGCGTGCTCGGCGTCCACCGCGAACTGGGGTTCACACTCACCGCCGAGGTCGAGACCCGGCTGTCGAACCCATTCGATTTCCCGGTCCTGGACCCCTCCCGGGAGCGTGCCTGGCTGCTCGATAGCCTGCACCAGGCGCCACGCCTGTGGGACTTCGTCTATCACCAGGGGCGCCTGACCCCTAAGCTCCCCGAACTGATCGCGGAGCGCCCGACGCCGGTCTGGCAGGAGGGGGTGCCGGTGCTCGCACAGATTCAGGACGCCTTCGCCTGGGTCCATGGGGTCGCTGCCTTCGCCCCCCAAGCCGCCGAGTCGGTGACCGACCTCGATACCCTGTTCCAGGCCCACCAGGGCACCGCCGCGGACCTCACCCACCTGCTGATCGCCCTGCTGCGGGGCTGGGGGCTGCCGGCCCGCTTCGTCTCCGGCTATCAGGACGCCGCCTGGTTCGAGCCCGACGACGAGGCCCCGGCGGGCACGCCGCCGCGCCCCCAGACCCTGCACCACTGGGCGGAGGTCCTGGTCCCCGGCGCCGGCTGGCGCGGCTTCGACCCCGCCTTCGGCCTGCTCGCCGACGACACCTATATCCGGGTTGCAGTCGGGCGCGACGCCAGCGACGTCAGCCCCCTGCGGCACACCTGCAAGGGCACCGGCGACCCCCCGGAACTGACCGAAACCCTGAAGGTCACCCGCCTGGACCAGACCCCAAGCGCCTGAATTTCAACGCGCGGGAGGATGGGGCGCCGGGTCCCCGCCGCTCAGGCGTGCGGATTGCTCCACTTGATGGCGACCTTGAAGGTCGCCTTTCTCGTTCCCACGCTCCGCGTGTGGATGCCGTTCAGGCGCTCCGCGTCCGGTCCCGGCACTGGACGCGGAGCGCCCGCGCTGGCTCCCACGCGGGAGCGTGGGAGCGAGAAGACGGCATCTGCTCGGCGTCAGATGAATGCCTTCAGGACCGCCTGAGTCGCCTCCCGCGCGATGCGTGGCCCGAGCGTCGTGACCAGCCGGGCGGAGGCGGCGGAGGCCAGGTCGCCGGCGCGCTGGTGGTCCCAGCCCTGGGAGAGACCGTAGAGGAAGGCCCCGGCAAACATGTCGCCGGCGCCGACGGTGTCCACCACCTCGACCTTGTTGCCGGCGATCTCGATCAGCCCCTTGCCGTCCCATACCAGGGCGCCCTTGGCCCCGCGGGTGATGGCGAACTCCCGGCTGACGGTCTTCAAATAGTCGACGGCGTCGTTGAGGTCGGTGGTACCGGCCATCCCCATGGCCTCGGCCTCGTTGGCAAAGATGAGATCCATGCCGGGGCCGATCATCTCCAGCAGCCCGTCCTTGAAATAGGCGACCATGTTGGGGTCGGAGAGCGACAGCGCGGTACGCACGCCAGCCGCCTCGGCGATCTCGCGCGCCAGGATCGAGGCGGCGCGGGCGCCGGGGGAGGTGACCAGATAGCCCTCGGTGTAAAACCAATCGGCGTCGCACAGGGCATCCTCGACCAACTCATTGGCCGAGAGGTTGCCGCTGACCCCCAGGAAGGTACACATCGTGCGGTCGCCGTCCGGCGTCACCAGCACCACGCAGCGCCCGGTGTGTCCCTGTTCCTTCTCGGTGTGGTGGTTGGTGTCGACGCCCCCATCGAGCAGGTCGCGCATGTAAAAATGGCCCAACTCGTCGTCCGCCACCCGGCAGGAGTAGTAGGCGCTGCCGCCGAGTTGGCTCAAGCCGATGACGGTGTTGGCCGCGGAGCCACCGGAGGCGCGCGCGTGGTGGTGCGAGCCCAGGTGCAGCATGATCTCGAGCTGCTTGGCCTCGTCCACCAGGGTCATGACGCCTTGGTCGATCCCGAGCACCTCCAGATCCTTGGGGGCCACCTCATACTCCATGTCCACCAGGGCATTGCCGATGCCGTAAACGTGATAGCGTGCCATTGGTACTCCGGGGTCTGTGCATAAAGGCGTGGCAGTTTACCGCAGAAGCCCGCCCGGGGCAGTGCCAAACCGCTGCGACGAACCTGGGTACGATCGGTTAAATTCGGGGGAACACTGTCCTGGACATCGGGGCCACTTTACATAGAGGAGGATTCGCCAGCATGAACGACGACGTCCAGACCTGCGCCTGCGCTGTCGCGCCCTGGCCATTCGAGGCCTATGCCTATACCATCAGTCCGGTCCCCGCCGAGGATGGCGGCGGGTTTTTGATGACCTTCCCGGATTTGCCGGGCTGCATGGCCGATGGCGCCACCGTGGCCGACGCCGCTGCCAACGCCCGCGCCGCCTTTGCCGCCAGCGTTTCGGCGCTGCATGCGCTGGGCCGCGAGATCCCAGCGCCGACCTTCAGCCCGGACACGGCGGCGGCGCGCGATGCGGGCGGCCGACTCGTCGTGCGCCTCCCGAAATCCATTCACACCAGACTGGCCTATCGCGCCAAGGCCGAGGGTGTCTCCATCAACGCGCTGGCGTTGACCTTCATCGTCGAGGGCTTGGGGCGGCGTGAGCCGATGGTGTGACCACTCCACTCTGAGTATCAACAACGATGAACTATACCGCCATTCTTGAAGCGCTGGGCCAGGCCAGCCTATTTCAGCTCTATCGCCTGAACGCGGCCATCACCAACCAACTCGATGACCCGGCGCGCGTCGCCGCGGTTAAGGGGGCGCTGCGGGTCGGTCAGACACTGCACTGGTTCGACAGCACGGCGAACCGGCTGGTGGAGGCGCAGCTCTTGAGCGTCAATCGGACGCGGGCGCGGGTGCAAAATGTCGCCGACGGCAAGATCTGGAACCTTCCGTTCTATTTCATCGATCTTGACGGTCAGGACGTGGCCATTGCCGCGCAGAAACGCCAGGCGCTGGATCGCAATAGTCTCAGGGTCGGCGATCGGGTGGGATTTAAGGACCGCAGCGGCCACGAGCGGTTCGGCCAGGTGGTGAAGCTGAACACCAAGTCCGCGTCGGTGCAGGTCGATGGGCTGCGCTGGCGGGTGGCCTATGGGCTCTTGCTATCGGTATTCGATGGTGCGCTGGGGGAGGATACGCTGGCGTTGCCGGGGCAGTGGGTTGCGCTCACTGATGAGGAGGCGCGCGACGCAGATCCAGCGTTACCGGGCCAGTTGTCGTTCTTGGAGTCCGCCGACACCGATGAGACCGAGCTCGCCTGACCGAATCATGGGGTCCCGACTGGAGGTCGAGGCTTTAGCCGGCTCGCCGTGGGGGCTGCGGTGCTTCTGGACACACGCGCAACCGCCACCGGCTAAGCCTCGACCTCCAGTTGTCGCCCGAGCAGCGGAAGATCGAGGGTCTATCAGGACCCTGCCTCAGTACGCCTCCCCAGGAAGGCACGCGCCCAGCGCGACCAGGCGCGCGGTGTCCAGGGCGCTAACCGCAGTGCCCGGCCGTGCCAAGTGAGTGCCTCGGCGCGCCGACCCGCGCGGGCATACAAGAGCCCCACCTCTGAGCAGCGGGCGGCGAGCTTGCGGCGGGCGGCGGGCAGGTAGGTTTGCAACCGCGCGTCAGTGGACCAGCGCGGATGGCGGGCGATGCGCTCCAGGGCCGTCTCCTGCACCGCGATCCCCTCGGCGAGGATCGCGATGCGCCCGTGCGAGAGGTTGCCGCCGTGCCAGCAGTAGTCGATCAGCACCTGCGGGACGGCGGCGATGGGGGCCTCCTCGGCCAGCCGCAGCCACAGGTCCCAGTCCCCGGCCAGGTGGTAGGCGGGGTCGAAGGTGCCGACCCGCGTGAGCACCGAGCGGCGCAGCAGCACGGTGGAGGCGGCCATGATGTTGACCCGCAGCAGCCGGCCCAGGGCGTCGGTCTGGTCCTGCGGGACCTGCAAGGGGTTGTGGCGTTCGGAGAGCTCCTGGCCGGCCGGGTCCACCCCGCGGGTGTCGGTGTAGCAGAGTCCGAGCGCCCGGTCGGCATCCATCAGGGCGAGTTGGCGCTCGAGCTTCTGCGGCCACCAGGTATCGTCCTGGTCCAGCAGGCCGACAAACTCGCTGTCGCTCGCGGCAATGGCGGCGTTGCGGGTCGCCTGGGTGTTGCCGTGACGCACCCGGATCAGGCGCACCGGTGCTCCGAAGGACTCGACGATCGCGACGGTCTCGTCACTGCTGCCGTCGTCCGCCACCAGGACTTCGAGGTCGGTGCAGGTCTGGGCCAGCACGCTGCGGATGGCGGTGCCGATGAAGGCGGCGCCGTTGTGGGCCGGGATGACGGCGGTTACTCGGGGCATGGTGGGAGTCCCAGTGCGTTCAGATAGGCGTCGGTGCTGGCCTCGATCCCATAGGGGCGGGCGGCCTCGCGCAGTTGCTCGGGGGGGAGCGGATGGTCAAGGGTGGCAATCAGGGCCTGCGCCAGTGCCTTGTCATCGTCCACGTGGACCAGTGGGCCGTAGCGCCCGTCGGCCAGGATTTCGCGCGGGCCGCTCGGGCAGTCGGTCGAAACCACCGGGGTGCCGACCGCCAGGGCCTCGATCGGCACGAAGCCCAGCCCTTCCCAGCGAGAGGTGAAGGCGAACACGTCCGCATGGGCCATGTAGGCGTAGGGTTCAGGCACATAACCGGGCAGCGCAAAGGCGTCTGCCACGCCCAGCTCGAAGGCCAGGGTGAGCAGTGCGTCGCGTTCCCCGCCCCGGCCCAGAATCATGAGCCGGCAGGGGCGCTGCGCCCTCACCCGCGCAAGCGCGCGCAGCAGGGTGTCGAAGCCCTTGCGGTAACACAGTTCCCCCGCGCTCAGGATCAGGGGTACGGCCGGGTCGCCGAGCCAGGGGTGGTCCGGGCGCGGCAGCACCGCCGTGAACAGTGACTCCGGCACCACCGGTGAGGGCACGACCCGGATCAGCCGGCGGGCGAGCCCGGTATAGGCGGCCATGTCATCGGCGACCCCCGTGCTGGTGACGATCACCTGGTCCGCGAAGGGATAGAGCCGGCCCATGGACTGGCGCTGTATCCAGCGCTCCAGGGGGCCGCGGGTGGCCAGGTCGATGGATATCGTGGTGCCGGAGCTGAAGACGAGTCGCGTCGGGACCCGGGCCAGGGTGCGGGCGAGGAGCGCTGTGCGGTTCACCCGGTCCTTGTCGGAGAGCAGCACCGCCGGGCGTTCGCGCCGCAGATAGCGGGCGATGGCCGGGAGGCAGGCATAGGTGTGGCGGGAGCCCAGGTCGATGACCCGCACCCTCGGCGGGATCGCCGAGAGGTTCGGGCCGTGCCGGCGCACCTTGAGCAGGTCCACGCCGTAGCCGCGCCGCGCCAGGGCCGGGATCAGGTGCGCCGCCGCCCGGTCGACACCGCTGTGACCGGAGGTGGAGAAGAAGCAGGCGATGCGGGTCATGGTATGGCTATGAGGCAATATCTTGAGTAAAAAAAGAAAGTCCGTCCGCAAATGAACGCAAATGAACGCAAATAAGAGTGTTGTGAATCCCGCGCAAGAATGCCTTGGTCGTTTGATAGTCTTTTAGTGAAACGGGAATGAACTGTAAAAATGCAGAGGCGCAGGAATAGAGCAGGGGCGTGAATCGCCTCTCAGGCTCACTGCGCGTCTGGCGCTTTTCCAACGCCAAGCCTCTTTTGCATTTGCGTTCATTCGCGTTCATTTGCGGACAATAAACTTTCGACCTAGACCCACTCCAACGGGTCCTCATCCGGCGCCGGTTTGAGGCCCGGTTGCTCGATGAAGATGCGGTGCCAGATGGCGAACTGCATGAGGCCGAAGAGTTCGCGGGCGCCGCCGCGGCCGGCCCGACGCGCCGCGACCAGGGCGGGGAGGGCGTCGGGCTCGAACCACTCGCGGATCCCCTGGTTGGCGGCCAGACGCTCACCCAGGCGCTGCGCGAGGGCCCCGGTCAGCCAATCGCCGACGGGGACGTGGAAGCCGCGCTTGGGGCGGTCCAGGTGTCCGGGGGGCAGCAGCGGTTCGGCCCACTGCCGCAGCAGCCACTTGCCGTGGTGTCGCCGTACCTTGAGCCGGTCCGGCAGCGAGAGCCCGAATTCGACGATCCGGTGGTCGAGAAAGGGTACCCGGCCCTCCAAGCCGAAGGCCATGAGCATGCGGTCGGTCTTCACCATCAGGTTGTCCGGCAGGGAGGTGACCAGGTCGGTGTACTGGCGGCGCTGCATCGCCGACCACCGACTGGGTGTCGCGGCCCAGGCGGCGAGGAAGGGGGCGCGGTCCGTTCCGGGGGCGCCGCGCAAGGTCGACCCGAAGACCCGCTGCGACCAGTGCCGAGACCACTGTCCGCGGGTGCGAAAGCCCCCGCTGCCGGGGTGCAGCAGGGCCTTGAACCAGCGCTCCAGGGGGCGCGGGTGATAGCGGCGGTAGCCGGCGAAGGCCTCGTCGCCGCCCTCTCCGGAGAAGACCACCTTGAGCTCGGCCGCGGCGGTCTGGGCGAGGATGGAGGTGGGGAGGCTCGCATAGTCGCGCATCAGCTCATCCGCCGCCCAGATGCTGTGGGGGATGCGCGCAAAGACCTGCTCCAGCGACAGCTCCAGTGGCTGGTGGTCGAAGCCGAAGTGGTCCGCCACCCGCGCCGCCTCGTCCAGTTCTTGGGCCATGGCGGTGCCGCGGTAGCCGACCGAGAACGAGCGGATGCGCCCGGCCCCGTGGGCGTGCAGCAGGGCCGCCAGGACCGCCGAATCCACCCCGCCGGACAGGAAGAGCCCGAACGGCACATCCGAGCGCATGTGCTCCCGCATGGCCAGGTGCATGAGTTCGTCCAGTTCCGCCTGGGCCTCCTCATGGCCGATGCGCCGGCGGGTGACGTTGAGTGGCGACCAATAGCGGTGGTGCTCGATCTTGAGGTCCGGGTGGACGATCAGGGCCTCGCCGGGGAGCACCCGGCGGATGCCCTGGAGTACGGTCTCCTCCCCCCCGGCGAACTGGTGCTGCAGGAAGCGGCGCAGTGCCCCCGGGTCGATCTCCGGGCGGCCCGGGAGGCAGGGCAGCAGGGCCTTGATCTCGGAGGCAAACGCGATCCGATCCGGCAGCCTGACATAAAACAGCGGCTTGATGCCGAGCCGATCGCGCCCGAGCAGCAGTTGCCCGGAGCGTGCGTCGTGCAGCGCAAAGGCATACATGCCGCGCAGGCGCTGCAAGCAGTCGAGCCCATGGACCGCGTAGGCGTGCAGGATGGTCTCGGAGTCTGAGTCGGTCAGGAAGTGCCGCCCGGCCCGCCGCAGCTCATCGTTCAGTTCGAGATAGTTGTAGACCTCGCCATTGGCGGCCAGGGCGAGTTGCCCGTCGGCGCTCAACATGGGCTGGTGCCCGGTGGCGAGCCCAATAATAGATAGCCTGGTCTGGGTGAGCCCGAGCGGGCCATGGTAATGACTGCCGTGGTCGTCCGGTCCGCGGTGGGCCAGGGTAGCGCCCATGGCCCGGAGTTGGTCCGGGTCCGGGCGCAGCCCCGGGCGCATTAGCATACCGGCTAGGCCGCACATGGTGGCTTCTCAATGGTGTGGTCGCGGCCCGCGGGATTCATCGCGGCGTGTCCGGCGGGCGATTTTCGTCCAAGACCACCCCGTTGCCGGTCTTGAGATCCAGTTGCGGCAACGGCTGACCCAGCGGGAGTACGCGGATATCCCCCGTCTTGGTGACCATCTCGATGCGCTTCCAGGCGCGCGGCTCGATGCCGACGGTGAGCGAGCTGTCCCGCTCGGTGAAGACCCCGGTGTGGGTCACGGTGTAGGTCAGGGTACTCTCGGTACGCTCCAGACGACCCCGCACGCGGTTGGTGGGCAGGCCGAAGCCGCGCCCCTTCAGCCGGATGGAAACGGCCTCGCCAGTCGGTCCCAGGGGGAAGAGGATCAGGGTCGCCGTATCCGCCACCAGTCGCAGGGTGCGCGGCCCGGTCGCGGGCAGCGCCTGGATACTCAGATTGCGCGTCTCCTGCACCGGGGTGGCGAGCAGTACACCGAACAGCAGGAGCGCCGTGGCCAGCACGTAGGCCGCGGCGCTCCATCCCGGGTAACGCAGTCGCCGCAGGGGGGCGCGCGCCGCGTTGTCGCGCTGCGGCAGGCGCAGGATCAGCCAATAGAGCACGAATGCCATCGCGTAGGTCATCACCGCGGACCAGATGACGTCCGACAGAAAGTGATCCCCGGCGGTCATGCGCCCGAGCCCGAGCAGGGTGCCCAGAACGGCCGAGACGATGAGCGTAGCCAGGGCCAGCCGCGGCCGGCGGCGCTGCCAGATCAGCGCAAAGGCCCCCAGGGCGAAACCGACCGAACTGTGACCGCTCGGGAATGACTTGCCCTGAAACTCGGGGGTGCGTGCCAGCGGCGGGACATAGGCATGGGTACCACCCAGGTCGAGTGTCTGGTGCGGTCTGGGGCGTCCCCAATAGTCCTTGAACACCCCGTTGATGACGAGGCCCGGCCCCAGCAGGGTTGCCGCCAGGACAAAGATGGCCGACCAGCGCCGGCGCCGCCAGTACGGCCACACCATGCCCGCGCCGATGGCGAGCAGGCTGCCCAGCAGGATCAGCCCACTGAGCAGTGGTGACGCCTGATAGAAGAACACCCACAGGCCCTTGCCCGACTCCCACCAGGGGTCCGGGGCCGCGGGGTGATAGAAGGATGCGGCCGCGCGCAGGTCCAGGTCGCTCAACCAGAAGGGTAGGGTACCGATCAAGGCAAGCAACCCGAGGGCCAGCAGTTGGGGGAGCCAGTAGCGACTTGAGTGTGTGGGTGTCTGCACCGGGGAATTGCACCGGGGAAGTGGGACCAGTGGGCGTCGCTGGTGGTGGCTGGTGGAGGCGTGCGCGTGCGGACTCATCCGCGACGGCAGGTTATACGCCCGGCGCCGGAATCTCAATTTTTATGACGCCGGGGCGGCGTTGGGCGGCCAGGGGGGTTACCATTCCGGGCCGGGGTGCCGCGGGTTGCGGTGCCGGCGGCGGCCTGTCCCCGACCTTTTTTCTCTGATGCGAGCGCGAACAATCCATGCGTCCGACCTTACTCGCTTTCTCCTTTCTCTTCGGCTGTCTGGTCCTGGCCGCCGTGTTGAGCGTTCCGCTGGTGCAGACCGGGTGGATCGACGCGCCATCCTCGCGGGTCGTGGGTCGCCTGGCCCAGGGTTTTATCCTGCTCGGCCTGTGGGTCTTTCTGCGGCGCTTGGGGCTGGCCGACCGGGTCTCTCTGGGGTATGGCGTCGCGGGACCGGCGTTGCGCCGCGCCCTGGGTGGCGGCTGGCTGCTCGGGGTGCTGCTCCTGTTGCTGCCGGCGTTGCTGCTGGTACAGCTCGCGGTGTTGGTGCCGGTCGCGGCACCGGACTGGGCAGCGATCGCGCGTAAGTCCGGGCAGGCACTACTCGGCGGACTGCTGATCGGCGTCCTGGAGGAGACCTTCTTCCGCGGGGCGCTGTTTAGCGCGATTCGGCGGCGCGAGGGTTGGGTCGCCGCGGCCGTCTTTCCCGCGGCGCTCTACGCCCTGGTTCACTTCCTGAAACCGGGACACCTCCCGGCGGGGATGGCCTTCGACTGGTCAGGGGCCTTCTATATGGTCTCCCACGTCTTCGTCGATGGCCTGCGCTGGCAGAATCTGGACTCCCTGGCGGCCTTGTTCGTGGCCGGTGTGCTGCTCGCCCTGGTGCGGGAGCGCACGGGTCACATCGGTTGGTGCATCGGTCTGCACGCCGGGTGGGTCTGGTTGATCCAGACGACGCGCGCACTCACTGACGCGAACCCGGATGCGCAACTGTCCTTCCTGGTGGGGAGCTATGACGAATTTATCGGTGTGCTGACGATGGCCTGGGTCGGGGTGGTGACCCTGGCCTACTGGTACTGGACCGGGCCGCGGGTCGCGCGCTCGGGTAGGCACTAGCCCGGCTGCGACGTCTCGATCAGGCCCTCCTTGATGACGACCCACGCTGGAGCGTGGGAACGAGAAGACCGCCGCTCAACCGCGGGGCGTTCCAGTCCCGGCACCCTTTGGCGCACCGGCAGGGTCCAGGGCTGCCGCATTGTCGCCCGCCAGCACCACCCGGCCCTTGCCCGCGCGCTTGGCCCGGTACATGGCCGCGTCGGCCGCCGCCTCCAGGGCCGCGGCGGTACGCCCATCGGCCGGGAATTGCGCGATGCCGATGCTGGCGGAGACCCGATAGGTGCCGCCGCCGAGCGCGATGGGTTCGGCGACCCGTTCGAGCAGGCGCCGGGCGGTCTCGGTCAGCGCCTCCCGGCTGCCGGACTGGGGCGTCAGGATCAGGAACTCGTCCCCACCCCAGCGACAGACCGTGTCCATGGTGCGCACCGCGCAGACCAGCCGCCGGGCGATCTCCTGGAGTATCGCGTCGCCCGCCTCGTGTCCGGCGCTGTCGTTCACCGCCTTGAAGCCGTCGAGATCCAGAGACAGCAGGGCGCAGGACGCCTGATTGCGCTCGGCGGTCAGCAGGCTGCGTCCGAGTCGGTCGGCGAACAGGGTGCGGGTCGGCAGCCCGGTGAGTGCATCGAACAGGGCCAGGTCACGCACCCGGCGATACAGCGAGTGCAGGCGTCGGTTGGCGATGGCGAGTCGCTCGCGGCCGTGCAGGACTGAGGGTGAATGACTGCGGGTCGATGGTGGCGAGGACCAAGCCGCCGAAGGACCCGTCCGGGTTGTCGATGCGCCGCGTGATGCGGAAGTGATGGGGTCCATGCGGTGCGGTGCGGACTATCAACCGGCCATCCACGGCGCGCTGTAGAGGGCGTTCGGGGAGCGGGGCGGCCCGCCGGTTGTCACTCGGCAAGAGCGAGCAGGATAATGGGAAAGGCCCCGCGGCCCAAGCGTCCTGCTGCATCGATCGAGACACCCCGGCGCGCCTCGGTTATTATCACAGCCCGGTTACCACGCCCGGCAGCTACGATGGACCAGCCCAGCCACCATTTTTTTGTCAGCTACGCCTGGGTCGATGACCAGACGTTCGTCGACCCGTTGCCGACGGCGGACCACCGCCTCGGCTGGGTGAGCACCTTTGTCGACCGCCTGGCCAAACACCTGGGTGGCACCCTCGGGCGCGCCACCGAGGGCGAGCGCTACTGGATCGACTATGAGCAGATGCGCGGCGGCGAGCCCTTGGGCGAGACGATCCGCGCCCAGCTTGCCGCTGCCAGCCTGCTGCTGCCCATCCTGTCCCCGGGCTGGTTTGCCTCCCATTGGTGCCTGGAGGAACTCAGCGCCTTCCTGCGCCTGCACCCGGATGGTCTGAACCGGGTCTTCCCGGTCTGGAAGGAGCCGGTGGAGCGCGCGGATCTGCCCCCCGCGGGCCAGGCCGCCTGGGACACACTGCGCCAGGTCCTGGGCAGCGACTTCTGGTATCTGGATGCCGACCGGCAGGTTCGCACCCGCTGGTTCCCGCAGCCCGACCCCACCGACCGCGACTATGGCAATCTCCAGCAAGACCTGGCGCGGGGCATGGCCAAACGCCTGCGCGGACTCAGCGCCGCCGAGCAGCCCGCGCCCGATCCTCAACCCAATCCACAGCCCGATCCCGCGGCGGCCGTCGCCCCCATCCCCGGCCGGCATCTGGTCCTGGTCAACGGCGGCAGCGCCGATGCCGACCTGGTGCGCGACCTGGCCGAGTGCCTGGCCCAGCGCGGTCTGGGCTATATGATCCCGCTGATGGCGCAGGGCGACCGCGACCCCAGCCTTAAGCCATCCGCCTTGCGGCAAGACCTGCGCGAGAATCTGCGTCTGTGTACCGCCGTGCTGATGCTCTATCGCGATGGCCCGGTGGATCAGGTGCATGAACAGTTGCGCGAATATCTCCAGTGTAACGCCCGCCGGCCCAAGGGCAGTCCGGTGCCCAGCCTGGACCTGTGTCATGCTGGTGCCCGACCCCTCAGCTTCCGCCCCCCCGAGATGCAGGTCCACCCGATCGGCGAGGGTGGTGCCTGCACCGATGCCTGTGTGCAGGCATTCGTCGTCCGCCTGATTCAGCAGGCCGCACCATGACCCTTAAGTCGGCAGCGTCTCACGCCAAGGCGCCAAGGCGCCAAGAACACCACCGGGGATGCATCGGTAGCCGCGCCGCCCGCCGGGTGACTCGTCGACGCATGACATGCTCAAGCACCTTGGCGGGCTTGGCGCCTTGGCGTGAAACCGAGTCTTGCGCATGACCGCCCCCGAGAGCCAAGCCCGGCGCCGCCCCTATCCCGGCCTGCGCCCCTTCCGCTGTGACGAGTCTAACCTCTTCTTCGGCCGCGACGAGCAGGTGGACCAGCTCCTGGACACGCTGGCGGAGTCCCGCTTTCTGGCCGTGATCGGGACCTCGGGCTCGGGCAAGTCCTCACTGGTGCGCGCCGGGCTCCTGCCGGCCCTGGCCAGCGGCGTACTCACCCGCCCGATCGCCGACGGCCCGGCCCCCGGCACCCGCTGGTCCATCGCGGAACTGCGCCCCGGCGAGCACCCCTTCCGGCGCCTGGCCGCCAGTCTTCCGGTAGGGGCGGCCCCCGGCCGCGACTCAAACCCAATTGACTCCCTGGAACAGGACCTGCGCCGCGGCCCCCGCGCCATCCCCTGGCTGCTGGGCGTCCAGCCGCTCCCGCCCGGCGAGCGCCTGCTGATCCTGGTCGACCAATTCGAGGAGCTGTTTCGCTACCGGCGTGCGGACCCCGCCGCAGCCGCCGCCTTTGTGGCACTGCTGCTGGGTGCGACCGCCCACCCGGACTGCTTCATCGTCATCACCCTGCGCTCGGAGTACCTGGGCGACTGCTCCCGCTTCCCGGGCCTGCCCGAGGCGATCAACGCCGGGCTCTTCCTCACCCCCCGCCTGACCCCGGAGCAGCTCGCCGACGCGGTGCAGCTCCCCGCCCGGCTGCCCGAGTTCAACGGCGACCTCACCCCGGGTCTGGTCCGCCGCCTGCTGGCGGAGGCGAGCGGCGAGCAGGACCAGCTCCCGCTGGTGCAGCACCTGCTGATGCGCCTGTGGGACAGCACTGCCCCGGATGCGGATGGCGTCCGGCTGCTGAACGAGACCGGCTACGACGCACTCGGCGGCCTGCAACAGGCACTGAACGACCACGCCGAGGAGGCCCTGGCCGAACTCACGGAGCCCGGGCAACCGGCCATCGCCGAGACCCTGTTCCGCGCGCTCACCGAGCGCGCCGACGGCGAGCACGACACCCGCCGCCCGGTGCGGATCGCCGAGGTCGCCGACCTGGCGGGCGCCACGCCAGACCAGGTCATCGCCTGCGCCGCGCCCTTCCGCCGCCTGGACCGCAGCCTGCTGATGCCGCCGCCGGAGCAGTTGCTGGGTGCGGACGACCAGCTCGACATCACCCATGAGGCGCTGATCCGCCAGTGGACCAGGCTCCAGGCGTGGACGCACGAGGAGGCCGCGCGTGCCGATCTCTACCGGCGGTTGGAGTCCGCCGCCCAACGCTGGAAGGAGGGGATTGGGGCACTCTGGATCGAACCGGATCTGGGGATCGCGCTCACCTGGCGCGACCAGCAGCACCCGACCGTGCTCTGGGCCGCCCGTTATGGCGGCGATTTTTCGCTGGCCATGCGTTTTCTCGAAGCGGGGCGCCAGGCGCGCGATGAGGCGCGCGCGGCCGAGGATCGCCGCCGCCGCGCTGAGGTCCGCCGCGCCCGCCGGGTCGCCGCCGCCTCGCTCGGTGCCCTGGCGATCACCCTGGCGCTGGCGGGCTGGGCCTGGATCGAGCGGCAGGGGGCCGAGGCCGAGAAGCACGCCCGCACCGAGAGCCTGTTCGAGTCCAAGCTCACCCACGCCGCACTCCTGGCCCAGGGCGAGGACTATGCCGGTGCCTGGCGCACCCTGGGCGAGACCGTGGCGCTGGACCGCGACGGCATCGACCCCAAACGCGGTCAGGTCCGCAACCTGCTGGCGGGGCTGGTGGACCTGCGGCGCGGGGCGGCGGATTTGGTCTACACCGGGGCCGATGCCGGATTGATCGACCTGGCACTGAGCCCGGATCGGCGCTGGCTGGTCGCGGGGGGCGAGCGGGGGACGCTGGTGGTCTTCGATGCCGCGACCGGGGCGCTGGTCCGGCGGCTGGAGGGGCATGACCCAGCCGCGGGCGGGCTCGGCTCAGTCAGTGCGGTTTGCTTCAACGCGGGCGGCGGCCGGCTCTATAGCGGGGGCGATGACGGCCGGATCATCGCCTGGTCGGTCCCGGACTGGCAGGAGGTCAGTCGCTGGCAGGCCCCGGCCATGGTCAGGTCGCTGGCCCTGAGCGCGGATGGCACCCGGCTCGCCAGCGCGGGCGTGGACAATGGCATTACCCTCTGGTCCACCAAGACGGGCGACAAGCTCCGGACCCTGAAGGGCGAGACCAGCAACACCGCCGACGGGAGCGCGCTCGCCTGGCTGCCGGACGGGCGCCTGGTCAGCGGCGGGTTCGAGGGGCTGGTGGGTATCTGGGACACGAAGACCGGCAAGGAGCAGGTCTTGGCGCGGGTCCATACCGATGCCGTCTCGGCCGTCGCGGTGAGTCCCGATGGGACCCGGATGGCGACCGGCAGTGGTGACACTGTTATTGTTTGGGACTCAAAGGGCTTGCCGCTGAACCGACTGCGCGGCCATCGCAACCGTATCCTCGGCCTCAGCTTCGACCCGACCGGCCAACGCCTGCTCTCGGCCAGCTATGACAACGACCTGAGGTCCTGGGACCTCGCCTCCGGCACCACGCTCAGGGTCTTCCAGGGCCATACCGCCGGGCTCTGGTCTGTCGCCGTCGCCGATGGCTTCGCCTACACCGCCGCCAACGACGGCACCCTGCGCCGCTGGCCACTGAACGGCGCGGGCCAGTGGGTCTGGGACTTGCCCGGGGTCGAGCCCGCCTCTGTTGCACTGGACTCGGACGCAGGCCTTGCGCTGTTGGGGCTGGCCAGCGGGGGGCTCCGTGCCTATGGTCTGCCCGGGTCCCGTCCTGCCGCGGCGTCGGGCGGACCCCAGCCCGCTGGTACGGCGGCGCCGCCTGCGGACCCCTACCGCCCAGGCCCATTGCTCACCGAGGTCGCGGACGCGCACGCAGCGAAAATCAAGCGCATCGCCTTGAGCCCGGACCACCGCACCATCGCCACCGCTGGAATGGACGGACTGGCCCGCCTCTGGCGCCCCGAGCGGACCGCCGAGGGTCTCACCCTGACGCCATTGCACCGGCTGGAGGGCCATAAGGACGTGGTTCACGCAGTCGCCTTCTCCCCGAACGGTCGCCAGGTCGCCACTGCGGGCTATGACGGTCAGGTCGGGCTCTTCGAGACGGCCACCGGCGCCGGTTCGCTATCCCGGGCGGCCGAGGCGGGCCAAGTGGCGTCCGTCGCATTTACCCCTGACGGCACCAGGCTGGTTAGCGCCCAGGGCGTTGACCGCACGCTGCGCCTCTGGCCGCTGGATGGGCCCCGACTCGGCGCCGGTCGCATTATCGCCAGGCTCTTCTCGGACTTGCCGACGTGGGCCGCCCTGAGCCCGTACGGACGCGAGGCCGCCGCGGTCGGGCGCCAGGCGGTCGTCACCCGCCACCCGCTCGACCCGCCCGCCGACGGCTCCGCACCGCCCGAGCCCAGGCCGCTGGTCGGTCATGAGCAGACCGTCTTCCGCGCTATCTACACCCCGAACGGCCAGGCACTCGCGACCGTGGGCGGCGAGATGACCCTGCGCCTCTGGGACCTCACCACCGGCCAGTCACTCTTCCGGCTGCAACTGCCCGACCTTGCCCAAAGCGCGGGCCCCTGGGACTTCGATCTGAGCTGCACCGCGGATCAGATCGCCTGCTGGATCGCCGTCCCGCTGACCATGGGCCGCCTGGCACTCTATCGGCTGCCCTACGCCAACCCGCCCCCCGGCCTGGCGCCGCCGCCCTGACCCGCCCACCATCCCCCCAACTGGAGGTCGAGGCTTCAGCCGGTGGCGCCCGCACGCCGTCGCCGCAGTCCCATCCGGTTCTCCACCGGCTGAAGCCTTTTCTAGCTCCCACGCTCCAGCGTCACTGCCATTAAGTTAAGGATTTCCCGTTCGCCCTGAGCCTGTCGAAGGGTGAACGGGAAATCCTTAACCGACTGAAGTTAAGCCGTCCGTGGTTCGACAAGCTCACCACGAACGGCTTAACTTCATGGCAGTGACGCTCCAGCGTGGGAGAAAGTGCGGGCGCTCCGCGTCCAGTGCCAAGACCGGACGCGCAGCGCCCGGGAGGCATTCCCGTGCTTGCGCGACTGGGCAAGCATCGGTGCCTGGTCGCGGACGGTCGCGCCTGGGAGCGCCGACATCCTGTCGGCCAACCGCCGCCGGCGGTTCGCGGTTTCGTGGTTGATCGCAAAGGCGTTGTTTTCGCGAGAACCCAACGGCGCTGCGCGCCGTCGCCGACAGGATGTCGGCGCTCCCAGGCGCCACAGCCCGTAGCCTGGATGGAGCGCAGCGGAATCCAGGTCCCCACGGCAATCCGCTGATGCCGCGCGTATCTGCGAGGCCGCCCCCGGATTCCGCTGCGCTCCATCCGGGCTACGGGGGGCGCGTTTTCTGGCTCCCACGCTGGAGCGTTTCTTGGTCCCACGCTCCAGCGTCAATGCCATTAAGTTAAGCCGTTCGTGGTGAGCTTGTCGAACCATGAACGGCTTAACGCTCAGCGCCTTAGGATTTTCCGTTCACCCTTCGACAAGCTCAGGGCGAACGGAGAATCCTTAACTTAATGGCAGTGACGCTCCAGCGTGGGACCAAGTGCGGGCGCTCCGCGTCCAGTGGCGAGACCGGATGCGGAGCGCCCGCACGGCATTCCCACGCCGGAGCGTGGGAACGAGAAGAGAGTCAGCGCGGATGCTGGGAGCGCCGCACCCCAGTGCGGCGAAACCTCGCCAACGACCGCGGCGTTGTGTGTTTCCGAGCGATCGGGCCGCACTGGGGTGCGGCGCTCCCAGTGCCCCTGCGCTCCGTGTCGCGCAGACCAGTGGCCGGCAGGATGAGCAAGAGATTGTTCTGGGTGGTTGCAGCCCCGGGAAGCGGGAGCCTCCGGGACTGGCGTTACCAAGCGGAGCTTGGTAACGAGGGCTACTCTCGCGAGATCAGGTCACCTTGATCTCGATCCGCTCCCCACTGTCGGGATCGGCCAGATGGACCGCGCAGGCGATGCAGGGGTCGAATGAGTGGATGGTGCGCAGGATCTCCAGCGGCTGTTTCGCATCGGCCAGTTGGTGATTGTCCGCCAGCGCGGCCTCGTAGGCGCCAGGCTGGTTGGCGGGGTCGCGGGGGCCGGCGTTCCAGGTGGAGGGGACCACCGCCTGGTAGTTCTCGATCAGGCCCTCCTTGATGACGATCCAATGACCCAGTGCGCCGCGCGGGGCCTCCATGAAGCCGGCGCCGCGGGCATCGTTCGGCCAGGTGGCGGGGTCCCAGCGCCCCTCGTTGAAGGTGCGGTCATCGCCCGCCTTGATGTTGGCGATGAGTGCGTCATACCAGCCCTGCATGGCGTCGACCAGAATCTTGGTCTCCAGGGTGCGGGCGGCGGTGCGCCCCAGGGTGGAGAACAGCGCACGGGGTTCGAGCTTGAGGGTCGATAATGTCGAATCGACAAGCTCCTTGGTCTGGGCATGGCCGGTGGCATAGAGCATGAGCACCCGCGCGAGCGGTCCGACCTCCATCGCGTGGCCCTTCCAGCGCGGGGCCTTGAGCCAGGTATAGCCGTCGGTGACGTCGAGTTGGGAGTAGGGCGGTTTGACCCCGCCGCGCCCGTCGTAGTCGAGCGTGGTCTCGCCGGCGTAGGGGTGCAGACCCGCGTCCTTGCCGCCCTGGTAGTCGTACCAGGAGTGGGAGACGAATTCCTGGATTTGGGAGTCGTCGTGCAGGTCCACCTCGTGGATGGTGCTGAGATCGCGGTTCAAGATCACCCCGCGCGGGAACAGGAAGCCCGCCGGGTCCATGGTCCCGGTGGCGGGCAGGTCGCCATAGCAGAGGAAGTTGCCGAGCCCCTCGCCGCGCTGGAACCACTCCGGGTAGAAGCTGGCGATGGCGAGTGTATCCGGCACATAGACCTGATCCACGAACTGCTGCATGGCGGCGATGACGGTCTGCACCTCGGCAAGCTTCTTGGCGTTGATGGCCGAGTCCGAATTGAGATCGATGGGGCAGGCCACGCCGCCCACGACGAAGTTGGGGTGGGGGTTCTTGCCGCCGAAGATGGCGTGCAGGCGCGCCGCGTCGCGCTGCCAGGCCAGCGCCTCCAGATAGTGGGCGACGGCCATCAGGTTGGCCGCGGGCGGCAGCTTGTAGGCCGGGTGGCCCCAATAGCCGTTGGCGAAGATGCCGAGCTGGCCGGAGTCGACGAAGCCCTTGAGGCGCTTCTGCACATCCCGGAAATAGCCGGGGGAGGACTTGGGCCAGGGGCTGATGGACTGCGCGAGGGTGGAGGTGGCCTCCGGGCTTGCGCTCAAGCCGCTCACCACGTCCACCCAGTCGAGCGCATGCAGGTGGTAGAAGTGCATCACATGGTCGTGGATAAACTGGGCGCCGATCATCAGATTGCGGATCAACTGGGCACTGGCCGGCAGCTCGATCAGCAGCGCGTCCTCCACCGCGCGCACCGAGGCCAGGCCGTGTACCAGGGTGCAGACCCCGCAGATGCGCTGGGCGAAGGCCCAGGCGTTGCGCGGGTCGCGGCCCCTGAGGATGGTCTCGATGCCGCGCACCATGGTGCCTGAGCTGTAGGCCTGCGCGATCTGGGCGCCCGCCATCTCGACCTCGATGCGCAGGTGGCCCTCGATACGGGTGATGGGGTCGACGACGAGGCGTTCGCTCATGATGGACTCTCTTCTTTATCGACCAGGTGCTCGGCGATCAACTCGGTGAGACCGATCACCGGGATGTCCATGTTGAAGTGCTCCAGACCCTCCTCGAGCTGGGTCCGGCAGGAGGCGCAGATGGTCACCATCCGCGCCGGTTCCACCTCCTCGATCTGCGCCTTCTTACGCTTGAAGGCGGCGAGTTTGAGCCCCTCCGCCCGCTCGTTGGAACTCACCCCGCCGCCCGCGCCACAACACCACTGGAAGCGGCCGTGCTCCTTCAACTCGACAAAGTTCTCGGCCACCAGGTCGATCAGGTGGCGCTGCTCGTCGATGACGCCGCTCTTGCGCGCCAGGTTGCAGGGGTCGTGCATGGACAGCCGGTCCAGTTCCTTGCCCGCGGTCTTGATGCGGCCCGCGGCGCGCAGTTGGTCCAGCACCTCGACGATGTGGAAGACCTTGAACGGGTAGGATTTGCCGATCAGGTTCGGACCCTCCCAGCGGATGGCGGTGTAGGCGTGACCGCACTCGGGGCTGATGACGTTTTTCACCCCGAGCGCGATGGCCGCGTCCACCACCCGCTGCACCAGGATCGCCGCCACGTCCTTGTTGCCGATCTGGATGCCGGCGTTGGTCGCCTCGAAGCACTGGGTGCTCAGGGTCCAGGCGACCCCGGCGTGGTCGAAGATGCGTGTAATGGCCTCCAGATACTCGGGGAAGTTGATGACCTCCATGGAGGAGAGCATCACCAGATAGTCCACGCCGGCCTGGTCGATCGGTACCGTCAGCCCAGTGCTGGTCTCGACATGGTTGATCTGGACCTGGAGCGTCTTCCACTGGAGCCCCATCGGGCTGCCGGTCTGGACCGCCCGTACCGCGGCGCCGATCAGCCCTTCGGGCGCGTGGCCGGAGGCGACCATGCCTTCGCGCGACTTGCGCACCATCGCCTGGATGTCGTTGCCCACCGGGCAGACCAGCGAGCAGCGTCCGCACATGGAGCAGGAGTCATAGATCAGCTCTTCCCATTGCGTCAGCATCTCATCCGTGACCTTTTTGTTGAGCCCCAGCAGGCCCTTGAGCCGGCCCATCAGGGTGAACTCGGCGGCCCAGATGCGGCGCAGGGGTTCCAGCTTGAGGATGGGCGTGTACTTGGGATCGCCGGTTTCCAGGTAGAAGGGGCAGGACTGGGCGCAGATGCCGCAGTGGACGCAACTGGAAAAGAAGGCGGCGACGGGCCCGTCGATCTCGGCCCGGAAGGCGGCCAGGCCGCGTTCAAGGGTGAAGTCACTCATGATTGGACTCCCCGGCGGCCGAAGCTGGCCCCGTTGTACCAACGCGCGATAAATGCAGTGAAGATGTGCGTGAGCTTGGTGAAGGGTAGAACGATCAGCAGCACCTCGGCGCACAGGATGTGCAGGCCCAGTGCCAGCGGATAGGGGGTGACGATCCGGTTGTAGGCCAGGTAGCCGGAGAGCGCCACCAGGAAGACCACCGCCCACAGCAGATAGTCCTCCACCGTGCTGATGCGCCGCTTCACCGGGTGGGTGAGGCGATGGACCAGGGTCGCGACCAGGGCGACCAGGGTGACGGCGGTGATCAGATCGACCGCCGGGTTGGGCAGACCCGGCCAGGACAGGCCTAACAGGCTCTTGATCAGCGCGATGTGTGGGATGAAGAACAGCAACGTCACGATGAACCCGAGGTGCCAGAGCCACCCCACCACCACGTTGAAGGGTGCGCGCTTGATGGTACCCGGGTCCGCGATGGTGCGGCTGAGGACGGTGCGCAGGCCCGGCAGCCATTCACCCGCGCGGGGTTCCGAGTAGTTGTGCTTGCGCCCCATGACCAGGATCTCCAGGAGGCGCGCGGCCAGCCCCAAGGCACAGATGCCGATCGCTAAGGTGAACAGCGGGCCCTTGGTGAGCAACAAAAAGTCCATCGGGTCGATCATAGTTTTTGCTCCAATTCGTCGACCGTAACGGGCTGGCGGTCGGCCGCGTCGGCCCTGACCCGTTGCTTGGCCTTGGTCGCCACCACGCCGCCGATCGCGGCACCGGCCGCGCCGGCCGCCAGCAGGGCCTGCTTGGGCACGCCGGTCGGCACCGACAGCGGCGTATAGAAGCCGCCGGCGTCCCAGAAATGGGGTTCGGAGCAGCCCAGGCAGGGGTGCCCGGCCTCGATCGGCCAACTGGTGCCCGAGTTCCAGCGCATAGTGGCGCAGGCGTTGTAGGTGCTGGGGCCCTTGCAACCCAGCCGGTACAGACACCAGCCGGCGCGCGCGCCCGCGTCGTCGAAGGTCTCGGCGAACAGGCCCTTGTCATAGAAGGGGCGGCGATAACAGCGGTCGTGGATGGACTGGCCGAAGAAGGCCAGCGGGCGGTGGTATTGGTCCAGTTCCGGCAGCCGGCCGAAGGTCAGGTAATGCACGAGTACGCCGGTGATCACCATGGGCACGGGCGGGCAGCCGGAGACATTGACCACCGGCTTGTCCTTCACCACGTCCATCACCGAAACCGCCCCGGTGGGATTGGGGTCGGCGCCCGGCAGGCCCCCGAAGGCGGCGCAGGTGCCGACCGCGACCACCGCCGCCGCCCCCTGGACGGCCTCCATCAACATGGCGTAGTTGCTGACGCCGGCGATGGTGGAATAGCCGGGGTTGGAGTCTGCGCCCGGCAGCGAGCCATCGACGATCAACAGATACTTGCCGTGGTTCTCCTGCATCGCCTGTTCGCGGGCGGCCTCGGCGGCGGTGCCGGCGGCGGCCTGGAGGGTGTGGTGATAGTCGAGCGAGATCGTCCCCAGGATCAGGTCCTCGATGGTCGGGGAATGGCTCCGGGTCAGTGACTCGGTGCAGCCGGTGCATTCCTGGAAGGAGAGCCAGATCACGCTGGGGCGGCGCGCCGCCTCCAGGGCCGCCGCAATGGCCGGGACCGCGCCCGGCGGCAGCGCCATGAGCGAGGCGATGGCTGCGCAATAGTTGAGGAAACTGCGTCGCGAGATGCCGTGCTCGCGCAGTCGCTCACCCAGACTCGTATCTTTGACTGACATGGTCCCCCCTCAATCAGGCTGATCAGGACGGTTGCCCGGCGCCAGCGTCAGGCGGTCGTCGAATGCTTGGGAATATTAGCGCTTTTTTCTGGACGCGAGCGGTTTTATGGGGTCAGCGTTGGGCGCCGTCTTGCGCATCCCAACGTGTGAGCAGTGTGCGCACCTGCGCCATGGCTACCGGGACCGCCGCAGCGACCGCCGGGCTGAGTCCGTCGCCCCAGTCGATCACCGCGGGCTCGATGCCGATCAGTGCGCGGCGCGCGGGCAGGCGCTCGGTGAGCCGCACCATGTCCATCAGGTCGGCCAGGCTGACCTCGTGTACGCTGGTGGCGGGCCGACTCACCTGGCGGTCCATCGCCTCGCCCTCGAAGACCCGCACGCGGCCGGGGGCCTCGCCCATGGCGGCGGCGTCGACCACGATCAGGCGGTCGCACGCCTCGATGGGCGGGGCCAGGGTAAAGCTCAGGGTCCCGCCGTCGATGAAGCGCAGCGGGGCGGCGGGGTCGGTCTCGGACTCCAGTCGCGCCACCACCGTGGGTCCAGCGCCGTCATCGGTCAGCAGCACGTTGCCGAGTCCAAGGATCAGGGTGGTCTGGGTCATCGGGCCGCTCGAGTCGTCAACAATGTTGGTCGCGAGGCAAGTCCTGCCTTGCCCCGCGCGGCCCCGGCGCCTAATCTGTAGCGCTATGCCAGGGTTCGGAGTGTTCTTATCGTGTGTCTCGGCATCCCAATGCAGATCCAGTCGATCGACGGCTTCCTTGCCCGCTGTACCGCCAAGGGCGCCGAGCGTGAGGTCAACCTGTTCATGCTCCAGCACGCGCTGCCGGCCGTCGGCGACCATGTGGTCGTCCAACTGGGCTACGCCATCGAGTGCGTCAGCGCCCAAGACGCGGCCGCCGCCTGGGCCATCTACGACGAGATGCTGGCCGCCGACGGCGGTGGCCAACAGGCAACTCTATGATTTTGAAATAATTAACCCTGAGCGAAAAACGCATTCGCGATGGCATACTGACGCCCGACCTCGCTCTCTTCGGTCAACTCATCGGATTCCATCATTGCGCAATTGATCGCCATGCGTGCCTGCACCGCGGCCCGCCAGGCGCGGTTCTGCCGCTCGGTCTTGTTGTCCGCTGGGGGCGTCTCCGGTGTCGACTCGGGCGCCAGGGCGGCGGTGGCGGCGGCGGCGACGAAGTGATCGGCCTGAGCCAACCAATCCGTGTCCTTGCCGCACTGGGTGTAGGTCCTGATCGCATAGCCCCGGGCGGCCTTGAAGGCGTCTTCGAGCTCACCCGCGGTGGGGTCCTCGCGCAGTGCAGTCGCGATGGCGCGGTTGACGCGCTCGTCGTTGCAGAGGTGCGCAACGCCCTGGGCGAAGCGGGCGCCGAGCCGCCGCTGTTGCTCGGCGGTGAGCGACTGGAGGGCATCGCGCAGTTCGTGATCGTTCTGGATCATGGTCATGAGACGGGCTCCTCAAACCTGCTGGTGACAGATCGGGCACTCGGCACCGGGAAGCGCGCCCCAGGCCGTCGCCAGAATATCAGCAAATGCCAATGTGCGCAGCACCGACCTGGCTTACCCGACCCCCAGCGTCGGGCGACAGCGCCCCCCGCTTGCCCGTCACCCGCGCCGGGCATAAGATCGCAGCCAGAGCCGGCACGGCCGGTTGACCTTTCTATCCGTTCATCGGTGATCAGCATGACGGCCGCCAGATACGAAACAGACGTGGTTGCCTGGTCGAATGAGCAGGCACGCTTGATCCGTGCGGGACACTTCGACCAACTCGACCTTGAGCACATTGCCGAGGAAATAGAGGACGTGGGCAAGAGCGAACAACGGGAACTCGCCACCCGCATGGCGGTCTTGATTGCCCACCTGCTGAAATGGCAGTATCAGCCGGGACGCCAAAGCGCCAGTTGGCAGCGCACCATCAAAGAGCAACGGCGGGCGCTCGCCTTTCATCTGAAACAGGTCCCCAGCCTGAAGCCCAAGCTTGCCGATCCCGAGTGGCAAGAGGCGATTTGGGCCGATGCGGTCACGCTCGCCATCAATGAGACCGGCATGGGCGGGTTTCCTGACCAGTGCCCTTGGGCAGTGGCAGATATCCTTGCGCAGGAGTGGCTCCCTGCGGGTTGAGTCGTCGTTACAGCGTCGGTGAGACGCTGCCAGCGGTGATAGGGCGTTGATCATCCTAGAAAGAGCAGTTGTCACGCCAAGGCGCCAAGCTCGCCAAGGCTTTTCAGTGCGTTATGAGCGTTGCGCCATTCACCCGGAGGGTGATCTGGATAGTGGCTCTACCCGATTGTATTTCTTGGCGAGCTTGGCGCCTTGGCGTGAGCAATTCCCGGGTTTAGGATCATGGTTCCGGCCAGCGGCCAACTTCTGGAGTCCAAGGCTTTAAGCCTTGGTCTTCTCCAGCCAAGACTGAAGCCTTGGACGGCCTCGATCAAGATTCCGGCCACTTGGGTTCGCCCGGTGCGTAGTCAGGCCATCTTGGCCTGACACCGTCAGGGCTGGAAGCCCTGACTACGCACGCCGCTGGCCGGGATTATGATCGAGGCCCCTTGGACGTCGACCCCGGGGTCGCCGCAACGACGATCGAGGACTCGTCCGCGGTGGGCGGGAATTGGCGAGCGAGTAACGCGGCAATCGGATCGTGAATGACGATATAAATCAGCGCCGCGCTCAGGTTCAATAACAAAAACGCCCAGGCCGCCTGCAGTGCGGGATCCGGGCTGAGCCGGGCGATCGCGGCCATGACCAGCGGGATATGCAGGTAAAGTTCAATATAATACAAGAGGATGAAAAGCGCCGCACCGGTGACATTGAAGAGATTCACGAACCGAACCAGTTGACGGGCCGATCCGGTGAGCGCGGCACCGAGCAACGCCTTGAAGGCGGTCGAGCCCAGCGCGGCGCCATAGGTGACCAGTAAGACCTCCTCGCTCGTCAGAATACCGCCCTTGGCCAGGCCGATCGCCACCACCACGACGGCGGTCGAGGATTGCACGATGAATCCCAGCAGGACGCCCACGAAGATGTTCAGTCCATGCCACTCACCGGCCACGGCCAGGACCCGCACGAACCAGGGCTCCGCGCGCAATGGGCGCACGCCATCCAACATCATCTCGATGCCCAGAAAGATCAGCCCAAGTCCGAACGCGACGCTCAGGATGTTGCGCAGCCGCTCGTCTTTACTGAAATAGAGCAGGATGGACGACACGCCGACCAGAAAAAAGACCGCCGTCCGGATCTTGAAGGAAACCAGAAAAGGTATGAGACAATTGCCGACGCTGAAACCGGTCAGGATGGAAATCGCCTGACTCGCGCTCACGCTACCGACCGAAATGAGGCTCGCCAGCGTGAACATCGCCGCCGATGTACTCTGCAGTGCCGCACCGGCGCCGAGTCCCAGTAAAAGCGCCTTCCAGCGCGGCGACATATACCGCGCCGCCAGGTGGAAAAACCGGGGGCCACCAATGCGCTTGAGTGAATCCGACAGTAGATTGATGCCGGTCAGCAATAACCCGATGCCTAACAATAAGAGTGCCAGCGATAGCATGCTATTGCTTGCGCCTGCCGTTCTCAGGTGCCCAACACATAGGTCCCCGGTGCCGCGCAGAGTGGATAGAGGCCCTGGTCGGGCGCCCCCAGCGCGGGTGGCGCCACGCGCTGCTCGGCCGAGTGTTCGGTGAGCCACCGCTGCCAGGCCGGCCACCAGGAGCCGCTCTGGGTGGGGGTCGTCGCCTGCCAGGTATCGGGATCGATATAGCAATCCCGCTCGCTGCGATGGGCCATCTGATAGCGGCGCCGGGCATGCCCGGGCTCGCTGACGATACCGGCATTGTGACCGCCGCTGGTCAACAGGAAGGCCACCTCGTCGGCGTCCGTCAAGAGATTGATCTTATAGACCGAACGCCAGGGCGCGACATGATCCCGCTCGGTGGCGACGGCGAAGATCGGCGCGCGGATATCGGTGATGGCGATCGGGCGGTCATTGACCTTGTAATGGCCGCTGGCCAGTGCGTTATCGAGGAAGAGCTGGCGCAGATATTCCGAATGCATGCGGAAGGGCAGGCGGGTCGGATCGGCATTCCAGGCCATCAGGTCGTTCTGCGATTGACGCTGACCGAGCAGATAGTCATGCACCAGTCGCGACCAGATCAGGTCATTGGAGCGCAGCAACTGGAAGGCACCGGCCATCTGGTCGGCGTCCAGGCCGCCTTGATCCCACATCATGTCCTCCAGAAAGGCGACTTGACTCTCGTTGATGAACAACAACAGCTCGCCGGCCTCGCTGAAATCGGTCTGGGCGGCGAGCAGGGTCAGTGTCTTGATGCGGGAATCGCCGTCGCGCGACATGGCCGCCGCGGCGATGGCGAGCAGGGTGCCGCCCAGGCAATAGCCCACCGTGTGGACCTGGTGTCCCGGCAGGACCGCGGAGACGGCATCCAGCGCCGCCATCACGCCGCTCTTGCGGTAATCCTCCAGGCCCAGGTCGCGGTCCTCCGGGGTCGGATTGATCCATGAAATGGTGAATACCGTGTGCCCTTGCTCCACCAGATAGCGGATCATGGAATTGTGGGGCGACAGGTCGAGGATATAATATTTCATGATCCAGGCGGGCACGATCAGGATCGGCTCGGCATAGACTTGCTGACTGGCCGGCTGGTACTGGATCACCTCCATCAGATGGTTGCGGAAGATGACCTGCCCCGGCGTGATGGCGACATCGCGCCCGACCACAAACTGCTGCGCGGTGTCGTCCGGGGCTTGACCGCCGGCCTGACGCTTCATGTCGGCCATGAGATTGGCCCAACCGCGGACCAGATTCTGGCCGCCTTCCGCCATGGTGGCCTTGAGTATTTCCGGATTGGTGAGCGGCGAGTTCGATGGCGAGAACATATCGAGGATCTGCCGTGTCACGAATGAGACCATGGCCTCGTCCTGCCGGTTGACCCCGCGGTTGTCGGTGGTGGCGTTATGCCACCATTGCTGGGTGAGCAGGAACGACTGATAGATCAGGTTATAGGGCCATTGCTGCCAGTCCTCGCCGGCGAACCGGCGATCCTGCGGCAGCGGTTCGATACAGGGCGGCGTCTGGTGGTCATGCAAGGAGTCGCCGGAATAGAGCGCCAACCGCACCAGCTTGCGCACCGCCTTTTCGGTCAACAGCGCCTGTTTGCCCGGCGCCAGACCCAGGTGAATCATCCAGTCGAAATAGGCCATCGCCAGCACCGCCGGGGAGATACCGCCGGTGGCGCGCGCGATGTTGGCGTTGACCATCCGGTCGATGGTCTCGGGGATATGGGCGCCGAGCAACGAGCGCTCGATGCCCTCGCGGCGGCGTGGCGGGGGCGGGCGGTCGGCCGCTCGCTCCGTCTTCGGGGGCGCCGGCTCGGCGACCGGAACTGCGGCGGCGGTCGGGATCGTCTCTTTGGGGTCAGGCATGGCGGCTTACCTGCGGCGGTCGGAGCGGATGGACTTGGGCGCCAGGCAAGGTTGCAGCAACGCCCGATGCAAGGTCTGTGCAGTCTCGACCGCCGAAGCATAGCGCATCCGCGCGGCCGGGGGGGCTTGGGTGCGCCCTTAGGAGCGGCCCCCTGGCCGTGACGGGTCGCTGAGATGATCCGCGGTCGGAGCTCCGACACCGGCCGCTGGCTAGCAACACGTCAACGCCCAGTACATCCACACCTGACCGTTTGCTGAAGGTCACGCTCAGGCGTTGTCTAACCGCCCTCCCGTACGCTGTGCCCAAGGTCGCGATCAACCGCGCCCCGATCACGCCAAGACAGCGTCAGGAGATCAGCCATGTACACCTACCCAATCCACTCCCGCGACTCACGTACCACTCAGCAGTCCCGGACCGCGCGGCCGTCCAAACCGGCGTCGCGCGACAGCATCAAGCAAGACCGGGCGGTCGCCGACATGATCGCCCGCGCCTTCAACGAGAACGCGTCGCAGCTCTATCGCGGTATTTGATCGACCTGCCGAACTCGCCCAGTTCCCCCCACTGCGTCCGGAGTCGGCGCCCTAACGCCGGCACAGTTCCCCCCACTGTGCCGGCGTCAGTGCCCCGACTCCGGCCAGTCTCGCCCGTCCGCCGCGGTGGCAAGGCCTCCGCCTATGCACGCCACCTTGCTGACCGGAGCCCTGTGAAGCATCGTGTTTTCAGGTGACTGCGGGTGCAATGGGGTACTAGCCGATCCCAGATGGCTCCCCTGGTAACACGACCGTTTGCGTCCAAAAGGTATTGCCTCATGAACGTCTCACCCTCCTCAATCTGGGTGCAGGACCTGATCATCCTCGCCGTCGTGCTGGCGGTGGTGGCGGCCGCGCTGCTGGGTTGGCTATGGCGGCCTTGGCTTTGATGTAGTTATCGGTCGAGCGAGTTGTCTACTGGTGACGGTGCAGGCACCGGCAAGGCCGGAAGCGACGGGAACTGCGACACCATTACAGCGGCCAAGTCGGCCAGCAGGCCGCCGGTCGCGGTCACGCGGTCCCACTTTCGCGGCGAGCAAGGATCGTCAGGCTGTGAGCGGCCGAACAACGGCCGCTGTGGCAACGAGAGCCGCCCGACTCGGCGGGGATTGTCATCCGGAACCAAAGGTGCAACCGCTCTCCAGCGCATGACGCAGCTTCCCTCGCACGTGCTCCAACGCGTCCGCGAGGCGCAGCGCCTGGGCGGGCGCTTCGGGTCCCTGTCGATGTAAGGCCGCCAGCACCGACTCGGCCAGTATGCGCACATCGCTGACCCCAAGGTTACCCGCCGCGCTCTTGAGCGTGTGGGCGATGCCTTGCATCGCCGCCGTATCCCCGTCTTGAACCGACTGACGCAGGCGCTCGGGGTCATCCGTATGTTGCTCCAGGAACAGCGACAACAGGTGCGCGTAGAACTCCAGGCGATTGTTCGTGATCGACAACCCTTGCGTCAGATCCAGGCCATCGATCGCGGCGAGGCGCGTGTGCAGAGTATTGGCCGCGGCGCCCGCGACCGCCGCGTCAGCAGCAAAGGCCGCGCGGCCGCCAGGCGGCAGCCACTTCAACAGCACCGCATACAGGACGTCTGGGTCGACCGGCTTGGCAATGAAGTCGTTCATACCGGCGGCCAGACAGTTGCGCCGGTCCTCATCGAAGGCATTGGCCGTCATCGCCAGAATGGGCACCTGACCCCGGCCCGGCAGGGCGCGAATCGCCCGCGTGGCCTCGATCCCACTGAGTTCCGGCATCTGCATGTCCATCAGGATCAGGTCGTAGTCTTGGGTACGCACCTGCTCGAGCGCCTGGCGACCATCGGCCGCGACATCGATTGCGAGGCCCACCGCGCGCAGGATCTCGCAGGCCACTTCCTGATTGATCGCGTTGTCCTCGGCCAGCAGGATGCGCGCACCGGCGCGGGTGCGGGCGAGCTCGGCGGCGGCGTCCTTGGCCCGCACCGTGTCCGGCTCGGTCTTGGTGCCCTGTCCGCGCCGAAGCTCGGCCGTGAACCAGAAGCGGCTGCCCTTGCCCGGTTCGCTCACGGCACCCGCATCGCCACCCATCAGACGTGCCAGCCGGCGCGTGATGGCCAGCCCCAGCCCGGTGCCGCCATAGCGGCGCGTGGTCGACTGGTCGGCCTGCTCGAAGGCATCGAACAATCGGGCGAGTTGGTCCGGCGCGATTCCGATCCCGGTGTCCTCGACCTCGAAGCGCACCCGCAGCCGCTCGCCGTCCTCCTGCTCTAACCGGGCACGGATGGCGATCCGACCCTGCTCGGTGAACTTGACCGCATTGCCGGCGAAGTTGAGTAACGCCTGGCGCAAACGGGTCGGATCGCCGCGCAACCACAGCGGCACGGCATCGCCATCCGTCTCCACCGTCAGCCCCTTGGCCCGGGCCGACTCGGCGATGAGTGAGTCGACGTGTGCCAGGATCTCCTGCAGGGCAAAGTCCGTTTCCTCCAACTGCATGCGACCGGCCTCGATCTTGGACAGGTCGAGGATATCGTTGATGATCGACAGCAGGTGATAGGCCGCCGCGTTGATCTTGGTCAGGTGCTCGCGCTGCCCCTGCGTCAGCCCCGATTGTTGCAGCAGATGGGTCAGCCCGACGATGGCGTTCATCGGCGTGCGGATCTCGTGGCTCATGTTGGCGAGGAAGGCGCTCTTGGCCGCCTCCGCGCGCAGCCGCGCCTCGGACAGCTCGGCGGTGCGCTCCGCCACACGCTGCTCCAGATCGCGGTTGAGCAGGCGGACATGCGCCTCGCTCTCCCGCAGGGCGGCCAGCGCCGTCTGCGCCTCGCCCAGGGCGGCATTGGCGTCCTGCATCTGATTGAGGATGGCGAGCCGTGCCCGCTGCTGTTGTTGGAGCGCGGCGGCGTGTGCCTCAGTCAGTGCCTGCTCGGCGCGTTTGCGCTCGGTGAGGTCCAAAACAAAGGCAATACGGCTCAGGGGCTGCCCGTGCGCATCGCGCATGACGGTGATATCGAGCAGCACTGGGTAGCGACGACCGTCTTTGCCGATGTGCTCCATTTCAAAGACGCCATGGGAGGTGGCATCCAGGGTCGCGATCATGGCGCGCGCCTCGGCGGCGCGGTCGCTGGGAAAGAGTTGCCGGATCGGCATACCAACCATCTCCTCGCGCTCGTAGCCACGCTCACGGGCAAAGGCGGGGTTGACCGCGGTCACGGTGTTGCTGCGGGCGTCCGTGATGACGAGTCCCAACTGGGCCTGTTCGAACGACTCGGCCCAGAGTCGCAGTCCCGCCTCGCTCTCGCGCAGGCCGGCCGAGGCGGCGTCGAGCAGGCGCCGGGCGGCGGCGATCTCGAGGATGGCCGGCGCCCGCGCGTCCGCGTCCGCGGCAGCGCGCGTCAGCGTCGCCACCGCGCGCGCCAGCCGCCGACTGGCCGCCAGGCCGCCGAGCACGCCCGCCAGCGTGGTCCCCAGGAGTCCCAGCCCCAAGGCGGTACCGGTCACCAGCAGGGGCGCCCGTGCAACCGCGCGCGGGACCTCCACCGTCACGGACCAGGGTGAGACCGCCGAGCGGACCTCAAAGCGCCCGGCCGGGTCCACCTCGCGCGCCGCGTCGAAGCCCGGCGGCGTACGGCGGGCGATGACATCGCCGCGACCGTCGCGCAGGCTCACCACCCAGCCGGCGGGCAACGCGACTTGGTCGAGGCGCCGCTGGAATTGGCTGGTCTCAAAGGTCGTGACCAGGACGAAGGCGGGCTTGCCCTCGCGCAACGCGGGCACGGCGATGGCGACCAGGGGTTCCTGCGCCACTGGACCGACAAAACTGTCGCCCACCGCCGGCTTGCCCGTTGCCACCGCGGCGGGCGCGGCGGCGTGGCCCTGGGGTCGGGGCAGCAGTGGCAAGGGGGCGCCGAAGGGCGAGCGGGTATTGAATAGCATGTGCATCGGCTCGCCGACATCGGCGAGGATGACATGGCTGCCGAAGCTCTCGCGGAAGCCCTGGGCCTCCTGGTAGAGATCGCCCCAGCGTGCCTGGTCGTCCAGCAAGGGGGAGACCGCCAGCATGTTCAGGGCGCGTATGCGGGCCTCCAGGCGCTGGTCGATCGCGGTGGCGATGTTCTGCGCCAACCGCGCGGCCTCCCGATTGCGCTCGGCCTGCTCGGTGCGCAGGCTGTCGTAGGCCAGCCACAGCGCCAGCAACAACAGCGGCAGGATGCACCACCAGATCAGCCAATGCAGAAAGGTCTTGAGCGGCATCGCCGCGTGTTGTTCGCCGGCATCGCTCATGGCACTGGACTCCCGGCGGGGGGCTCAACCGTCTGCGCGAAGGACAGGTCGAACGGCGGCTCCCGGCCCAGTTGCCGCGACAGCGCGTTGACCTGGCGTTTCAGCGCGATCATCTGTAGCTCGCGCCCGATCGCGGCCTGATTGAAGCGCTCAAGCTCCTCATTTTTCTGCCGTAGCGCCTCCTCGGCCTGCTTCTGCTCGGTGATGTCGTTGCCGACGGCCAGTATTCCGGCCACCTCGCCGTGCGCGTCGCGCAGCGCCCGGTTGGTCCAATGCATCCAGACGCGGCGGCCATCGCGGCAGATATTTTCATTGATGTTGTTGAGATAACGCTCCGGGTGGTTCGCGATGTCCTCGACCAGACCGGTCAGGTCCGCCCCGCTGGAGTCCTGCGCGGGCACCAGCAGGCTGACGGCCTCGCCGATCGCCTCCTCGGCCCGCCAACCGAATAGCCGCTGGGCAAACGTGTTGAAAAAGGCGATCCGGCCGTCGGGCGCCCAGCGCAGGATGGCGCTGTTGGCGCTTTCCACCAACTCACGGTAGCGCTGTTCGCTCGCGATGGCGTCCGCCTCGGACTCCTTGCGCGCCTGGATGTCTTCGATCACCGAAATGAAATAGTCCGGCGATCCGTCGGGCTTGCGCACCAGGGCGACGGTGAGCTTAACCCAGACGAGGCTGCCGTCCTTGCGCAGATAGCGCTTTTCCATCGCATAGGTGGTCATGTCGCCCGCGAGCAACCGGCGCACATGCTCCAGGTCTTGTTCCAGGTCGTCCCGATACGTGATGTCCTGAAAGGTCCGTTCCAGCAATTCGTCATGGCCGTAGCCGACGATCTCGCACAGCTTGCCGTTGACGCGCAGCCAACTGCCGTCCAGCGCCACCAGCGCGATGCCGACCGCGGCCTGCTCGAAGGTGGCCTCGAAGCGGGTTTCGCCACGCGCTTGCGCCTGACGCAGGCGCTCGAAGAAGAACGCGAACAAGGCGCCCATGACCAGGAATACCAGGATGGGGAAGGTCGCGGTCGGCGCATCCAGGGCGAAGGAGCTGGGCGGCGGCATGAAGACATACCAGACAAGCAGGGTGCCGATCGTCGTCCCGGCGAGCCCCCCCCACAGCCCGCCGATCCAGGCGCTGAAGTAGGCCGCCGGGAAGAACAGGAACCAGGCATAGGGATCGAGATAGTCCCAGAGCAGCCATTGCACGCCACAGACGGCGAAGGGCAGCAGGATGGCGAGGAGCAGCCGCAGTTTCATGAGCGATCCCAATTGTCAAAACGACCATCAGAACAGGCAGTTTACAACCCAGTGAGCGTGCGGCGCGTTGACGTATTGCCCCGTCCAGGCGATGTCGCCCGGGGACCTCGCGGCGATGCGCGGGCGGACAGCACGGGAATTTTACCGGGGCGCGCGCCAGTACCCTGTGTAATTTACTCGAAGCGTCGGTCGCGGCGATGGCAGCGTGATTTTAGGTGGCGCAGCCACGATCCGCTATCGGTCTGCGGATCGGGGTGCGTCCAGCCTCCGGTCTTGCGTGCTAGGCTCTCGTCGCGCCTGGAGATTTGATCGAATGGACCGGCCACGTCGGAGCGTTTTTTTGGCGTCCAGTTCTACCTCGAAGACCTGCGGGGCCGCCCCGTCGATCTGGTCACAGAGAAGGCCCCGCGCCCCGAGTTGCGACCCCACATCGAGCGGGAGGCGGTTCATATCTGAGACCGGCGGCGGTCCACGCGAATGGGCCAGGCGCGGGGTTCGACGCCGCGCTCCTCAGGGCTGACGCCAGCGGGCCCGAGGGTCCGGTCCTGCAACCACGCAGAGGTATGATTGCAAGACCTGTCCGCAGGCTTACAGGTCCCGAGCGTTATCGTGGTACGTCCCCTATTTCTCACGCGAACTGGTCCGGTTGGCCCGCGCACTGGAGTCGCTGGGCAAGTCAGGCGAACTGGCCGCGGTAGCGGGCCTGCTGGCCGATCTGGAGACCGAGACCGGCCGCGTCCTGCCGGCGCTTGCGCAGTTGCGGGAGACCGGGGGCGGCGACGCGGCATGCTGATTGCCCCCCGCGACCAGCCCTACCGCGCCCTGGTGGTAGACGACGACCCGGTGCTGCTGATCGCCATCCATCAATTCATCGCCCGGCTCGGGTTCGAGGTCCAGAGCGCCAACAATGGCCAGCACGCGCTCGAACTGTTCATCGACCTGGACGGTTTCAAGGGGATCAACGACACCCGGGGTCACGCGGCCGGCGATCGGGTGCTGTGCCAGGTGGCCGCGCGCCTGCTGGAGGTGGTGCGCCGCCCCGATACCGTGGCGCGGCTGGGCGGGGACGCGTTCGCGGTCCTGCTGCGCGATGTGTCCGAGAACTCCGGGGTCCTGGCGTTGGGCGAGCGTCTGCTCGCGGCCATCTGTGCGCCCATCGCGCTACCCGATGGTCCGGTGGGTATCGGGGCCAGCATCGGTATCAGCCTGTTCCCGGCGAATGGGCCGGACGGCGCCGCCCTGCTGCGCCGCGCGGACGAGGCGATGTATGAGGTGAAGACTGCTGGCAAGCGGGGGGGCGCGCTGGCGACGTTGCTCACGCCAGTGTAGGGCGCCCTGAAGGGCGACCTATGCAGGTCCGTAACCGGAACGATGATGACGGTTATTGCGGCTTGGCTGAGACGATCAAGTATTCCAGGCGTTCACGAAACTTCCGGAAGCTGGGCATGTCGATCCTGAACACATCAACTTCTCCGCTCCCCACCTTCTCGGCGAGGAGCGAGCTGGTCGGTTCCTCGCTCAGCTCATTTTTGAGTTGCGTCTTCAGGTTATTCGCCGCACTGTCATTGCCGGACTCATCCTCAATACGTGCGCAGTGTTGGTAAGGCTGGTTCGCCTTCAGCGCACACAGGAGCCAGGCCTCTGATTTCGGCTTTGGAATCATTGGAACACCGAAATGGAAGCCCTCGACGTTGAAGCCGTTGATCATCGAATCCCATTTGTCCTGCCAGAGTCCTCGCCTTGCCGATCGCGTTCCATCTGCATCGTGGAACAATACTGCAACAACCCGCTCTCCAGACTGCGCCGCGAGATCGCAAGCCATTCGCGCCAAAGCCCTGGCAGGACGATAGAAGAGCGCGGTTTCCTGCTTTCGTTTTTTGCCGGGAAAGGTTTTCGGCTTCAGGGTCTTGGCCTTTTCATCGAGCGTCCCCTCGGAGACAAATCGGACCAATCCGGTCGCGATAGGCGATTGCTGTAACGTCTTCTCGGCGATTTGAGCGACGATCCACGCCATCGGACCTGGCTCGAACCGATCGCCTTGGCATGGGTCCGGACCCTGGCACCGGCCCATATCGCTCGGTCCTTCGCCGCTAACGAGGAACAGCACGACCGGTATCCTGGTCCGCGGCGGGCATTTCCGCAATCTCCTCATGCAGTCGTGAAAGCTCAGTGTCCGCGAAGGCCTCTCCAGGCCCCATGACCTCCAACTTACGGGCTAAAGAGGGAATCGAGAAGAACGGCACCGAGCGAGTCGCGCCTTCGGGTGTTTTGTAGATGTACTGCACCCCCGCACGGGCCACATCGTCTTCGAGATAGTTGAGAATCATGGGGCTGTGGGTGGTGACCAGGATCTGCTGTGGTGCTCGGATCAGGGTGTCCAACAGGAACTCGACCAGTTCAGGGTTGATGCCGTTCTCGATCTCGTCAAACAGGAGGAATTGCGTATCCGTCAAGAGCTCCGCCAGAATCGCCATCAACCGCAGCATGCCGTCGTTGACCTGGCGTGCCTCGGTCCTCAATCGACGATCGCCGAATCGCTCCTGAACCGTGAGTTGTTTCCATCCCGAACGCAGCGATTGGGTGCTGAGGGATTCCAATTGCGGGTAACATTGGCGGAGCTGCTCGACCAACTTTTGTCGTTGAGCCGTCGATAACTCGTGCAGAAACGCCGACAGCCGCTCTCCCCCAAGGCCGAGTCCACCTCCGCTGTCACGGGTGCGCTGCCTAAGGTATTGAGGTGCGAGCAGGTCAAGCGACGTTGTCTGTTGCATGAACTCTCGGAATCGCATGACCTGCTTAGACATTGAGCTCCTTTTTATTTGGGAGAGAATAGAGCCCTGGTGTTTGAATAGGATCTTGATCGATTCCCTCACGACCGTTCCTGTGGAGCCTATATCCGAAACCTCGAATGTTGTCAGGTTCCCGCCCACTACGGTTGATAGATCCCCGCCTTCTACACGAAAAAACTCGATACCTCCGACGACTAGTGATTCCTGGGTGCAATGTAATAGTGTGCGATTGAAAGTGCCTCGCCAATGGAAGCTAATGTCCCCATCTGTAAGGTGGAGGGATAGATCGATGTTTCTTTTTTGGATGAGTTGCGAGCCAAGATCGGCGGATTGCCATTGTCTTTGAGCGAGCCAGCCTGATACATTCCCCCGAAATAAACAGGAGAGAAAATCGACAGCTTGCAGTATTGTCGACTTGCCGGAACCGTTGAGCCCAATCAGACACGTAAACCCTGCCAGATCGAGACTGAACCCGACTAGGGACTTGAAGTTGTCGATCTCGATTCGGGTAATTCGCATCGTCGTTTGGGGGCTTGGCGATGAAGGATGAGGTAACGCGGTTCGAAACTCGGCCGCTGTTTGGGGTGGGCTTATGTCACGCCCTTTCAGGGCTAAGGATCGAACTGCGCACAACCCAGGGCGTTGCCCTGGGCTGGTATCTTACGCCCCTTCGGGGCTGTGGGTTCGGGGTCAGTTGGTAGGCGAAGGCGCGACTGTCTCGCGGCCTCAATCATCGTTGAGGCCGGCGGTCATCGTCTGGAGTCCAAGGCTTCAGCCTTGGTCCTGTCCATCCAAGGCTGAAGCCTTGGACTCCGACCCCAGGGTGGCCGGAACGATGATCAAGGCCTGTCTCGCCGTGGCATGGTTTGCCGCTAAAATCTCCCGGGATCGTGACGTTCGCCCAAGCAGGCGACCAAATCCTCCGCGGTACGCGGCGGTTGCCCCCCCGGCCAGGGGCGGCCCGGCTCCCGCAGCGCGGCGGCCAGGGTCAGGATGGTCGGTGTGTTCAACTGAGCGGCGGCGAGTAGGTCCGCGTCGGCAAGGGTCGCCACCGTCCCGCCCTGGCGCAACAAGCGCCCCTCGCCCAGGATGGCCACGTCGTCCGCCCAGGCGTAGGCCAGGTCCACGTCGTGGGTGGAGAAGACCAGGGTGGTGCCGCGTGCCTGGAGCCGCTCCAGGGCGGCCTTGAGCTGAGTCACGCCGGGCGCATCCAGCCCGGCGGTCGGCTCGTCCAGGATCAGCACCTGCGGTTGCATGGCCAGGACCCCGGCGATCGCCACCCGCTTTTTCTGACCGAAGCTCAACAGATGGGTGGCGCGCTCGGCGAGCTCCGCGATGTCCAGGGCCGCCAGGGCCTCGCGCACCCGCTCGCGGGCGTCCGGCTCGCTGAGTCCTTGGTTGAGCGGGCCGAATGAGACATCCTGGTAAACGGTGGCCGAGAACAGTTGGTCGTCCGGTTCCTGCAGGACCAGCCCGACGCGCCCGCGCCAGGCGGCGAGCGACGCGCGGTCATAGCCGGCCGGTTGCCCGTCGATCAGGACCTGGCCAGCGCCTGGCCTCAGGGTGCCGTTGAGGTGTAGCAAGAGCGTCGTCTTGCCGCAGCCGTTGGAGCCCAGGAGCGCGAGCCGCCGCCCGCGCTGAACGCTGAGATTCATCCCCCGCAGGGCCGCCACACCGCCCGGATAGGCGTAGTTCAGCCCTTGTGCATCCAGGATGGGGGCGGTCAATGCAGCGCCCGATCCAGGGTCAGGCCGAGCGCCGCTACGGTGAACAGCAGTGCGGCGACAGCCGCCAGCCGGGGCCGCGACAGTGTACGTTCGCTGGCCAGCACCCGTAACTCACCCTCGAACCCGCGGGCCGCGAGCCCGATCTCCAGGCGCCGTGTCCGCGCCAGGGCGCGCGTCAGGAGGGTCCCCGCCAGCAGGCCGAGCGAGCGGATACCCCGCCGTGTCGTGCTGTAGCCCAGCCGCGCCTCCTGGGCGTGCCGGGTGGCGTCGGCGCAGTCCGCGAGGATGAAGAGCAGCCGGTAGATGAGTAGTGCGATCTCCACCACCGCCTGCGGCACGCCGACCCGGCGCAGCCAGGGCACCAACTCGGCGACCGGGGTGGTGAGGGTCAGGAAGGCGAGTGCGGACACCGCGGCCAGTGAGCGCAGACCGACCGCCACCGCGAGCCAGGCACCGGCGGCCGACACGGTGAGCGCCACGCCGTCGGTCAGGTCCAATGACACCGCCAGAAAGGGCAGGCTCAAGAGCAGGAAACCCGCCGGTATGGTCATCACCCGCAGCCAGGCGGCGAGCGGCACACCTGCGCCCGCCACCGTGGCCCCGGCCATGGCCAGCACGACCAGGGGGGCGGTGGCGAGCGGCGGCGCCGTGATGGCGATCAGTAGCATCCCGCCCGCCAGCACCGCGCGCTCGGCCGGGTGATGGCCGCGCCAGCGGTGGGTCCAGGCGTATTGGTCAATCGGGAACATCGGCGGCGTCCGCCCCGCGCCGCGGCGCCTCTCCCCGGCGCCGCCGGGTCTGCCGTTGGCCCTGCCCCCGGCGCAGGCCCAGGTAATAGCCCAGGAGCCCGGCCCCCAGTGCCGCCTGCAGGGCAAAGAGGAAGGATTCGATCTCGCCGCTCGGCGGCTCCCACAGGGGCGAGAACCAGGGCCGATAGTCCGGATTGCTCTGGGTGATGGCCGCCTGGGCCTGGGCGTCGGCCCCCGCGAAGGGCTCGGCCAGTCCGCGGGTGACCGGCAGCAGCAGGGGCAGGGCGGCAATCGCCACGACCAATCCCAGCAGGATCAGGTTGATGCGCTTCATCTGGTGCTCCGCTAGCTGGTCGGCGATTGGATGGGTGCCAGCGTGGCACCGCCGTCGTCGGCCACCCGCCGGTTAAAGCCGAGCTCACTGAGTTCGTCGCGGCTGAACTCGGTGAGCAGATTGACCACCACCACCGTGAGCAGGCCCTCGATGACGGCCAACGGGACCTGGGTCAGGGCAAAGACCCCGCCGAACTTGGCCAGCGCCCCCGGGAAACCGCTGACCGGGTCGGGGAAGGCCAGGGCGAGTTGGGTGGCGGTGACCAGATAGGTCGCCAGATCACCCAGCATGGCCGCCAGAAAGACCGCGATGCCGAGGCCCAGGGGGCGGGTCAGGCGGAAGCAGCCATAGGCGACCCAGGGGCCGACGATGGCCATTGAGACGATGTTGGCCCCCAGGGTGGTCAGTCCCCCATGGGCCAGGAGCAGGGCCTGAAACAGCAGCACGATGGCCCCCAGTACCGCCATCACCGGCGGGCCGAACAGGATCGACCCCAGTCCGGTGCCGGTCGGGTGCGAGCAACTGCCGGTCACCGAGGGGATCTTGAGCGCCGAGAGGACAAAGGCGAAGGCCCCGGCACTGGCCAGCAAGAGCTT
This sequence comes from uncultured Thiodictyon sp., assembly GCF_903946935.1. Taxonomy (GTDB): domain Bacteria; phylum Pseudomonadota; class Gammaproteobacteria; order Chromatiales; family Chromatiaceae; genus Thiodictyon. The sequence continues at coordinate 63,403 of NZ_CAJAXH010000216.1, forward strand.
GGTGCGCGGGTGTTCGTTGGTGATCCGGGTGATGCGCCGCGCGCCGACGACCAGGAACGGGATGGCCACGACGGTCCAGGCGGCGGCGTGGAGCGGGGGCAGGAACCCCTCCATAATGTGCATAGCGTACAGTCTCCCCAAGGCGATGGTCGCGGGGTGTCGGGCGGAGAGTGACGCTTCAATGAACGGGCCGGCGGCCCGGTGGCCGGCAGGGCCTTGCGCGCGATGCGACCTCGCCACCGGGGCACCCCGCCCGGCAGTCAAACGTACGGGGCCGGCAGGTCTCCTGGCTTGCAGGTCACGGTCATCGCCCGCCTTCCCAGCCCCGTGCGGGCGACCAGTGGCGGTGTGGGCTTCGACTCTCTGCTTACAGTTGCGGGGGCAGCCATGGCATGGACCATGTTCCCTTTTCATCCCACCTGGACGTTCGCCCAAGCAGGAACCGGCTTCGTTGGAGCGGCAGTCTAAAATGGCGGGTGCGCCGGGGTCAAACCCGGCTTGCCCGGCTGCGTACCCCTGGCTTATCCTACCGTCTTACTTTGGGTTCCCCGCGGTGCAACCGCGCCACGGGGTGAAACGGGAAGTCCGGTGAGGTCGTCATGGGTTGCGTGTGGTTCGTCGGTGCCGGACCGGGTGACCCGGACCTGATCACGGTCAAGGGGCGTGGCCTGATCGAACAGGCCGGCGCCATCCTCTTTGCCGGCTCTTTGGTGGACGCGGCAGCGGCCCGCTATGCCCCTGCCGGCTGTCGGGTGCAGGACTCCAAATCGATGACCCTGGAGCAGATCGCCGACTGGCTGATCGCCGCCGCCGGTGAGTGCGAGACGGTGGTGCGGCTACAGACCGGCGACCCTGGGCTTTACGGCGCCTTGATCGAGATGACCCGGCCGCTCGACGCGGCCGGCATCCCCTGGCGGGTGGTGCCGGGGGTGACCTCGGCGATGGCCGCCGCGGCGGCGGCCGGTGAGAGCCTGACCCTGCCGGAGGTCACCCAGACGGTGATCCTCACCCGCGTGGCCGGGCGTACCCCGATGCCGGATGGGGAGGGACTGGAGGCCCTGGCCGCCCACCACAGCACCCTGTGCATCTATCTGTCCGCGACCCTGATGCCCGAGGTCCAACGGGCCTTGAGCGCCGCCGGCTGGGCGCCGGACGCCCCGATCCTGGTGGTGCAGAAGGCGAGTTGGCCGGGGCGCGAGCTGATCGTGCGCGGTCGCCTCGACGACATCGACCAGCGCTGCCGTGAGGCCGGGATTGGCGCCCAGGCGATGATCATCGCGAGCCCCGCGCTCGGGGCCGGTGGTTGGGCTGAACTCACCCCCTCCAAGCTCTATGACCCGGCCTTCGGACACCGCTTCCGCCGCGCCGTCACTGCGGAGTCCGACACATGAGAGACACCACTTTATTGCTGGTCGGCCACGGCTCGCGCGCCCACGGGGGCAATGCCGAGACCCTGCAATTTGCCGAGCAGTGGCAGGCGCGTCACCCCGACTGGCATATTGCCACCTGCTTCATCGAGTGGGACGCCGTCCTGCTGGACGCCGGGCTGGACCTGGCCGCGCGTGAGTCCCGGCGGGTGGTGGTCCTGCCCTTCATTCTCAATGCCGCCGGGCACGTCAAGATGGAGATCCCCGCCGCCATCGATGCCGCGCGGCTCCGCCACCCCTTGGTAACCTTCGACTGCGTGCCCCACATCGGCATGGGGCACGAGGTGCTGGCCGTGCTCCAGGGTCGGCTCGATGGCCTGATGACCGAGCTCGCCGTGCCCGATCCCCGCACCACCGGCGTCATCCTGCTGGGTCGCGGTTCCTCGGACGCGGGTGCCAACGGCGAATTGGCTCGGATGGCGCGCTGGCTCTTCGAGGGCAATGACCACGACCTGGTGGATCTGGCCTTTACCGGCATCGCCTGGCCGCGGCTGGAGACGGTGGTGCAGCGTCAGGTGCGGCTGGGCATGACCCAAATCCTGATCGTGCCGGTGTATCTCTTTGCCGGCCGTCTCACCGAGCGTATCGCCGCCCAGGTGGCGCGGCTGCGCGGCCAGTATCCGGGCGTTGCCTTTGCCTTGAGTGCGCACTTCGGCTTCGACGAGGGCATCTTCAGCCTGCTCGACGCCCGCGCCGAGGGTCGCGACCTGCCCGCGGGCGGGCTCCTGGAGTGCGACGGCTGCAAATACCGCGCGGCGGCACAGGCGGAGCACCTGCACGACCATGCCCATACCCACGTCTAATCCCTCGTGACACCGCTGGGCGGTGTCACGCCTGTGTCAGGCGCTCTGCGCCGCGAGCGCCCAATGAACAATGAGACCAATATGAGCGGTGAGCAGGCAGTAACCGAGCAGGACACCAGCGCGGGCCGGGCGATTGAGCACGACTCATTCGCCATCATCGACCGGGAGGCCGGCCCCCATGCTTACGACCCGGGCCAGTGGTCGATCGTGCGGCGGATGATCCACGCCAGCGCGGACTTTGAGATGAATGGTCTGACCGCCTTTCACCCGCAGGCGGTCCCAGCCGGACTGGCGGCACTGCGCCAGTCCGGCCGACCCGTGGTCGCTGACGTCGGGATGATCCTGGCCGGGCTCTCGGGCGCGCGGCTCGCCCGCTTCGGTCTGACGCCCTATCAGTTCATCGCCGACCCCGACGCGATCGCCCAGGCCCAGGCCGAGGGCACCACCCGCGCCGTGCAGGCCATGCGCAAGGCCCAGGGACTCGGGTTGCTGGATGGCGCCATCATCGGCATCGGTAACGCCCCGACCGCGCTGCTGGAGGTCCTGCGACTGATTGCGGAGGAGGGCGTGCGCCCGGCGCTTGTCGTCGGCATGCCGGTCGGCTTCGTCTCAGCGGCCGAGTCCAAGGCGCTGCTGGCGCAGGTCACTGAGGTTCCATGGATTACTGTGCAGGGCCGCAAGGGCGGCTCGACCCTGGTCGTTGCGGCGATTCATGCCTTGTTAGCGCTGGCGGCGGAGGAGGCTGGCGGCGCGCAGGCGTCCTGACCCCGGCAAGGCGAAGCGAACCGCAAGCATGTTGAGTTCTGTCGCATGAAGCGCCGTCCTTGACGTGTGTAGCTGATAGGCTACACTAAGGCCATGCGTGTCGAAAAAACCGATGAGTACCGGCATTGGATTGACGAGCTGAAGGATCGCTCAGCCCGGGCGAGGATTTTGGTTCGCGTGGACAGGTTGGTCCATGGAAACCCTGGCAGCCACAGAGACCTGACCGACGGTGTATCTGAATTGAAGGTCGATGTCGGCCCCGGGTACCGGGTGTATTACTCGCTACGGGGAACGCGACTGCTATTGCTCCTCGCCGGCGGGGACAAGTCGACCCAACAGAAAGATATCGCCACCGCGATCTGTCTGGCCAAGAATTTTACCGAGTAGCCAATCATGCCGAAGGTATACGCCACCAGAGTATCCAAGGAGAAGACGAAAACCACGCCATACGACGTTGCGGAGCACCTGCGAACACCCGAAGAGATGGCCGCGTACCTCGATGCGTGGCTCGAAGAAGCACCGGAAGACGCAGCAGGAATCGCCAGGGCGCTTGGAGACATCGCGCGCGCGAAGGGAATGACACAGGTCGCCAAGGATGCGGGGCTCAGCCGTGAGAGCCTTTATCGAGCGCTGAGTGGCGATGGGAATCCCAGCTTGGCAACTGTTCTTAAAGTGGCGCGGGCGCTGGGTGTACGGCTACATGCGCAGGCCGTCTGAGGTCGCCTTTGTCATTGGGTGATTAGTGGCGCTCCTTGCTCGGCTGCGTGATAACATCGGTTGCGATTGGCAGAGGGCGAGCTCGCGTTTGAATAATGAGGTCTTCCATATGAAAACATTTGAAGAAGTCAAGACCGACATTGAAGCGCTTCCTTATTGTGAGTATATGAAGCTGACGCACTGGTTGTCCGAGCGCGATTGGCATGCTTGGGACGAAGAGATTGAAAGAGATGTTGCCTCTGGAAAGCTCGATTTCCTGATCGAAGAGGCGCTTGATGAAAAGAGAAATGGCACGCTTGGTAACCTGTGAAGCACAAGACAACGGGGCGTTTCTGGAATTGCTTCTATGCTTTGCCGGAAGCGGTGCAGGGCGTTGCTCGCAAGAACTATGAACTACTCAAGCAAAACCCGCGTCATCCTTCATTGCAGCTGAAGAAAGTGGGAAGGCTCTGGTCCGCGCGGGTTGGCCGCGACCATCGCGCGCTCGCCATGGAAGACGACGGCGGGTACATCTGGGTCTGGATCGGTACTCACGAAGAATATGATCGCCTGCTGCGCCGGTAATGGCTCTGGCCGGTTTAGGAGTGAAGGAAGCATGACCCCCGGCCATCAAACCCGCAATCGCTCCCCCAAAGCCGACGCCCGCCGCGGTCGCAGTGGTCGCACCGGCTTCACCACCGGCGCTAATGCGGCGGCGGCGGCCACCGCGGCCACCCTGGGCCTGGTGCAGGGCCGGGTGCCGGACAACGTCGAGTGCCTGCTGCCCAACGGACAGCGGGCGGTCTTTGCGATCACCGAGGGTCGGGTCGAGGGCGACCGCGCCCACGCGGTCTGTGTGAAGGACGCGGGGGACGACCCGGACGCGACCAACGGTGCCCACCTCACCGCCGACGTGCAGCGCATCCCCGGCGGCGGGGGCGAGTTGGTGCTCAACGGCGGTCCCGGCGTGGGGGTCGTGACCCGGGCGGGGCTGGGGCTCGGGGTCGGTACGGCGGCGATCAATCCGGTGCCGCGGCGCAACATCGCCGAGAACGTCCGGGCCGCCGGTGCGGCGCTGCTGGCGGCGGGGGATACCCTTGAGGTGACGATCTCGGTCCCGGGCGGGGAGGCGATGGCCGCCAAGACCCTGAATGCCCGGCTCGGCATCTTAGGCGGGATCTCTATCCTGGGCACCACCGGCATCGTGCGGCCCTATTCGACCGCCGCCTTTCGCGCGAGCGTGGTCCAGGCGGTACGGGTGGCCGCCCATCAGGGCCAGACCACGGTCGTCTTCACCACCGGCGGGCGCACCGAGCAGGCCGCCATCGCGTCCTTTGCCGCGCTGCCGGAGGTCTGTTTCGTGCAGATGGGCGACTTCGTGAAGGCCGCCTTCACCGCCGCGGTGAAGCACCGGATGCAACACATCATCGTCGGCGCCATGGTGGGCAAGCTGACCAAGATCGCCCAGGGATTGGCGGTCACCCACGCCTGGCGCGCCGAGTTGGACCGCGACCTGATTGCCGATGTGGCCGCCGAGGTCGGCGCGCCCCCGGACCTGGTCGAGCAGATCCGTGCCGCCGCGACCGCGCGCTTTGCCGCGGAGGGCCTGGCGGCAATCGGCCTGGCTGTCCCACTGCACCAGGCGTTGGCCGGCCGCGTGATCGCGAGCCTGCGCGAACGCTACCCCGGACCCCATCGGCTCACCGTGCTGGCCTGCGACTTTGACGGCCAGCCCATCGCCACCGTGGCGGAAGAGGCTCATGACTGACTGCGCATTGATCGGCATCCTGGACGACGGCTGGGCCGGCCTGGCGGACGACGCGCGTACACGGTTGGCCGGTGCGGGCTGCGTGATCGGTGCCGTCCGCACCCTGGCACTGGTCGCCCCGCACCTGGCCCCCTGGGTCCGGCAACGGGCGATGGACGGCGCCCTGGCGCAGGTCCCGGACTGGGTGCGTGAGGCACAGGCGGGCGGGTTGCCGGTGGCGGTGCTCGCCACCGGCGACCCCCTGTGTCACGGCATCGCCGGCCGCCTGATCGCGGCCTTGGGCGCGGAGGCGCTGGAGGTCCTGCCCGTCCCCTCGACCCTGCAACTCGCCTTCGCCCGCCTCAAGCGGCCCTGGCAGGACGTGCAGGTCGCCTCCTGTCACGGCGCCGATTCCGGTGACTGGGACTGGGGTGCCACCCCGGATCACGGGCTGTATCGGGTGCTGCGTGCGGTCGCGTTGCACCCCTTGGTGGCGGTCTTCACCAGCCCGGCGAACGGCCCGGACCGGATCGCCCGGGCGCTGCTGACCCTGGGCTATGGGGAGGAGGTCCGGCTGTCGGTCGCCGCCCGCCTGGCCAGACCAGATGAGGCGCTGTTTCCCCGTTTGGGTCTTGAGGAGGCCGCCGGGCAAGCCTTTCCGACACCTAATATCGCGATTGTTGAGCGCGTGGCGGATCGGCGCCAGGTCTTCGGTCTGGCCGATAGCGACTTTGCCAAACAGGGTCGCACGGACGGCGAGGGCGCCGGGCTGATCACCAAGCTGGAGGTGCGCGCGGTCAGCCTTGCGAAGCTCGCCTTGCACCCGGACAGCATCGTGTGGGATATCGGCGCCGGCTCCGGCTCGGTCGGGCTGGAGGCCAGCCGCATCGCCCGCCGTGGCCATTGCTGGGCGATCGAGAAGGAGGCGGCCCAGGTGGCGGACGCCCGCGCCAACGCGCGCCGTCTGCGCCGGAGCAACTACAGCCTGTTCGAGGGCAAGGCCCCCGTCGGGTTGGACGCCTGGCCGGACCCCGATGCGGTCTTTGTCGGCGGCTCGGGTGGTGCCCTGGATGCACTGATCGAACTGATCGCGGCCCGCCTGCGCCCCGGCGGGCGCCTGGTGATGAATTTTGTTGCACTGGAAAACCTGGCCGCCGCCACCGCGGCACTGGACCGGGCAGGGCTCGCCTGGGACCTCATCCAACTCACTGTCGCCCGTAGCCAGCCGATCCTGGGTCTACACCGGCTGGCCGCACTGAATCCGGTGTGGATACTGACTGCCTTTAAGGAACCTTGACCATGACTGAATCCGTTCCACCCCGCCTGGGCCGCCTGATCGGTCTCTCATTAGGCCCCGGCGACCCGGACCTCATCACCCGCCGCGGCTGGACCGCGCTTCAATCGGACGCCCGCTGGGTCTATCCGGTCAAGGGCAAGGGCGCGGAGTCCTACGCACTGGCCATCGTGCAGCGGGCCGGGCTTGCGGTCCCGGCGGACGCGCAGGCGCTGCACTTCCCGATGACCAGCGACCCCAGGGTCCTGGCCCTGGCCTGGACGCGCGCCGGGGCCTGCTGCGCCGACTGGTTGGCCAGCGGGCGCGACCTGCTGTTCCTGGTGGAGGGCGACGCCTCCACCTATTCGACCTTCGGTCATCTGGCGCGGGCGCTGCGTGCGCTGGTCCCCGCGGTGGTGGTGGAGGTGATCCCCGGGGTGCCCTCGTACAATGCCGCCGCCGCGCGGATCGCCGCGCCGCTGGTGGAGGAGGACGGGACGCTCGCCATCCTCCCCGCCGCCTATGGCGTCGCGGTCATCGATGGGCTCATCGACTCCTTCGACACCCTGGTCCTGCTCAAGGTCAAGCCGTTGCTCGACCCGCTCTTGGACCTGCTGGAGCGGCGCGGCCTGCTGGAGCAGGCGTGTTTCATCGAGAAGGTCGGCGCGCCCGATGAACGTGTCGTGGAGTCGGTCGGCAGCCTGCGGGGGGAGAAGGTCGCCTATCTCTCGCTGCTCCTGGTGCGCAACCCCGGGCGGGTGCGCGGGCCTTTGCAGCGCGGGTGCGCCAAGGCAGGAAATGGGTCGGATGAGTAGAGCGCAGAGTGGCCCATTGCCCTAAGGAGGCGCTGATTAAATCGTGTCGTCCTCTGAGATGCCTCCGAAGGGCGAGATTTTTTCACCGAGAACGAGGGTTCTGCTCGCGTTTTCTGTGAATCAGCCTCGTTGTCTCTCGCAATCGTGTAATTTGCCGCGGCGGCCCGCATTCGGGGCGCACCTTGACCATATCAGGCGGCCAACAGGGTCTTCTTGGCGCACACCAGATTCGCCAGGGCGAATAGCGTGTGCAGTTGGGCGACGTTCTTCGCCAGACCTTTATAACGGACCTTCGCATGGTCAAACAGGTTCTTGACCACATGAAAGGGATGCTCGACACGGGCGCGGACTTGCGCCTTGAGCCGCTCGGCCTGGACGGTCAACTCCTTCAGGGGACCCTCCTCCATCGCCTTGATCTTGCCGCGCTTCATGGCGATGTGCCAGTCCACCTGCCGCTCCTTGAGCGCCTCGCGCTTGTCGGCCCCGATGTAGCCGGCATCGGCGAACACGACCTCCTCCTGGCCGTGCAGCAGGTGCTCCGTCTGCGTGACATCGGCGACGTTGGCGGCGGTGCCCACCACCGTGTGGACCAGTCCGGACTCGGCATCCGCGCCGATATGCGCCTTCATCCCGAAATACCACTGGTTGCCCTTGCGGGTCTGATGCATCTCCGGGTCACGCGCCTTGTCTTTGTTTTTCGTCGAGGACGGGGCGGCCAGGATGGTCGCGTCGACCAGCGTGCCCTTGTCCAACAACAACCCGCGCTCCCGCAAACCTGCATTGACCGTCTCGAAGATGGTTTTGGTCAGCTCCTGCTTCTCCAGCAACCGCCGGAACTTCAACAGCGTCGTGGCGTCCGGCACCAACTCGCAGCGTGGATCGATGCCAACGAAGTCGCACAACGCCCGACTGTCGTAGAGCGCGTCCTCCGTCGCCTCGTCGGCCAAGCCGTACCACTGCTGGACGAAGTACATCCGCAGCATCCGCTCCAGTCCGACTGGTGGTCGCCCGCGCCGCCCGCTGGCATTGGGAAAGTAGTGTGGCGACAACGCCGCCAGCAGCGCTGCCCACGGTACGACCTGTTCCATCTCGGCCAGAAATCGCTCCCGGCGGGTCCGCTTCTTCTTGCCGGCAAAATCGGGGTGGGCGCAGGATGGATGCGTCATCGTTCAGTGTATCGGCGGTGGCAGGTTGTCCGGAATTTTATCACTCAGGCCCCGTTGATGCACCGGAATAAATCAGCGCATCCTTAGGGTGAGATAAGGAACCAGGCTCAGTTATGGAACCCAATAATTGCCTAACCTGCGCCTCAAAAGCGAGCGCGCGCCACGGGCGTCGTGCTAATTCTCCGCGTCATCATTGGCGCGCGCCGCTTTAGGCTTTACGTTATCGCGCCGAGCAAAGCTCGGCGTCTCTTGCGGGGTGAAAGTCCCCGTCGGGTAAGGGTTAGCCGCCCGCCCGTATCGAGTGTTGGTCCTGCTGCGGAGCGGCGTAAGCCGCGAACAAGAGTGCAGGGCAAGCGTA